>CAZHTO010000084.1:0-9293 GCA_964535845.1 uncultured Demequinaceae bacterium | reverse complement strand
CGCCTCGTCGATGCCGCGACGTCCAAGAATCATGGCGCCCGTGGGGAAGTCTGGTCCCTTGATGCGCTCAATCAGAGCCTCGGTGAGCTCTTCCCTTGAAGCTTCTGGGTGATCGAGGTGCCACTGCACGCCGGCGGCGACTTCGCGCAAGTTGTGCGGCGGAATGTTGGTGGCCATTCCGACCGCGATACCTGCCGAACCGTTAACCAGCAGGTTGGGGAACCTCGATGGGAGCACCGTCGGCTCTTGCGTTCGACCGTCGTAGTTGTCCTGGAAATTGACGGTGTCTTCGTCAATATCGCGCACCAACTCGAGTGCGATAGGAGCCATGCGAGCTTCGGTATACCGGTGCGCAGCTGCCGGGTCGTTACCTGGGGAACCGAAGTTACCTTGACCATCAGCGAGCGGGTAGCGCAGCGACCAGTCCTGGACCATGCGCACCAAAGTGTCGTATACGGCAGTGTCACCGTGGGGGTGATAGTTACCCATCACTTCACCGATGATGCGGGTGCACTTGGAGAAGGCGCGGTCAGGTCGGTAGCCGCCGTCGTACATCGCGTAAATCACGCGACGGTGAACCGGCTTCATTCCGTCACGTACATCCGGAAGTGCGCGGCCCACAATGACCGACATCGCGTAGTCAAGGTACGACTGCTGCATCTCGACATTGAGATCGACCTGGTCGATCCGTCCGTGGTTGTGGATCTCAGATGTCAAGGAATCTCACGTCCTTCGCATTGCGCTGGATGAAGTTGCGGCGGGACTCGACGTCTTCGCCCATCAAGGTGGAGAAGGTCTCGTCCGCAAGTGCGGCGTCGTCCATAGTGATTTGCATCAACGTGCGGGTCTCGGGGTTCATCGTGGTTTCCCACAGCTCTTGGTAGTCCATCTCACCAAGTCCCTTGTAACGCTGAATGCCGTTGTCCTTAGGAATCTTCTTCCCCGAGGCCAAGCCATCCTTCAAGACCGCGTCTCGCTCTCGGTCAGAGAAAACATACTCGTGATCGGAGTTCGACCACTTGATGCGGTATAGCGGTGGTTGGGCCAAGTACACAAAGCCTGCCTCGATGAGTGGCCGCATGTAGCGGAACAGCACCGTCAGCAGCAAGGTGCGAATGTGCTGGCCGTCAACGTCCGCATCGGCCATCAATACAATCTTGTGGTACCTGGCTTTGTCGAGGTCAAACTCGTCACCGATGCCTGACCCGAAAGCGGTGAACAACGCCTGGATCTCTGCGTTACCGAGCGCCCTGTCCAGGCGGGCGCGCTCGACATTCAGCACCTTTCCGCGGAGCGGCAAAATTGCCTGAAACTCGGGGTTGCGCCCGCGCACAGCCGAGCCGCCTGCCGAGTCACCCTCGACCAAGAAGATCTCCGACAGTGTCGGATCCTTGGACGAGCAGTCCCGTAGCTTGCCTGGCATGCCGCCGGACTCGAGTAGGCCCTTGCGACGTGTGGCTTCGCGCGCCTTTCGAGCAGCCATGCGCGCCTGCGAGGCCTGCATTGCTTTGCGAATAATTTCGCGGGCCTCGTTGGGGTGTGCGTCAAACCAGTCAGTGAGTCGCTCATTGACAATTCGTTGCACGAAAGTCTTCGCCTCGGTATTGCCCAGCTTGGTTTTGGTCTGACCCTCGAACTGCGGCTCACCAAGTTTCACGGACAACACGGCGGTGAGGCCTTCACGCACATCGTCACCAGTGAGGTTCTCGTCTTTCTCCTTGAGCAGCGACTTGTCGCGCGCATAGCGGTTCACGAGGGACGTGAGCGCAGCGCGGAAGCCCTCTTCGTGAGTACCACCTTCAGTTGTCGCGATGGTGTTCGCGTATGTGAAGACCGCCTCTGAGTAACCGTTGGTCCACTGCATCGCGACTTCGAGCGAGATTTTCCGCTCGGTGTCTTCTGCTTCCAGTGAGATCACGTCGTCGTGTACGAGATCCAACTTCTTAGTGGTGTTCAGGTGAGTGACGTAGTCGACCAAGCCACCGTCATAGCGGTAAGTGATTGAACGTGAAGTGGGCTGCTCTTCGGACTCCGGGTCGTCCTCCGCCGCGATGTGTTCAGGGCGCTCATCCGTAATGGTGATGGCGAGGCTCTTGTTGAGGAATGCCATCTGCTGAAAGCGCGCACGCAGCGTCTCGAAGTCGAATTCGGTAGTTTCAAAGATTTCTGCGTCAGGCCAGAACGTCTGCTGTGTTCCAGTCTCGTCTGTCGCCTCGCCCTTTTCGAGCGTGCCTTGCGGCTTGCCGCCATCAGCAAAGTGGTGCTTCCACACAAATCCTTGGCGCTTGACTACGGTTTCGACGCGGCTCGACAGTGCGTTCACCACTGAGATGCCCACGCCGTGCAATCCACCAGACACGGCATAGCCACCCCCGCCGAATTTTCCGCCGGCGTGCAGGATCGTCATCACCACTTCGACTGTGGGCCGGTTCTCAGTGGGGTGCATGTCGACGGGGATACCGCGACCGTTGTCGACCACGCGCACCCCGCCATCCTGGAGAAGGGTGATGCCAATCGCGTCGCAGTGACCAGCGAGAGCCTCATCAACTGAGTTGTCGACTACCTCGTATACGAGGTGATGAAGGCCGCGTTCACCGGTGGAGCCGATGTACATTCCGGGTCGCTTGCGTACCGCCTCAAGACCTTCCAATACGGTGATGTTTTCTGCACCGTAGGCAGGCTCTTCCGCGGGCGTGGGATTCTGGGGCACAGATTTCGCCTTTCAAGCGGTTCTCAGGAGCGCTAACGCCTCCCGACGTACTAGCGATCATTCTAGTCGATTTTAGGGGCGATCTGGCGCTATTCAGGGCACTCTGGGGATAACTGGTGGGCCTTGACTTTTGAGGCTACCCGTAGGTGTCTCTCGGTCCGCGGCCAGGAACGCGCCGTTGGCCGCGCTGCCACGTGCGCGCCGCCGGCCCCAAAACCTTCAGCTCACGCACAATCTCGCGGCCAAACTCTTCATTGATGCGGTGTCGGATCTGCCCCGACATAATGCCCAGTTGCGTTGCCCACGCACTCGAGCTGGCTTTGACCGTCAACACGCCCTCGTCAAATGTGACCGGTTCACAGTGGTCCGCAATTTGATCGCCCACCACTTCGCGCCACCGACCGGTCACCCCTGAGACTTCAATTTGTTCGGTCCAGCCCATGCGCCTCAGCAGCGCGTCAACAGCTTCAGACATCACGGCTGGGTCGCGTCCGGGGCTGAAGGGTCGTGATACTCGGCGTTTTTCTTCTTTGGTACGGCGCCCGGCTCGCGGAGAAGTGCGATAGGCACCACGTTGACGGGCCGATGCGCGGGCACGCTCCATTGCTTCTCTCGCCAACGCTTGGCCTGAGGCAGCGAGGTCTCTGCGAGGTTTCGGGCTAACAGGATCATCAGGAATGGGAGTGGGCGCCGCGTCATCAGTCATGACCAGCCACCTTCCCGTCAGCCACGGTAAGCACTTCGCCACGCAGTTCCTCAGGAACATCTTGCGCAACAGCAGCGGTAATGAGTACTTGACTCGCATCAGTAAGTCGCCCAGCCAAAGCATCGCGCCTGCCGGTATCAAGCTCGGCGAACACGTCATCAAGAATCAGCACCGGCTCGCCGTCGGCGTCAGAGTCTGGACCATCATCTTGCGTGAGGAGCTCATATGAACCCAACCTCAACGCAAGCGCACATGACCACGACTCGCCGTGACTGGCGTAACCCTTTGCTGGCATCCCTGCTAGTTGAATATCAAGGTCGTCGCGGTGCGGCCCCGATAACGTGACCCCGCGATCGATCTCTTGGTTCCGCAGTTCTTGAAATTTGCCCAGCAACGCCGCACCCAAGTCCGCTGCGTTGCTATTGACACCCGCATCGGCCGCTGAATTTTTGTCTTCCATAAGCCGCGTCGAATAGCTCACTACACAGTCGCCTCCGTCGGGAGCGACCGCCTGGTACGCAGCTGCCACATGCGGAGCGAGCGAAGTAATCGCCTTGATTCGCGCTGCCATAATGCGGCCACCCAAATCCGCGAGCTTTTCGTCCCATATATCAAGCATGGTCAGGTCGCCCCGTGCATGCTTAGCGGTTTTCAGCATCGACGACCGTTGGCGCAACACGCGGTCATAATCCGCGAGATCCCCGGCCAAAGCGGGTTGCAATGCCATACAAATCTCGTCCATAAAGACGCGTCTACCTGCGGGGTCGCTCTTTACTAGCGCCAAATCCTCTGGTGCGAACACCACGGTGCGGAGCACTCCCAAGATGTCTCGCGGTTTTGCTACTCCGCGGCCGATGCGCGCGGTATTTGCTTTACCAGGGTTCAGTGTGACTTCTATCGCCAGCGAGCGACCCGACTTTTCGACTCGGGCACGGATAATTGCGCGCTCAGCACCCTGGCGGATAAGTGGGGCCTCAGCTGCCACACGGTGCGACGACAGTGTCGACAAATACCGGACCGCCTCGACGACATTGGTTTTACCCTGCCCGTTACGGCCCACCAACGTTGTGACTCGGGGACCGAACTCGATCTCCTGGTCCGCGTACGAGCGGAAGTCCGTCAGATGAAGCTGGGTAACGCGCACGTCACGACGAAGTGCGGATGGGCACCAATAGGTAACGGAAGTCGTCTACTAGTTCGCCGCCTGGCTCGCGCAGCCCCACAAACTCGACAGGCTTAGTTTCCTGTGTGAAACCAAGTCGCACGTACTCAGTTGACAGCGCACCTAGGCCATCAAGCAGGTACTGGGGGTTGAACGCGACCGTAATGGCGTCACCGTCGAGTTGGCATTCAAGGGCCTCTGATGCCTGAGCATCGTCACTTTGCCCAGCGTCGAGGGTCACCTCACCCTCAGCAAAGGCCAAACGTACTGACGAATTGCGTTCGGCAACCAGCGATACGCGGCGCGTAGCCTCGATTAGATCGGAGGTTTTCACGACTGCGGTCACAGGGCTTTCTTCTGGAAAAAGCCTCCGTACCTGGGGATAGTCACCATCCATCAGCAACGAAGTAGTGGTGAGTCCGGCCGCTTCAAAACCGATCAAGTCGACACCCTGGCCGGAGCTCAGGGCGACCGTGACATCACCGGCACCCAACGCCTTGGCGGTGTCTGCGAGGGTGCGGGCACGCACCAATGCGACCACAGACGTATCTGCAACCGAAGGCTTCCATGTCATTTCGCGCAGAGCGAGCCGATACCTGTCGGTGGCAAGTAAAGAAATGTTGGCGCCTTCGATCTCTACGCGAATCCCGGTGAGGATGGGCAGAGTCTCGTCGCGGGATGCTGCAACCGTGACTTGTGCGACTGCACGCTGGAAGTCACTGCCGTCAATGGTGCCTGAATGTGCCGGCAACTCCGGGAGTGCGGGGTACTGATCGACTGGCATGGTGGCAAGCGTGAATCTCGATGCGCCACACGTGACGGAGACCTTGGTTCCATCAAGCTCAAAATCGACGGGTTTGTGCGGAAGTGCGTTAGCAATTTCTTTGAGAAGGCGGCCCGATACAAGAACTTCGCCCGCGGCATCAACATCAGCTGCGAACTGTCCACGAGCCGAAACTTCGTAGTCAAAACTAGCAAGGGTTACTTCGCCGGTGGCATCGGCAGTGATGCGTACTCCAGCGAGAACGGGGACGGGCGGGCGCGCAGGGAGTGCGCGTGAGGTCCACGCGACGGCGTCGGCGAGCACATCGCGGTCAACTGTGAATTTCATTCAAGTGCTCCTTGGTTCACTGACCGACAGACTACGCCACAGAACCGACATCGCACGTAGTGCCGACGACGCGCAGCGAGATCGATCCGGATGTGGAAATGAAGGTCCCATGTGTCATATGTAGAGAACAAGAGTAGGTAGTAGTTATAGGGCTCGTGGAAACTGGGGATAACCACAGTCTTCGCTGGTATTCGATCGAATCACATTGTGGATGATCTGTGGTTGACCGTAGTTTTTGTCATTCAGATCGGTGGATGACAAGTTTTCGTTCACAGGCTCTCCACGTTTTTCACAATGTTGTCCAGAGTTAGCCAGACTCTCTCCACCGTTATGCACAGAGTTATCCCCACGTGTGCAAGAGGTACTCAGGCGTGATAGGGAGAACATTTTTTGTGACCCTGAGCTGAGTTGTGGGATTCAACCACGCGACTGCTGCTTGATGCGGGCATGGATCTCATTAACTTGGTTATACATCTGACGTCGCTGAGCGATCTGATCTTCTACTTTTTTGACCGCGTACATCACTGTGGTGTGGTCCTTGCCACCAAAGTTCTCACCGATTTTGGGAAGTGACAGGTCAGTAAGTTGGCGACACAAATACATAGCGATCTGGCGAGCCGTGACATATACGCGACTGCGACTGGTGCCAGTGAGCTCTTCCATCGAGATGCCAAAGTAGTCGGCGGTGATGCCGATGATGGTCGAGGCAGTGATCTCCGAATCATCGTCAGAGATGAGATCTTTGAGCACTACTTGAGCAAGTGACAAGTCGACGGGCTGTTTATTGAGAGCGGCGAAGGCGGTGACGCGAATGAGAGCACCTTCGAGCTCGCGAATGTTGCTGGTGATGTTCGACGCGATGTACTCCAGTACGTCTCCAGGAGCCTGAACATCATCCGCAGCAGCCTTCTTACGCAAAATTGCGATACGGGTTTCGAGGTCAGGCGGCTGCACGTCTGTCATGAGGCCCCACTCAAAGCGGGTGCGCATACGTTCTTCAATGCCGTCAAGGTTGCGTGGACTGACATCAGATGTGATGACCACGTGTTTGCCGGCGTTGTGCAAGGCGTTGAACGTGTGGAAAAACTCCTCGAGTGTCTGTTCTTTACCCTGGAGAAACTGAATGTCATCGATGAGCAGCACATCGACTTCTCGATATGTGCGCTTGAAGGTCAGCGATCTGTCGTCACGAATCGAGTTAATGAAGTCGTTGGTGAACTCTTCTGAGTTGACGTAACGCACGCGGGTCTGCGGTGTGAGGTGGCGTGTGTAGTGACCGATTGCGTGTAGAAGGTGAGTTTTACCTAAACCGGAGTCTCCATAGATGAAGAGCGGGTTGTAGGTTTTGCCCGGTGACTCTGCAACAGCGAGGGCTGCAGCGTGAGCGAACCTGTTCGATGAGCCGATCACAAAGGTGTCGAATGTGTAGCGGGGATTCAGGTGGGGATCTTCGTATGCCGCATCGGGAGCAGGAGTGGACACCGGTTCGGGGCGTGCGAGTCGCCGCTCGTGTTCGTAATCAACTACTGGCGTGGGCTCTGGTGCCTTGACAGATGAGTCAACCGTGACGGCGATGCGTACGTCACGCCCAAGCGCATCTGCGAGAGCTCGAGTGACGATTTCACGAATAGTGGTCTCAACGTAGTTCTTGGTGAACTCTTCGGCCACTGCGAGGAAGACGTTGTCCTCGACAATAGCGAGTGGTTTGATGAGTCGAATGAACGACAGATATTGAGCAGTGACATTGGGGTTGGCCCGCAGTAACTCAAGAGCTCGGCTCCACACTTGATCCATGTCGCTTGCGCCAGAATCGGTTACCATCAACGCCCCCTTTCAATTATTTATTCGCGTCATTGCGCAGGTGGTTGAGACCTGGTTACCAGTATGTAACGGTAGCTCGGCGTGTCGCTACGCGCCTTGACGGCCGTGATGGTGGAGCCTATCTTGTTACGGGTCGCCATCCCAAAGCAGGGATGGTGATTTGACCGCGCGCGGATGGGCACGTAACGTTAGTGCGCTGTTCTGACCTACCCAAATTCTTCTCTGGAGTGACCCGTGAGCAAGCGGACTTACCAGCCTAACAACCGCAAGCGTGCCAAGACGCACGGTTTCCGTCTCCGTATGCGCACGCGCGCTGGGCGTGCAATCCTCGCATCGCGCCGCCGCAAGTCGCGCGGCAAACTGTCGGCTTAAGGTGCTGCCGGCTCGTCTCCGGATGACTGCCGCTACGGACTTTCGGTCCACTATGCGGCAGGGCACCCGGAGCGGCCGAGCGACCATAGTCGTTTACACGAGGCAAACCGGCGATGCGGAGAGCATGGCCGGTTTCGCTGTATCTAAAGCTGTGGGAGGTGCCGTGATCCGTAACCGCGTTAAGCGTCGTTTGCGAGCGATCATGAGCGAAGTTTTGCCTACGCTTTCTCCCGGAACTGCGGTTGTTGTGCGCGCTCTCCCCCGCTCTAGCGAGGTTGAGTTCGACCGGTTGCGTAGTGATGTCATGGACGCAGTGGGGGCTGCGATGCGGAAGGCATCCAAGGCATGAATACGGCCGATGCGCGGGCAGCTATGAACGAACGCTCCGGTTTTCGTGGTGCAGTGCGCGCCGTGACTTCGTTGCCCGGGCTCGTATTGGTGGGGATCATTCGTCTGTATCAGCGGGTGATTTCGCCGCTACTGGGCCCTCGCTGTAAGTACTATCCGTCGTGCTCTCACTATGGACTCCAAGCGGTGAGGCTTCATGGGGCAATACGCGGTGTCGCGATGGCTTCGTGGCGGGTGTTGCGTTGCAACCCGTGGAGCCACGGTGGCATTGATGACGTGCCGGCCAAAGGCGAGCCGCTGTTCAGGGCGCGCACGCAACAGACTTCCTCGGACGCACAGGCGTCCTTCATGAATAGCTAAGGGAAACTAGTGGACTTCTTCGCTCTGTTTTATCCACTCGAGTGGATTGTGGCCAACGTCATGGTGTCGTGGCATTGGCTACTGAGACTCGTTGGCCTGCCGTCCGAGTCAGGCCTCACATTTACGCTCGCGATCGTTGGCCTCGTGGTCACGATCCGAGTGATCTTGATCCCGCTGTTTGTGAAGCAGATCAAGGCGTCGAGGGCCATGCAAGTCATTGCACCGGAGCTCAAGGCTGTTCAAGCCAAGTACAAAGGTAAGAAGGACCAGGCGTCGCGTGAGGCCATGACCCGCGAGACTATGGCGCTGTATTCGAAGCACAAGGCGAATCCGTTGTCGTCGTGCTTGCCCATGCTGGTTCAGGCACCAATCTTCTTCGCATTGTTCCGAGTGTTGAACTGGCGCACGCGACCAGTCGATGGCACTCTCCCCCAGTCGGAGTGGACGTACGAGGGAATTGGTTGGCTTACCCCTGAGCTCGCGGAGCAGATGCACGACGCGACGGTTTTTGGCGCTCAGCTCTCGGAGAGCTTTTTCAGTTCAGAGGGTGGCTCGGCCAAGCTCGTCTCGGCATTGCTGATTGTGGCGATGGTGGCGACTACCTTCCTTACTCAGCGTCAGCTCACTCGTAAGAACATGCCGGCCTCCGCTCTCGAAGGCCCCATGGCGAAGCAGCAAAAAGTCCTCATGTACGCGCTGCCCT
>CAZHTO010000083.1:0-9452 GCA_964535845.1 uncultured Demequinaceae bacterium | reverse complement strand
ACTCGACATTGGACGTGAACTCACCCGGGGGCTCGGGGCAGGTGCTGACCCAGAGGTTGGCCGTCAAGCGGCCGCCGACCACGAAGAGGAAATTGCCGAGGCTCTTAAAGGCTCTGACATGGTCTTCGTCACGGCCGGCGAAGGCGGTGGAACCGGGACCGGTGGAGCACCCGTGGTGGCCAAAATCGCCCGCGGACTGGGCGCACTGACGGTCGGTGTCGTCACTCGGCCGTTCGGATTTGAGGGCCGTAGGCGCGCTGATCAAGCAGATGCTGGTATTCAGCGTTTGCGTGAAGAGGTTGACACCCTCATTGTGATTCCGAACGATCGTTTGCTCGACATTTCTGACACAGATTTGTCGGTGCTGGGCGCGTTCGCTGCCGCTGACCAGGTGTTGCAGGGTGGAGTGCAGGGCATCACTGACTTGATCACGACACCCGGCCTCATCAACGTGGACTTCAACGACGTGAAGTCAGTAATGCAAGGTGCAGGGACGGCGCTCATGGGGGTCAGCGCGTCTCGCGGTGAGAACCGCGCACTTGAGGCCGCTGAAGGGGCAATCTCGTCACCGCTACTTGAAGCATCGATTGAGGGTGCTCACGGCGTGCTGTTGTCCATCGCGGGTGGCTCCAACCTGGGAATCAAAGAAGTGGAAGTTGCGGCGCGCCTGGTGCGCGAAGCCGCACACCCAGAGGCCAACATCATCTTCGGAACTGTTATTGACGACTCGCTTGGGGACGAGCTGCGCATCACGGTTATCGCAGCCGGCTTTGACGGGGGAGCTCCGACCGTGCGCTCGAATGCTGGCGCACTTGGAACCGTCGATGGCGCTATCGCAACGCCGGTGGCCAAAGAGGTAGAGCCGGTAGACGCCCCTGTGGAGACTTCTACGCCCGTCCCGCAGGCTATCGATGCGGACGGCTACGACGAACCTGAGGCTGCACCGCAGACGGACCAAATCGATACCTCTAGCGTGCGTAAAGACGCTGACGCCCTCGACGTGCCGGACTTCTTGCGGTAAGACTCAACATGATCGACGCGGGTCTACCTGTCCGCGCGTTCTTTACTTCCCGCGACGGGGGAGTGAGCGCCCCGCCGTATGACACGCTCAACCTTGCTACCCATGTGGGTGACGAGAGTGACGCAGTGGCGATCAACCGTGCGCGCGTGAGTGCGCTCGCGGGTTCCCCGGTGTCGTTCCTGAGCGCGGAGCATGGCTCAGCCGTGGCGTACGTAAGTACAGCGGGCGTACAGCTACCGACGGCCGATGCGCTGGTGACCAATACAGTAGGCGTCGCCATCGCGGCTATCGCCGCCGACTGTGCGCCCGTGTTGCTACATGACTCGCTGACAGGTGCGGTGGCGGCCATTCACGCGGGTCGTGAAGGCCTTTACCTCGGAGTTCTTGACAACGCGATTGCCGCACTTCGCGAATGGCGAACACGCACAGACGCCCGCGGCGGCTTCACTGCCTCTTTAGGGCCCACTATTTGCGGTCGCTGTTACGAAGTGCCCGATGTGATGCGCGCACGTGTGGTCGAGCGTCATCCTGAGGCGTTCTCCACCACGAGAGAGGGAACGCCCGCTTTGGATTTGCCGCGTGCGATTGTGGCCAGGCTTGGCGAGCTCGGAGTCGAGCAAGTGGTGCGTCGGGACGTTTGCACCTTTGAGGTTGCGGAACTGTTTTCACATCGCAGGGATGGTCTCACAGGGCGTTTTGCAGGAGTGGTGGTGTGCGAGTAGCGCAGGCACGGTCCCACGCCATGCGCGTGTCGCTCCGCTCGGGCCCGCTCCCACCGGCTTACCTTCGTACTAATAGCGACACACCCCATAAAGGAGCCACCGATGAGCGCAATGCGCAAGGCGATCCAGTACCTCGGCTTCGACGTGAGTCAACACGAGGAGTATGACTACGCCGACGAGGAGCTTGCCCCCGTGACAAACCTGCACGATGTGTCAGACCTTCGCGACAAGAATGACAGTGCAGCCCGGGCCGAGCGTCACCGTACGCCTGCCAGCAATGTGGCGGCTACTGACCTGCGTCGTATCCAAACCATCAAGCCACGTACGTACAACGATGCCCGCCTCATCGGAGAGGCCTTCCGCCAGGGAGTACCGGTCATCATGAACCTCACTGAGATGTCTGATGCAGATGCCAAGCGCTTGGTCGACTTCTCGGCAGGCCTGTCATTTGGTCTGCACGGGTCGATTGAGCGCGTGACTACGTCAGTGTTCTTGCTGTCCCCTGCGCACGTCGAGATCGGTGTTGATGTCGAACCCCCCGCTCGGCAGGAGAGCGAGTTCTTCAACGAGCGCTAACGTCGGTTAGGCTCACCAAGTGGAAATTGTTGTCCAGGTACTTCGGTTTGCCCTGTTTTTGTTCATGCTGATGCTTTTCGCACGCATGATCTTGGGCTTTGTGATGTCATTCTCGAGGGAGTGGCGTCCTCAAGGAGTGATGCTGGTGGTGACCGAAGCAGTGTTCACTGTGACAGATCCGCCACTGAAGTTATTGCGCCGGCTCATCCCGCCAGTGCAGTTGGGGCACATGCGATTGGACATCGCATTCTTGGTGCTCTTTTTCGGTTGCTCGATTTTGTACAACGTGCTGTATTCCATCCGTTGAGCACGCGAAGTATCTGTACCCGTCGCTTCGCATCACGGGTTTCCTGTGAAGAGACTCAGGTGGGTGCCGATACCCATAGATGAGTACAGTGACGGATATCGACGCGTTGGCTGGGATCACCGGCCACGACTAGAAATATGAGGTGGTCTTACATGGCTTTACTTACCGCGGAGGACGTGCTCAACAAGGCGTTCTCTAAGACGAAGTACCGCGAGGGCTTTGACCAAGATGAGGTCGACGACTTTCTTGACGAGGTGGCGCACACAGTCACGTCACTGATTGCGGAGCGAGACGACCTCGCCAAGCGCCTTGCGCAGGCGCAGGCAGGCGCTCCCGTGGCGCCCCCCTCGGCACCGTCGACGGTTGAGTCGACTGAGGGTGGTCTGCTGGCTGCCGCGACGGACCCCACGCCCCCGAGCGCGACTGGCATGCTCGCGATGGCACAGAAGTTGCACGATGAGTACGTGCAGGCAGGCGAAGAGGCACGTGAGCGCCTTATCGACGATGCAAAGGCGAAGGCCGAGTCCATTGTTGAGCAGGCCGAGGTCGACGCCAAGGACCGTCTGGATCGGCTGGTGGACGAGCGCAGTGAGCTCGAACGCAAGATTGACGATCTGCGTCGCTTCGAGCGTGACTACCGTGGACGTCTCAAGAGCTACCTCGAGAACCTCCTGGGCGACCTCGACCACGGCTCCAGGAACGAGTCTGCGGGTAGCGCACCAAGCGCGGTCGGCGGCCACGCAGGTTCCGGGGCGAGCGACTTTGCTCCGAGCTCGGCGTCTGCGCCTGCAGTCAGCTCTGCGCCATCGTTCGGCTCCCCGGCCCCATCAAGCCCGTGGGAGAACGCACGCCCGCAGGGCAACGCTGGCCAGTCAGCTCCCGGCGGCGGTGAGCAGCCTGCCCCATGGGGTGCCTCTGGTTACGAGCCACCGCAGCACCAGGCCCCGGGAAGCAACGTGGCCTCGGTATACGGAACGCCGTCTCCTCAAGACCCCAACGACCACAATTAGTAGTCGATTAGTCGTCGCAACCGTCACTAAACAAGGCGCCACGTCATCTTTGGATGGCGTGGCGCTTTGCGATGTGGCACAAAGCGCATTAGTCTCACTCCACTGACCAGATTCGAGGATATGTAATGACCGGTTCTGACGTGGCGATTATCGTCGTGGATCCAGCAGACATCAAAGCTGCCGATGTCAAGCTCTTGGGCGTCCGTGAGGGCGACGAGGGTTGGAAGGTTTCTGAGTTACGCGACATCGTGAAGACCCTCAACTCTGACGTTGAGCGACTGGCCGCGGAACACCAGACCGCAGAAGAAGATCTCGACGACTTGCTCCACACCACGGACGGCGCAGGCGACGATCAAGCTGATGCGGGGTCTACGGCACTCGAGCGTGAGCAAGAGATGTCGATCGTGAACAATACTCGAGACATGCTCGAGCAGAGCGTCGACGCACTGCGACGCGTTGTCGCAGGCACGTACGGCACCTGCCAGACGTGTGGAGAGGGCATTGGCAAGGCACGCCTTCAGGCGTTCCCACGTGCGACGCACTGTGTCACCTGCAAGCAGCGCGAGGAGCGGCGGTGACGTGGCGACCAGTCGTGTGGCTGGTCGCGCTCACAGTCATCGTTCTTGACTTTGTCACTAAGCAGTGGGCATTAGCTGAGCTCACCCCTTACGAGGTGCAGCCGCTCTTGGGTGACTTTTTGTCACTGCAGTTAGTGTTCAACTCAGGAGCAGCCTTCTCGTTCGGGGCAGGCTTCACCTGGGTGGTGACTATCGTGATGGTGGCGATCACCGCAGGGGTCATTTACTACGCTCGGCGAGCACAACCGGGGCTGGTAGTGGTGCTGTTTGGCATTGGTCTTGGCGGGGCTATCGGTAACCTCATCGATCGGTTGTTCCGTGCACCTTCCTTTGGCCAAGGCCACGTGGTCGACATGATTAATTACAACAACTGGTTTGTGGGCAACGTGGCCGACATCGCGATCGTGGGTGCCGCCGCCGTCATTTTGCTCATGACGCTTCGCGGCACTGCCATTCTCAAGCCCGAACCGCACGCGGCTCCTGCGAGTGAGTCAACGTCAGAAGACTCGTCAGACACGCCAGGCGACACCGGTTCATCGGCCAACGACGGCTCTCGTGGCTGAGACCCGCTACCTTCCAGTCCCCGACGCATTGGTGGGGGAGCGAGTAGATGTCGCGCTCGCACGCATGCTCGGCCTTAGCCGCACCAAGGCTGCCGACTTAGTCGCGGCCGGTGCCGTCACCATCAACGGCGCAGTATTGGCAAAGTCTGACCGGCTCGATGACGGCATGCTCGAGGTTGACCTGCCCGAGGTCCGCGAACCAGGTCCCGAACCCGAGGTCCCCGGTGGGCTTACCGTGATCTATGAGGATGATGACCTCGCCGTGGTGGATAAGCCCGTGGGAGTTGCAGCTCACCCCTCACCTGGCTGGACTGGTCCCACGGTGGTGGGAGGTCTCGCCACGGCAGGCGTGACTCTCGCAGCCGCGGGCCCAGCTGAGCGCCAGGGGATTGTGCACAGGCTTGATGTGGGCACTTCAGGCCTGATGGTGGTCGCCAAATCTGACGTGGCGTACTCAGCGCTCAAGCGGGCCTTCAAAGAACGCACAGTGCAAAAGATCTACCACGCAGTAGCTCAAGGTCACCCGGACCCCACTGAGGGCACCATTGACGCACCTATAGGCCGTCACCCCAACTCGGACTGGAAGTTCGCTGTCACACAAGAAGGTAAACCTTCCATCACCCACTACAAGGTGCTGGAAATGTTCCCGGCAGCTTCGCTCATCGAGGTCAATCTCGAGACGGGGCGAACTCACCAGATCCGGGTACACATGGCGGCTCTGCGCCATCCGTTGGCGGGCGACATCACGTATGGCGCAGATCCCGTGCTGGCCAAGCGATTAGGCCTCACCCGCCAATGGCTACATGCGCACCAACTGAGTTTTGAGCACCCCACGCGTGGGGACGAGTTACGGGTGACGAGCGAATACCCCGAAGACCTCGCCGCTGCGCTAGCGGTTCTGCAAAACTAGCCTGCAATTCGGGGACAGCACTGACAACGTCGAGTCATCCCAACAGCGCACGAATGCGCTTTTCGCTCACGGGCTCGCTAGTGCCGAGGGTCTGAGCGAACAGCGACACCCGCAACTCTTCGATCAACCAGCGGGCGCGGTCCAATTGAGCACTACGCTCCGCATCTGGCCGGCCTGTCTCGAGCCCGGCACGCGCTTTCGACAGCGACTCGCTCACCTCACGCACCTGCCACATGAGGGCGGCATCACGGTTGGGGTCGGTCTGTGCCTTCTCGAGCCGGGTGAGCGCCGCCTTGAGGTAGCGGGGAAGGTGGGGCAGTCGCTCGAGTGGCGTGCGCTCAAGGAACCCGTCCCCAAGCAGGCCAGCCGACTGCGCGCGCAGGTCAGCCACGACAGCCAACAGCGCCATGCTGGTCGCGCCTGACAGCGCCACATCGAGGTCCCGGTATGCGGCCAGTGCTTGGGCGGCTAGGCCCGCCATGCGGTACGTCTCGTCTTCAAGACCTGCGCGCACCTGGTCACGGGCTTTCGCGTATGCCTGCGCGTCGCGCACCTGGCCGGCATCAGGAACAAGCGACCGTACCGCGAGCAGCTGTAGCGCGCTCACGAGCGAATCGGTGCTGCGGTAGGGCGACGCGCTGAGGGTCAGTGACTCTTGCGGCGTCCACCGTGTGGTGATGCGCTTGGTTCCCAAGGCACATTCGGTGAGCAATAGGCGCCACACACCATGCCCGTGCACCGTGTCTCGTTGTGTAGCGTCGGCGAGGACCCTCAGCGCGGCCTTGCCCTCGTCGACGAGCGACGGGTAGCCCCGCACGGTTGCGCCGCCCACGTCGCCCGTGACCTCGTCCGGCAGTGCGCCGCCTGGAAGGCTCGGCCACGTCTCCAATGCGGTCTCTTCAGGCACAGCGGCCGATGCGGGCCGTACGTCGCGCGCAACTGTCACCTGGTCTTCGGTAGCGGCAGAAGGTGCGGTTGGTGGCTTGGGGACCCGCGCATCGGCCGTCTTCTTGTGGCTTTTTTGCACGGCGCTGCTCACCGCTGTCTGTGCTGCCGGTGCAAGAGACCGCTGGAGGTAAACAAGGTCAGCAGACTCGTCGAGGGTGCGCCCGCTCTCGTCTTCGATACGGAAGGTCACCCGTAGGTGGGCGGGGAGACGCTCATCCACGCCGTCCCAAGCTTCGGCAGGGATGTCCACGCCCCGGGTGTCGCGCACGGCACGCGTAAAACTGTCGCGGTATGAGTCAGCCATGTCGCCTGCGCGGGCCATATCTTCCCAGGCAGGGGTCTCGCGCGCGAGCCACGCCACGACGTCACGTGCGGTGTCAGGTGCGGGAACCAGCAGGCGGCGAACGGTCTTAGGCAGGGCGCGAATGGTTGCGGTCGCGAGGTCGTCCGCAAGGCCAGGCACCATCCAGTCAAAGCCGTCCGGGGTCACACGCGGCAATACCGCGACAGGGATGTGGACGGTGACGCCGTCGGCTGCTGTGCCTGGCTCGAATTGGTAGGTGAGCTGTAGCTCGAGGTCGCCTTGCGGCCACAGTTGTGGGAAGGCGGCAGTGTCGACGTCCTCGTGCTCGGGCGCCACTGTATCCAGGGTGAGTGACAGTAGCTCGGGATTGCGCCGGCGCTCGTCTTTCCACCAGCGGTCGAAGTGTCGCGCGGACACTATGGAGTCGGGCACGCGCTCGTCATAGAAGTCGAACACCGTGTCGTCGTCTGCCATGAGCCCACGCGTACGTGAGCGGGCCTCAAGCTCTTCCGCCTCGGCAAGCAGTCGCTGGTTAGCGTTCCAAAAACTGTGGTGCGTGTCCCATTCGCCCTGGACCAGCGCGTGACGAATGAACAGTTCCCGGGCCCCGTGCGGGTTGATTTTGCCCCACAGCACCGTGCGGTCCGTGACAATCGGTACGCCGTAAAGCAACACCTTCTCGGTTGCGACTGCTGCACCTCGCCGCTTTGACCAATGGGGCTCGGAGTAGGTGCGTTTGGCAAGGTCGCCAGCGAGCTCCTCTGCCCATTCCGGCTTGATGGCCGCAACGTCGCGCGCCCACAGCCGGCTCGTTTCTACGAGCTCTGCGGCCATGATGAATGCGGGCGGCTTCTTGGACAGGGGAGAGCCGGGGAAGATCGCAAAGCGCGCGCCGCGTGCCCCTAGGTACTCGTTGCGTGATTGTTTCTTGGCCCGTCGCATCGCCGCGTCGCGTGCGGATCCCTTGAGGTGTGCAAACTGCGACGCTTTGGGCTCGCCGGTTTCTTGCATACCCAGTTGCGACAACAGGCCCGCAAGCACGGAGCGGTGAATCGCCTCGGTGTTCCACACGTAGCGCTGAGCGTCGCTGTCTGGCGCCACGTCACCAGAGCGTTGCGGCTGCACACGCGGCATGGGGATGCCGAGCGGTTTCGCGGTGATGCGGATTTGCTCGACGACGTCTTGCCATTCGCGCACCCGCATAAAGTTCACGTGCTCAGCGCGGCATAGCCTGCGGAACGCGCTGCCTGACAGTTCCTTGCGTTGTGCGCGCAAGTACTCCCACAGGTTGAGGTACGCCAGCAAATCAGAACTCGGGTCCGCAAACCGCCTGTGCAGTTGGTCTGCCTTCTCGCGGTTGTCTGCGGGCCGCTCGCGTGGGTCTTGGATCGACAGGCCCGCCGCGATGATCGCCACCTCACGTGCAACGCCATGCGCCTGAGCCTCGACAATCATGCGCGCCAGCCGCGGGTCCATGGGGAGGCGCGACAGCGTGCGACCGGTCGGGGTGAGCCGGGCACGGCCGCCGCCTCCAGTCTCGAGCGCTCCCAATTCCACGAGCAGGTTCACACCATCGCGAATGGCACGGGTGTCTGGAGGTTCCACAAAGGGGAACTTGGCCATCGAGTCAGGCCCGTCCACCACCCCAGCGGCAATCATTTGCAACAACACCGAGGCGAGGGACGTGCGCAAAATTTCCGGCTCGGTGAACTCTGGGCGCGCCTCGAAGTCTTCTTGGGAGTACAACCGAATCGCGATGCCATCAGCAAGCCGCCCGGCACGCCCAGAGCGCTGGTTGGCGCTGGCTTGCGACACCGCCTCAATAGGAAGCCGCTGGACTTTGGTCGCCTTCGAATACCGCGAGATGCGGGCCGTACCAGGGTCGACCACGTAATGAATGCCAGGCACCGTGAGGGACGTCTCGGCCACGTTGGTGGCGAGCACAATGCGGCGCGTGGAGTGCCTTTCGAACACGCGATGTTGCTCCGCGGCGCTCAAGCGTGAGTACAGCGGCAAAACCTCAACCGCTTGGGGGTGCCGCGCATCCCGGGCGCGCGGCCCTAGGTGCCCGGCCAGCGCATCGGCCGTATCGCGAATCTCTCGCTCACCCGACAAGAACACCAAAATGTCACCGGGCCCCTCACGCATGAGCTCATCACACGCGTCGACAATGCCGGTGATGAGGTCCCGTTCGTGCCCAGTGTTGTCGCCTGCCAGCGGGCGATACCGCAACTCGACAGGGTAGGTGCGGCCGGTCACCTCTACGACGGGGGCCGTGTCCGCTTCAGATACGGCCGATGCGCGGGCGCGGTCGTCTTGCGCGTCCAGTTCGGGGGAGGGTTGCGGACCGCCGGGAGCAAAGTGCCTGGCAAAGCGTTCGGAGTCGATCGTTGCCGACGTGATGATGACTTTGAGATCAGGACGGCGGGGGAGCAGGTTGGTGAGGTAGCCAAGCAGAAAGTCGATGTTGAGGCTGCGCTCGTGGGCCTCGTCGATGATGAGCGTGTCGTAGG
>CAZHTO010000082.1:1173-9457 GCA_964535845.1 uncultured Demequinaceae bacterium | reverse complement strand
CGCGGTAGGGCTCATTGTTCTTCGCCCAGCTGGTCAGGCAGAGAAGCCCGGTGAGAGTTAAAGAGAACCAGCCGGACTCAGTCCCTGCCGGGCTTGGTAGTAAGCGCGGGTCACTCCATCGCTTGTCGGGTCGTTTTGTGCCCGCCGTAGCGGTGTTGCTACTGGCAGGGTGCGGTGTGCTCGGGGCACAGCCAGAAGTCACTCAACAAGAGGGCGAGCGTTGGCGCGCCGCAGCGATCGTGACCGCTACTGACGGCCGGGTTGAGGCTGTGCGCTCCAACGCTGGGTCCGCTGATGTTTTCAACCAATCTTTCCGGATGAACTCAGCCGGGCTGGTGTTGTATGTCGAGGATGAGGCGTCGGTGACGCCCGCACTTTTGGAGCAGGTCACTAGCGCGGCCCACTGGCGTACTCGAGGATGTCGGGGCACCAGTGGGTTCGCTAAGGTTCCTGCCCCTCGACGCGTTGGAGTTTGATGTGCAAAGTCGCGACTTCACCTCCGCCGTATTCCACGTGGCGGACTTTGAGTCGGTTGCGGCAGCGGCCTCGAACGGGTGTATACATCGAGGGCCCTGGGCTTTTGACGTTTCTCGTGTCGAATCTGTGAGGACCATGCCTATTGAGGCTCTTGAGGGAGCTTGCGAGCCTGGGTGATCGTCGACCTTTCGAAGTTGACCGCGATATCGATGGCGACTCGCCAACGGGACCTACCCGAATTTGGGAAGGGATGGCCCGAATCGGCATAGTGCTCGGTTTGGTTATACGGCGCTATTCATAAGAACAACCGTGGAAAGCCCCTAGTCGCCTTTGTGGCACATACGTGCCAGTTCGCCCAATTCGTCACAGGGGGGTAGCGCTCAGCACAAATCCCGCTTACTATCATGACAGATGAGGCGCATGTGAAGCATGTGACAGATGTGACAAGCGCTAAGTAAAGTTGTCGAGAGGGTGAACCGGATGTACCGATGGCAGGCACAGCGCCGTGTGCCCGAACGCGCCCTAGTGTGGATGCTTGCTGCACTACTGGCCGCCACTGCACTTGTCGCCTTCCCTGCGCCCGCAGCACAGGCTGCTGACTACCCGGGTCAGGACGAGATCAACGCCGCCCGCGCAGCCGCCGAAAGCGCCGCCGCGAGTGTTTCTCAACTCGACGCCGCCATCGCTCAACTTGAAGACGCTCGCCACCAAGCAGACGTCGCCGCGCGCCTTGCCGATGAGGATTACCACCTCGCACAAGAAGCCGCCGTGGCAGCACAGCGCAACTATCACGCCGCCAGCAATCGTGCCGATGAGGCAGACGCGGCGCTAGCCGCAGCCAAGACCGGCCTTGCTGCCGTCGCCATGGTCTCGTACCGCAACCCCACCTCAATGGGCAACGTCGAAGCGATAGTCAAAGCGGATGGTTTTGACGAGGTAGTGACTCGCAGCGAAAGCTTGGCCCGCGCATCGGCTAATGCGGATTCAACGGTGCAGCAAGTGCGAGCCGCAGAAATTGTGGCCGCCACCACTCGCGCCTATGCAGAAGAAGCCGCCACCAAGGCGGAACAAGCAGAAAAGACTGCGGCCGATGCGCTTAAGACCGCGCAGACCGCGCGGCAGTCCGCTGAACGTGCCGTCAGCGAAGCCGCGGCCGCCCGCAACACTGCCGTGAGCAGGCTCGCCGAAATGCGGGGCGTCACCGCTGAGCTCGAGCAAGAACGTCAAGAAGGCCTCGCGGCAGAGCGCGCTGTACGCCAACGTGCACAGTTTGAAGAAGAGCAGCGACGCGCAGAAGCAGCCGCACAGCGGCCTTCGACTCCCGCGCCTGGTGGCGGTTCGAACAACTCGGGTGGTTCTGGTGGCTCTGGTGGATCCGGTGGTTCAGGAGGCTCGGGCGCCGAGACCTCTAACCCTGTGCCAGCGCCCAACCCCGCACCTGCCCCCACCCAGCCTGAGACACCTGAGCCTGAGACTCCGCCCGCTCCCGCCCCTGAGGACCCCACTCCACCCCAGCCAGAACCCAAGCCTGAGCCCAAGCCCGAACCCAAGCCGGAACCGCCCAAGAACAACTGGCGTTCGAGTGCTACGCAGGGTTCAAACGCAGCGGCACACTCGCTCAAGCTTCGAGGCGCCGCATATGCGTGGGGCGGCAATGGTCCCGCATATGACTGCTCGGGACTCACGAGTGCATCGTGGCGCTCGGCAGGCATTTCGATTCCGCGTACCTCTGGCCAGCAGTACCACGGCACTACACGTTTGCCCTTCTCGCAGATCCGTAAGGGTGACCTCGTGTTCTGGGGATCGGGTGGCAGCTCATCGTCGATCTACCACGTCGCGATTTACGTTGGCAACGGACAAGTCATGGAAGCTCAGACCTACGGCAAGACCGCCCAAACGCGCGGCCTGTACTCGTGGGCCGTGGGCGACATGATGCCCTACGTAGGCCGCCCGTAGCCCTGTGACCAAGCGGGTTCCCGTAGGGGCCCGGCGGAGCTTTTCAACCCCCTTGTACCGGCTGCCGGGCCGCTGTATCAAAATTTCGAAACCCGGTAAAAGTTGGGGCAAATTCAATAACTATTTTGTTAAACGAATTGCCTTGCAAAAGCCAAGACAAGGCCCATATGCTCAGGTACGCATAAGGCACTTCCGAAAGTCGGACCCAGTGCCGTAAAGGCCGAATCAGGGCGGTTCGGCATCTCCGAAGGGGGAGAAAGAATGACATTAGTAACCGCATCTGTGCGGACTAAAATTGTTGCTGCGCTCAGCGCCGCGGCCATCGCGCTCGGAGTAGGAGTAGCGAGTGCAGGAGCGGCTCAAGCCGCTACAGACACGGGGTCGATCTCGGGGACGGTCACGCTCCCGGAGGGAGCTCCGAGTGAGTGGATGAACGGAGTCGCTATCTGGGTCACCTCGGACGGCTACTCCAAGGCCGAGATGGTTGAGCCGGACGGCACCTACACCATCCCTGACCTGCCCCCTGGGTCGTACACCATGGAGTTGTGGACCGAACGCTACGTGGACGAGCAGGCCAACATCGATGTGGTTCCACCGGTGTTGGAAACCCACTCTGAAGGGTCACCCTTTGGGCCAAACGCTGTTCCGCTCGTCGTTGACGGATCTGCGATCACGGGCATTGACCTGCAGCTGCAGTACGGGTACAGCGTGACTGGTACAGTCACGGCCCCAGGCGGCAAGGTGGACCCCTCACTCGTGGGAGTAAGAGTTAATGCCATCGGCGAAGACGGCACCGTAGTGCTCGGCAGCGTGCACGACTCCCGTACCGGTGCCTACTCAACGGGCCTCGTGCCGGCCGGAAACTACGTGATCGAGTTCATCCCCGAAAGTTACGTGGACCCTGCGACAAACCGCAGTGCTCCTCCACGCTTGCAGGGAGAGTTCTACGACAACGCCAAGACAATCGCCAACGCGACTGTCATTGAGATCACTGACGCTAACGTGACCGGAATCGACGCCGAACTTGCATTGCTCCCAACGTCCAAGGGCTTCTTGGATGTCTCGAGCAACTCGAAGTCGCCGCACTACACGTACTTCCACCGTGAGATTCAGTGGCTCGCAGACCGGGGAATCTCGACCGGCTGGGACGTGGGCAACGGCAACAAGGAGTTCCGTGCAAAGTCGGCGATTTCGCGCGACGCGATGGCGGCATTCCTGTACCGGCTGGCCGGATCGCCGGACGTGACGTTACCCCAGCGCTCACCGTTCACTGATGTGAAGCCCAGCGCCCAGTTCTATAAGGAGATTGTGTGGCTCAGCCAGCAGGGGATCTCCACCGGTTGGGACGTTGGCGGCGGCAACAAGGAGTACCGCGGCAAGGAGAGCATCACTCGCGACGCAATGGCAGCGTTCCTCTACCGCGCCGCAGGTAAGCCGGCGGTGTCGCTGAAGGGTTCCACGCCCTTCACCGACATTTCGAGCTCGGGCACCAAGTTTTACAAGGAGATCCGGTGGCTTGAGGGCCAGGGGATCTCGAACGGATGGAGTATGGGAGGCGGCAAGTACGAGTTCCGCCCCTACAACGACATCACGCGTGAGGCTATGGCGGCGTTCCTCTACCGCTACGCCGCGCTGTAATTCAACTGCTCACGGCGGCGGGGACCAGGTGACTGGTTCCCGCCGCTTTTGCGCGCACAGGCCGGCCGCCTGCAAACACGAGCCCAGCTTAGATGCAGAAAATTAGTGCGCGGGCGGTGGGAACAGCGGGTTCATGTGCTCGAACGGCGTGCCCTTGGCGCGCTCAAACGAGCGACGAATCTCTTCTTCCGCACGGTCGCGGCCTTCCCAGTGCGCACCCTCAACTGACTTGCCAGGCTCGAGGTCCTTATAGACCTCGAAGAAGTGCTGCACCTCAAGGCGGTGGAAGTCAGACACGTCGGACAGCTCTTGACGCCACGACGCGCGCTGGTCGGCAACTGGCACAGCCAGCACCTTGTCATCCGGGCCGGCCTCGTCACGCATACGGAACATCCCGAGTGCGCGGCACCGAATCTGGCAACCAGGGAACGTGGGCTCTTCCAGGAGTACGAGCACATCGAGCGGGTCGCCGTCTTCGCCAAGCGTGCCGTCAATGAACCCATAGTCGTCGGGGTACCGGGTCGACGTAAACAGCATGCGGTCAAGCATGATCCGGCCCGTCGCGTGATCCACCTCATACTTGTTACGTGATCCCTTGGGGATCTCGATGGTCACGTCGAATTCCATATGTCTGTCCTCGCGTCCGGGGGAGAGTTGTTGGGTACTAGTGTGGCCCATATCGGGAGGTGACACGTGCCTAGCAAGGCGAGAGTCGGGATTCTAGTCCCTGTTTTAGTGCTAAGTGCTGCCGGTTTGTATGCCGTAGGCGACGCTTACGACGTGGTGCCCGGCGTTCTCACCACCGAGCCCGAGGCCGTCGCCCCGGCCCCATTCCTCGAGGCAAAGTCGATTTCTGTTGCCCCGGTACCCGAACCGGCTATTCAGGATTTTGGGGCCGATGCGCCCATGCCTTCTGCAGCCGTCGTCCAGTCACTCGCAGAGAAAGTCCGTGCAGACCCGCGCACAGGGGCGTCGACAAACGTGTCAGTCATCGACGTGGCAACCGGCGAAGTGCTCGCCGACTTGGACGCGAACGACACCCAAGTGCCCGCATCGTCCACCAAACTGCTCACCACAGTGGGCGCGGTTGCCGATTTAGGCCCCGACTACCGCATGATCACGACCGTCACGTGGGACTCGTCCGAGCGGGTACTCACCCTCGTGGCAGGTGGGGACATGATGCTGGCGCCCGATGCGGGGCACTACGGTGCAGGCAAAGACGCCAACGGCTGGGCTGGGTTGGGCGAGTTGGCCGATGCGGTGGTGGTCTCCGCACCCGGCGTGAACGAAGGAGCAGTAACAGTCGCAGTAGACGACTCCGCGTTCGAAGGTCCCGCCATCAACCCCGACTGGCCGCAATACGCGCTCGACCAGGGATACATTGCCGCAGCCACCGGCCTCGCAGTCGACATCGCCCGCACCACCGACGACCACTACGCGCAACGTCACAAAGACCCGTCGCTCGCAGCAGCAAGAGACTTTGTCGACGCACTTGCGCAACGCGGCGTGATTAGCACCACGGAAGTAAAGCGAGCCGACAGCCCAGCAAACGCGCAGGCCGTCGCCTCAGTTGAAGGTGCGCCTCTGAGCGAAGTAAGCCACGTCGTGTTGCGTGACTCCGACAACACCATTGCGGAAATTGTCGCCCGCGTACACGCCCTCGAAACCAATCGCCCCACCACGCCCGCGGGTGCGGCACAAGCCACCCGGGCAGGGCTAGATGCGACCGGCGCACCCGTCCTCGGCCTCAAGCTTTACGACGGTGCAGGGTTCTCGACCCGCAACGAAATCTCACCAGCGCACCTCACCGGCGCGATCGTCGCGTCCCTCAACTCCGAGAACAACGCAGACCTCTTGGACTGGCTACCCCTCGCCGGCCTTGAAGGCACGGTCGCGAGTCGCTACGTCGACACGAGCGCAGCGGGCGCGGTGAGAGCGAAAACCGGTTCCCTGACCGGTGTCACAGCGCTCGCGGGCACGGTGCAGACCGCGGAGGGTAGACTCCTCGCTTTCGCGATCCTGGCTGACGGAATGCCATACGGCCCTACGCCACCACGCCATGCTTTCGACGAGATGGTGAACGCTTTGGCAGAATGTGGGTGTGAAGGTTGATGCTGCTGTGACTCTGCTGGCTCCACGTACGCAAGTGGAACGTACAAGCGACGGTGACCGCGCATCGGCCGTAATGGAGGCAAAACGATGACTGGTCCACATCCAGCCGTCGCCGCGATCCGCAACGCAGTCAAAGCTGCGCTCGACGACTCCGAAATTGGCACCCGGGTATGGGTTGCATGCTCAGGCGGACCCGACTCACTCGCGCTCGCGGCCGCCACCGGCTTTGTTGGACGTAAAGAGGGATACCTGACCGGCGCCATCATTGTCGACCACGGGCTTCAAGAAGGCTCCGCAGCTGTCGCCAAGCACGCCGAGGCCCAAGTGCGCAAAGCAGGCGTTCACCACGTATTCATCGAAACCGTGACCGTGGGACGTGAAGGCGGGCTCGAATCTGCGGCGCGCAACGCCCGCTACTCCGCGCTGAACGCCCGCATTGACGCCGAAGGCGGATTCAACCCGGTGCTACTCACCGGTCACACCATGGACGACCAAGCGGAAACCGTGCTGCTTGCACTCGCCCGCGGCTCAGGAGCCCGAGCGCTCGCTGGCATCCCCTTCCGGCGCGGCAGAATCATTCGCCCCCTCCTGTCACTCAGGCGATCCGACACCGTGACCGCCTGCGAAGTGCTGGGACTCGAACCGTGGCACGACCCCACCAACAAGCTCATAGACGGACCCCGGCGCTCGGCACTGCGAGCAAAAGTGATGCCTGCCCTCGCGGACGTGCTGGGCGAAGGAGTGGTGTCGGGACTCGCCCGCTCCGCTGCGTTGCTACAGGCCGACGCCGATGAGTTGGACCGCCAAGCACGATCCGCCATGGGACCCGGAGGCTCAGCCGCACGCGGCGAAGACTGGCAATGCGACATGCTCGCAGCGCTCCCCGACGCCATTCGCTCCCGCATGATCAAAATGCTCGCCGAAAATCGCGGCGCAGGCCCACTGACCGCCACCCACGTCAACGCCATCGACCGACTCGTCACCGACTTTCGCGGCCAAGGCGGCGTCTCCCTCCCCGGAGGCTACGAGGCGCGACGCGAATATGGCAGGCTGGTCATCGCCCGCAGCAGTCCCCGCTCTGAGTCCGTGTGAACAGCGAGTTCGCGTGACAGGTACCGTCCCAGGAGGACCCATGGAACCCCAATACGACATGGACGATTTCACCAAAGTGATCGTTACTGAAAGTGAAATTGCGGACAAACTCGATCAAGTCGCCGCGCAGATTCGCGCCGACTACGAAGGCAAAGACCTGCTACTGGTGGGCGTGCTCAAGGGCGCAGTGATGGTCATGGCAGACCTCGCGCGACGGTTGCCACCCACCGTCCAAATGGACTGGATGGCGGTGTCGTCCTATGGCTCCGGCACCAAATCCTCAGGTGTGGTGCGCATTCTCAAAGACCTCGACGCGGACCTCACCGACCGCCACGTGCTCATCGTGGAAGACATCATCGACACCGGCATCACCCTGCACTGGCTGCTGGGCAACCTGCGCTCACGCGGGGCAGCATCTGTCGAGGTAGCCACGCTGCTACGTAAACCAGACGCCACCCAAGTGGACGTCTCGGTCAAATACCTGGGCTTTGACATCCCCAACGAGTTCGTCGTGGGCTACGGCCTCGACTACGCCGAGTCATACCGCACCCTCCCCTTCGTCGCGATCCTGAAGCCAAGCGTCTACGGCGCCTAGCTCCGCGCTGCCACCTGGCGCGCTGTCCCACCCCACCCGGCTCCTGGGGCGCAGCCCGCCCCCGGCGGCGCCTAGCCCCGCGCTGCCACCTGGCTCTTGGGGCGCAACCCGCGCATCGGCCGTATTGCTGTCGCCCTTGCCCCACCCGGCGCGCTGTCCCACCCCACCCGCGCGCTGCGAGGACATAGGGGTCAGATCTGGCTGATTTCTGACGCCCAGGTCCCCGTAGCGCGCGCGGGTGGGGTGGGGAGGGCTGCGGTGAGGGCGGCGTGGCGCAGAAATGACTTCTGGTGCCCGGCGGCGCTGCGGAGCCAAGTTTGGGGGACTTGAGGGTCAGATTTTGCAGTTTTTTGACACTCAGGTCCCCGTAGCGCGCGCGTGGGGCGGGGAGTGAGGCTGGGGCCGATGCGCGGG
>CAZHTO010000082.1:0-1073 GCA_964535845.1 uncultured Demequinaceae bacterium | reverse complement strand
GCGTGGGGCGGGGAGTGAGGCTGGGGCCGATGCGCGGGCCAGGTGGGCAGCGCAGGCGCGAGCAGGCAAGTGGCGTACGGCGTGTGCAGAAGTGGCGACATTGAGGGGCCCCGGCGGGTGCGTGAAGTCCATGACGGCACGCCATAAGCGAAACCTTGAGAATTGCCCCTGATGACTCGCGTAGGCTCTACCTCACCATGAAGAAGGCACTTACTCTGCGCCGCATCATTCCGGTGATTCTGCTGGCCGTACTTATTGGCTGGCTTGTATCGGGCTTGTTTGCGCCCCAGATCAAGCAAATTGACACGTCGACTGGCCTTGAGATTCTCGAGACTGACCTAGTTGACCAGGCGAAAATTGTCGACCGTGACCAGTATGTGCAGCTCACGCTGGATGAGAACTGGGAGAGTGAACTCCCTGAAGATGCTCCCGAAGAGTGGAAAGACTTCCCCGCGACGGTTGAGTTCTTCTGGACTGAGCCTCAGGGTGAGCAGATTGTCTCTGCGGTCATAGGTGCCAACCCTGATGGCGGCTACGACTCAGAGATCGCGACTGCGAGTATCTGGTCGACTCTGCTGTTCACGCTTCTTCCCATTTTGTTGTTGGTGGGTCTGTTCGTGTTCATCATGAGCACCATGCAGGGCGGCGGCAACCGCGTCATGCAGTTTGGTAAGTCCAAGGCCTCGCTTGTGACGCCGGACACGCCAACGGTCAAGTTCGAAGATGTTGCCGGTGTTGAAGAGGCAGTTGAAGAGCTTAAAGAGATCGAAGAGTTCCTCGAGAACCCCGCAAAGTTCCAGGCAGTCGGTGCCAAGATCCCTAAGGGCGTGCTGCTGTATGGCCCGCCGGGAACGGGTAAGACGTTGCTTGCACGCGCGATCGCTGGCGAGGCTGGCGTGCCGTTCTTCCACATCTCGGGTTCAGACTTTGTTGAGATGTTCGTTGGTGTGGGTGCTTCGCGTGTGCGTGACCTGTTCGAGCAGGCCAAGAAGAACGCACCGTGCATCATCTTTGTCGACGAGATTGATGCCGTGGGGCGTCACCGTGGTGCCGGTATGGGCGGTGGGCACGAC
>CAZHTO010000081.1:3627-9542 GCA_964535845.1 uncultured Demequinaceae bacterium | reverse complement strand
GAACAGGCTCGCCTCCCACACCGCGGACTCCACGAGCGCCTCGGGGGTGGCCTTGCCGTATTTCTCCATCACACGCTTGTCGAGCGAACCGGCGTTGACGCCAATGCGAATCGAGGTGCCGTGGTCGCTTGCCGCTTTGGCGATCTCTTTTACCTGGTCATCGAACTGCCGAATGTTTCCGGGGTTGACACGAACAGCTGCACACCCGGCTTCGATTGCCGCGTATACGTACTTGGGTTGGAAGTGGATGTCCGCGATCACCGGGATCTGCGACTTCTTGGCGATGATGTGGAGTGCATCTGCGTCGTCTTGCGTGGGGCACGCTACTCGCACAATGTCACAACCCGCGGCGGTAAGTTCCGCAATCTGTTGGAGAGTGCCGTTGATGTCTGTCGTCTTAGTCGTAGTCATCGACTGCACGCTGACAGGTGCGTCGCCGCCCACCGAGATTTTGCCCACCTTAATCTTGCGTGTCGCACGCCGTGGCGCAAGGGTGGGCGGGGGCATCCCGGGCATTCCGAGTCCGATAGTGGTCACAGTGACATTATCTCCCAGTACAGATTGGCGGCAGTCTGGCTCACGTCAGACCACCCGAACAGGCGCGACGATATCTGCGTAGATCAAAATCGCTCCCATCACTAGAAACACAGCAAATACGCCGTACGCCAGCGGCATCATGCGGGCCACATCAACCGGCCTGGGAGCAGGCAAGGATCTTAGCCGCGCCCAGCCGTTTTTTATGGCCTGCCATAACGCAGACGCAATGTGGCCGCCGTCCAGTGGTACGAGCGGAATCATGTTGAACGCAAACAGCGCCAGATTTAGTCCAGCGAGCAACATCAGCATGTCTGCCACTTTTTGGCTGAAGCCGTAACCGTCGACCTCAGCGCCGGCAATGTCTGCGGCCACGCGACCCACACCGACGACGCCCATAATCGACGTCGAACTACGTTCCTCAAGACCCAGCGCGGCGCGGCTCACGTCCCACACATGGATGGGCAATGACCCAATGACCTCGGAGGTGAGCCGTAGGTAGTTCCACGTCAGCTCGCTGCCCGCCGTGAGCGGCTGACGTTCCACCACGAGCTCACTAAAGACGCCGAGGTAACCCACCTCCTCGACTACGGGCGCTCCTGACGCATCAGTCACTTCGACACCCTCGTCGTCCAGCACTACCCGATCGCGGGCCGCCGGCACGGCAGTCAACGCAAGGGATTCGCCGTTACGTTCCACTTCAAGCGCCAACGGGCGGCCGGGAGAGGCGGCAATGATTTCCGTTGCCTCTGTCCACTCCGACACGGCAACCCCATCGACCGCAATAAAGGTATCGCCGGCCTCAAGACCCGCGAGGGCCGCGGGCGAGGCAGGGTCGGAAGGCCCACACTCGGTTGACGTCGATTCCCGCACACACGGCTCTACGGCCCCGACGTTAAGCGACAAGACAGGACTGCCAACGGTGCTGAGCACCACCGTGAACAGCACGATCGCGATCACCAGGTTAACGAGCGGACCGCCAGCCATCACGATGACTTTGCGCCACCATGTCAGGTGATAAAACGCGCGAGCGTCTTCTCCAGGGCGAATCTCTTCAACTGAACCCTCACGCGCATCGGCAATGAGGTTGACTGCCCACCGTGGCCCGCGGACCGGCTTGACCCGGTCTTCGGGAGGGACCATTCCCACCAACCGCACAAAGCCGCCCAACGGAATTGCCTTCACTCCGTATTCGGTCTCTTTGCCTTGGCGCGACCACAACGTGGGCCCAAATCCCACAAAGAACTCGCTCACACGGACGCCGAATCGTTTGGCGGGCACCATATGCCCCACCTCGTGAAGTGCTATCGAGATAAGAAGCCCGATAACAAGCACTGCGACGCCAATAGCCGTCTCCATATGTGGTCCCTAACGTTCCTGTCCCTCAGCCGATAAGCTGTTGGGCTCGCGTGCGCGCCCAGCTCTCGGCAGCGTCCACCGCAGCGAGCGAGAGTTCGCTCGGAGCCTCGTATTCTTCTACAACGCGCCGGACCGTCTGGACGATCCCAAGAAACGGCAGGGTGCCGTCAACGAAGGCCTGCACGCACTCTTCATTCGCCGCATTAAACACCGCAGGGTGTAAGGCCGATGCGGCGACTGCCTCTCGCGCGACACGCACCGCGGGGAAAACATCTTCATCAAGCGGCTCAAAGGTCCAGGTAGCAGCCGTCGACCAGTCACAAGCCTGAGCGGCCCCAGGAACACGGTCGGGCCACGCCAGGCCCAACGCGATAGGCAAGCGCATATCTGGCGGTGATGCCTGGGCGAGAGTGCTGCCGTCCACAAACTCGACCATGGAGTGCACCATCGACTGGGCATGCACCACCACGTCGATGCGCTCCATGGGGATGTCGAACAACAGGTGCGCCTCGATCACCTCGAGCGCCTTGTTCACCATGGACGCGGAGTTGATGGTGATGACCGGGCCCATGTCCCACGTGGGGTGCTTCAGGGCATCGGCAGCACTCACCTGCTGTAGTTCGTCACGCGAACGCCCGCGAAACGCGCCCCCGGAGGCTGTCACAATCAGTTTGTGAACCTCTTCCGCACGGCCACCGCGTAACGCCTGGGCGAGCGCAGAGTGCTCTGAATCCACTGGAACGAGCTGGTCCGGGCGCTGAATCGCGGCCTTCACCAGCGCGCCGCCCGCAATAAGCGACTCCTTATTTGCCAACGCAAGCATGCTGCCCGATTCAAGCGCCGCCAAGGTGGGCCGCAAACCCACTGATCCAGTGATGCCGTTGAGCACCACATCAGCGCCACATGATGCCGCCTCAACCACCGCATCGGCCCCTTCAAGAACTTCGATGCCAGGCAGTGCGTCGCGAACTACTGTGGCAGCAGCGGCCGATGCGACGGCCACCATTGCAGGCTTGGTCGCCTTCGCTTGGGCGATGATTTGGTGAGGATCTGCGCCGCCTGCGGCGAGCGCAATGACATCGAACCGTTCAGGGTTACGCGCAATGACCTCGAGGGCCTGGGTGCCGACCGAACCCGTTGATCCGAGCAGTGAAACTGTGCGCGGCTGTTCAGATTGGCGCTGCTGTGAAGACAGACGCAGTGCGCTCACGAGACCCCAAGCAGGATATCGACGGCACGCGCAAGGTACACATCTACCACCCGTTCGTCGTACGCGCCCCACGACCTACGGCGCGCAAACGTGGCCGAGCGAATTTCTTCTGCGCTGACAGGTCGACCCTGATCAAAGAACGCGGTCAGACGGTCAAGTAGCGCGTCGACCTGGCGGCGGTCATAACCGCCACCAAAGGCGCCTGGTGCCGCAAAGCGTTCACCCTCTGGCCTGCGCAACCGCGGGTAAAGAGTTTGCGCACGTTCAGCGAGCTCCGCCATCCATGCTTCTTGACCCCGCTCGCGCACAAAGCGCTCACGCACTCGCGTAGAAAACGCTACCTCGAGCCTATCGAGTGCAGAGTCAACAGCCGCAGTCGAATAGCCGCCACGTTTAAGGTCAAAACTGGCGCGCCGCACATCGAAAGCCGCGAGGTCACCTGTGTAGCTTGGCTTCTCGTATGCATCACGCGCGCGAGCAAAATACTTGTCTACCTCACGTTGGTGGTACCCGAGCGTAAACGAACTGACCCGTGGGAACAGATCTGGCATCAGGTCTCCTTAATCGCTAGCTGCCCGCAGGCGCCGTCAATGTCACTGCCACGAGTATCCCTGATTGTGGTGGGAATTCCGTGAGCGCGCAGGGTGCGGACAAACTCTCGCTCCACGTCAGGGTCAGAAGCAGTCCATTTAGAGCCTGGCGTGGGGTTGAGCGGGATGGGGTTCACGTGTACCCAGCCGTCGCCCCGCTCCTTGAGTTTACGACCCAGGAGGTCAGCACGATGCGCATGATCATTCATGTCCCGAATGAGTGCGTATTCGATCGACACGCGCCTGCCGCTGGCAAGGAAGTACCGGTAGGCAGCGTCGAGCGTTTCGTCAACGCTCCACCGCGTGTTGATGGGCACTAGCTCGTTGCGTAGCTCGTCGTCCGGAGCATGTAAAGACACCGCAAGAGTGACCGGGATACCCTCTTTCGCCAGCTTGTCGATTGCCGGAACAAGCCCGACCGTCGACACCGTGACATGGCGGGCCGAGAGACCAAACCCATGCGGCTCCGGCGCGACGAGTGCGCGCACCGTTTGCATGACCGCCTTGTAGTTGGCCAGAGGTTCACCCATGCCCATGAAGACGACGTTGGACATGCGGACCGGTTCCCCCAGGACACCGTCCCGTGCCGCGCGCGCGGCAAGACGCACCTGCTCGATGATCTCTGCCGCAGAAAGGTTGCGCGTGAGACCCATCTGGCCAGTAGCGCAGAAAGGACACGCCATGCCGCACCCCGCCTGGCTCGTCACACACAGCGTGGCGCGCTCTGGGTACTTCATCAGCACTGACTCGACCTTGACGTTGTCGTGCAAGCTCCACAAAGTCTTGCGAGTCGCTCCCCCGTCAGCGACGAGCGACGTCACAGAACTCATCAGCGGAGGGAACATATGTTCCGCCAACGAGTCGCGAGTGTCCGCAGGCAAGTCCGTCATATCTTCGGGATCTACCGTCAGGTGGGTGTAATAGTGCGTCGCAAGCTGTTTGGCGCGGAAGGCTGGCAAACCCAACTCACGAACCGCATCTACCCGCTCTTCGTGGGTGAGATCAGCAAAATGCTGAGGAGCTTTACCGCGCCGCGGAGCAGTCATTTGCAAGAGTGGACGGTCAGTCATGATGCCCCCAAGAGCAATCCAAAAATCACATAAGCGACAGGCGCCGCAAACAAAATCGAATCAATACGGTCTAACACGCCGCCGTGCCCGGGAAGAATGCTCGACATATCTTTGACCTGCAAGTCACGCTTAAGAGCTGACTCCGCAAGGTCACCAAACGCACCTGCAATCACACAGGCAATCCCTACGAGCGCACCAATCCACCAACGCCCGTCAAAGAAGTAATAGGCGCCGATAGACGCAGAGAGCACACCAAGCGCCATTCCACCAGCAAAGCCCTCCCACGTCTTTTTGGGGCTCACCCGCGGAGCCATCTTGTGCTTGCCGAAGAGGATTCCACTAAACAGTCCGCCAGTGTCTGCTCCGGCCACCGCAAGGATCATGACGACCACCCGCTGCCAACCGTCAGGCGAAAGCTCCATAAGAACCAAAAAAGCCGCCAGGAACGGAATCCACAGCAGCGTCATCATGGCGGCCAGCGAGTCTGCCATCGTGTTCTCGATGCGCTCGTCGACCAAGCGCCACGCGACAGTACCCGCGCAACCCACCATAAGAGCCACCACTAAGCCCTCGGGCCCTCCGTACCAGGCCGCAATAACCAGCCCCACGGTCGCAAGCCCAATAGGCATCACCGGAATACGCCGGTCGGATTTCGCAAGGGCCTTACGCCATTCAAAAACCGCCAACATGCAGGCAAGGCAGGTAAAGATGGCAAACGCCAATGGGTGCCACCAGGCCGCAGCGACAATGATGCCGAGCAGCAAGAACCCCATAGCTGCGGCCGCAGGCATGTTGCGACCAGAACGGGAAACAGGCGCCACCTGCGGCAGTGGAATTTCAGCGCCGACTGGGAGCGCTGCGTCTACCACCGGATCTGTACCGTCAGGGAGTTCTTGCGACGAAACGGAAGGTCGGCTCGCCGGCCCTGTCGTGAACGGCCCTGTCGCGAACGGCCCTGTCGCGGCAGGCTGCGTCACGGCAGGCTGTGACACCACGGGCGGTGTAGCCGCCGGTGGTGCAGCCGCCGGCGGCGACGACACTTGGTTGACCGCATGCCAACCTGACGGTGAACGCTGCGCTACTGGCGCATCGGCCGTAGTAGCAGGGGGCGCAACCGGGGCCGTGTGATCCCCCGGCCAGGTGTAATGAACC
>CAZHTO010000081.1:0-3527 GCA_964535845.1 uncultured Demequinaceae bacterium | reverse complement strand
CTGCTCGGCGTTGTGTGCCGGCTCAGCGTTATAGCCCTGCTCTGGGTGCAAAGACGGCATGCCCGCAAAGGGTTGTGTGTAACTGAGCGGTGCCGGCTCTGCGGGCACAACGTCAGCGGGGACGTCGTCGCCCGTGCGGCGGCGTCGAAAAAGACTCATAGGTGCGCCGTAGCGAACGGCCCGAGGTTAAACCTCGAGCAGTTCGCTCTCCTTGCCAGCCAGCAAAGCGTCGACTTGGTCAACATGCGATTTGGTGAGCCCGTCGAGCTCCTTCTCAGCGCGCGAACCCTCGTCCTCGCCAATGTCGCCGTCTTTGACCAGTGCGTCGATTTGGTCTTTGGCCTTGCGCCGCATGTTGCGAATAGTGACGCGGGCGTCTTCTGCCTTCGACTTGGCGAGCTTCACGTAGTCGCGTCGACGCTCTTCGGTGAGGTGCGGCATGATCACTCGCAACACAGTGCCGTCGTCAGACGGATTGATTCCAAGCGGCGAGTTACGCAACGCGGTTTCGATTTCTTTCTTTGCAGACGCGTCGTACGGAGCGATCAACACCATGCGCGGCTCTGGCACCGTAATGGACGCCAGTTGCTGAAGCGGGGTGGGTGCACCGTAATAGTCGACGGTGATATTTGCGAACATCGAGGCGTTCGCCTGACCGCTCCGGATAGCCGCAAAATTATCTTTAGCGACATCCACGGCCGTGTCCATGTGCTCCTCGGCTTCGAGGAGAATCTCGTCAATCACGTGTGCTCCTTGTTCTGCGCTGCCATCTTGTGGGCGGCTACGTCTCGCACGACATCGCTTGGCCCGGTTCCATTGTGCAAGGCGGCGCAGCGATCAAGCCGTTACTAGTGTCCCGATTCTCTCACCTACAAGTGCTCGCGTCACATTCCCTGGCTGTTCGAGGCCAAAAACCACCATGGGCATCGCATTTGACTTGGCAAGTGAGAAGGCCGCTGCGTCCATCACGTCAAGACCTTCACGCAATGCGTCGTCGTAGGTGACGTGGGTGAGCAAAGTCGCGTCTGGGTTAGTCCGCGGGTCTGCGGTGTAGACACCGTCGACACCGTTCTTGCCCATGAGCACCTCGGTGCAACCGACTTCCAGTGCGCGCTGAAGCGAGACCGTGTCGGTCGAGAAGTAGGGCATTCCAGCGCCTGCTCCGAAGATCACGACTCTGCCCTTTTCCATGTGCCGGACGGCCTTCAGCGGAATGTACGGCTCGGCCACCTGGCCCATGGTGATCGCAGTCTGTACCCGCGTTGCGACCCCTGCTTGCTCCAAGAAGTCCTGGAGCGCCAAGGCGTTCATCACGGTGCCGAGCATTCCCATGTAGTCGGCACGCGCCCGCTCCATGCCGCGCTCTGAGAGCTCAGCGCCACGGAAGAAGTTCCCTCCACCCACCACGATGCACACCTGCACGCCTTGGTTGGATGCGGTTGCCACTTCGCGGGCGATCCTGTTGATCACATCGGCATCGAGGCCCACTGAGCCGCCGCCAAACATCTCCCCGGAGAGTTTAAGCAAAACGCGCCGCGGGCCCGAGGGGGGCCCGGTGTCCAGTTTCACAGTAGTGGGATCGGACATCGGGGCCTCCTCTAAGGCTCGCGGCGCGTTTAATACTTGTGGTGGGCTCTCTGCCCGAAGACTACGCTCCGACGCGGAAGCGTGCGAAAGCAGTCACCTGACCGCCAGCGTTCTCAAGGACCTTGGCGACCGTGGTCTTGGGGTCCTTGGCGAAAGCCTGCTCCACCAGTACGTTTTCCTTGAAGAAGCCGTTGAGACGGCCCTCAATGATCTTGGGAAGAGCAGCCTCGGGCTTGCCTTCACCCTTGGCGGTCTCTTCAGCCACGCGACGCTCGTTGGCCACGACGTCCTCGGGGACGTCCTCACGCACCAAGTAGGTGGGTGAGTACGCGGCAATGTGCATAGCGATGTCGCGTGCGACCTCGCCTGCCTTCGCGTCGCTACCGACCAACACGCCTACCTGTGCAGGAAGGTCCTTGTTGGTGCGGTGCAAGTACTCGGTGACAACCGGGGCCTCGACGCGCTCGACACGGCGCAGCACGATCTTCTCGCCCAGCACGCCTGCCTCTTGCGTAATGAGGTCGGCAACAGTGGAGCCATCCACAGGAGCAGCGTTAGCCGCTTCTGCATCGGCAGCACCCGCGGCCACGACTGCTACAAGAACCTTGTCTGCGAGCGCCACGAACTTGTCGTTCTTGGCGACAAAGTCGGTCTCGGAGTTAATCTCCACAAGCGTGCCAACCTGGCCACCATCGACGGACTCGATGGCCGTAGCCACAAGACCCTCTGATGCGGAGCGGCCTTCACGCTTGGTAACGCCCTTGAGCCCCTTCACGCGCAGGACGTCAACGGCCTTGTCAATATCGCCGTCGGCCTCGTCGAGAGCCTTCTTGACGTCGAGCATGCCAGCGCCGGTGCGCTCGCGCAGTGCCTGAATGTCGGCAACGGTGTAGTTCGCCATATGCGTGTCCTTACTTCTCGTCTGTGGACTCGGCAGCAGGTGCCTCGTCTTCAGTCTTCTTGGCCGGTGCCTTCTTAGCGGCCGGCTTCTTAGGAGCTGCCTTCTTGGCCTCTGCCTTGTCTTCAGTCTTGTCGTCTGCGGCGACCTCAGCCTCTGCCTCAGCAGGCGCATCGGCCTCTTCCTTGGCCTCTGCCTTCTTGGCAGCAGGCTTCTTCGCAGCAGGCTTCTCTGCTGCGGGCTCGTCGGCCTTGTCAGTCTGCTTGGCATCAGCGTCAGCCTTAGGGGCCTCTTCCTTGCCATCTGCATCCTTGCCGCCCAGGAGCTCCTGCTCCCACTCAGCCAAAGGCTCTGCCTCGCCCTGTGCGTCTACCTCGTCACCCTTAGGCGTGTGGCGAATGCGCACACCCTCTGCAACCGCGTCAGCGATCACGCGCGTGAGCAGGCCCACCGCACGGATGGCGTCGTCGTTGCCGGGGATGCCGTATGCGACGTCGTCGGGGTCACAGTTGGAGTCAAGAATGGCCACCACGGGGATGCCCAGCTTGCGAGCCTCGTCAACCGCGAGGTGCTCCTTGTTGGTGTCAACGATCCACACGACCGATGGCGTCTTGGCCATGTCGCGGATGCCGCCCAAGGTCTTGTCGAGCTTCTCCTTCTCGCGACGCATGCCGAGCAGTTCTTTCTTGGTGCGGCCCGAGCCTGCGACGTCGTCGAAGTCGATCTCTTCTAGTTCCTTGAGGCGCGACACGCGCTTGCTCACGGTCTGGAAGTTGGTGAGCATTCCACCCAACCAGCGCTCGTTCACGTAGGGCATGCCCACGCGAGCGGCCTGTTCGGCGATCTGCTCTTGTGCCTGGCGCTTGGTGCCCACAAAGAGCACCGTGCCACCGTGGGCGACGGTGTCGCGCACAAATCCAAAGGCAGCGTCGATCATGGCGAGCGACTGCTGAAGGTCAATGATGTAGATGCCATTGCGCTCCGTAAAGATAAAGCGCTTCATCTTGGGGTTCCAGCGGCTGGTCTGGTGTCCGAAGTGGAC
>CAZHTO010000080.1:0-9548 GCA_964535845.1 uncultured Demequinaceae bacterium | reverse complement strand
GCTCCGAAGAGGACGTTAGCTGGCCTCGGGGATGGCTGCGATTGCCACCTCGGCAATGGCCAGCACCTCAGCTGTAGTCGCGCCGTCGCGTGCTCGTGCGGACATTCCGCTGTGGACGGCCATGGCGAAGTCTGCCAACTGCTGCGGGTCGCTGTCGGCGGGGAGATCCCCTGCCGCGATAGCGCTGACCGCACGTTCTGCGAGCCGGTTTCGCAGCTCTTCGCGGCGGTCGCTCAGGCGCGGTTCATAGGCCAAGAAGCACCCAGGGGGTGTGCCTTCGTCAGTGTGCGCCTGCGCGCTCAGGCGGAGCATCTCCGCCACGGCGCTACGGAATGTGGGCAGTGCAAGTACTTGGTCAAAGCGTGCGCTGATGGTCGCGAAATAGTGATCGGCAGCTGAGGCAAACAGGCCATCCTTGTCGCCAAACGCGGCGTACAGGCTGGGAGCGGCGATGCCCATCGCATCGGTGAGTTTCGCGACCGTCGTCGACTCGTAGCCGTCCCGCCAGAACTTCTCCATAGCCACGAGCACGGCGGTATCGCGGTCAAAAGATCGTGGTCTGCCTGCTGCCATCTGGTCATTCTATAACGATCATTACAGACTGTGCTAGCGTGAGCGCGTCAATCTATAGCAAGCACTACAGAAAGCGTGACATGAAGATCGAGAACAGCGTGGCCCTCGTCACTGGAGCTAACCGCGGCATTGGCGCGGAGTTCGTGGCTCAACTCAAAGAGCGGGGCGCCAGGAAAATCTACGCCGCGACCCGCACCGCAGTGATTCCCACGAGCGATCGCGTTGAACCCGTCATTCTTGACATCACCGACAGCGACCGTGTTGAGACGGTGGCGGCCCTCGCATCGGACGTCACGTTGTTGGTCAACAATGCCGGTATCGGCACCGGAGCCGACCTCATCTCAGGGGAGTTAAGCGCTATTAGAGACGAGATGGAAACCAACGTCTTTGGCGCACTGAGGGTCACTCGCGCATTCGCACCGGTGCTTGGACGCAATGGGGGTGGGGCGATTGTGAATGTGCTGTCCGCCGCCTCTTGGCTGAGCGCCCCAGGCGCAGGCGGCTACGCCATGTCCAAGGCCGCTGCCTGGAGCCTGACAGATGCCACGCGAGTAGAGCTCGCTGCGCAACGCACGCAGGTGTTGGGTCTACACATGGCGATGGTCGATACCGACATGACTTCCGGTTTCGACGTACCCAAGGCATCCCCACGTGACGTGGTGGCACAAGCCCTCGACGGGCTCGAAGCGGGTGCAGACGAGGTGCTCGGTGACGAGGCCACTCGGCAATTGAAGGCGGGATTAAGCGCTGTTCCTGGGGCTCGCTACTTGGCGTGAGTAGTGGCCGGGCGCACACGCTCCACGACTAATTCCTGACGGCCTAGCGGCGTACTGCCGAAGATTCGAGAGCGGCGGCCTCGACCAGTTCACGCAACTCGGCGGCAGGCACATTAGCGCCAAACGAAGGCATACCCGGCTCAAGCCTGCGGCCAGCGGCAAGCACGCCGATGGATACCGGGTCAAACCCCATGGAGTCGATGAGGTCGCTGACAAGCTCGGCGGCCTCATCGTCGTCACTGGCAAACGCGATAGCCCGGCGGTCGGGCGCACCCGCCGGCAAAGCCCCCTCATCGAGGTCGTGGTAACCCATGTGGTTAAAGCCCTTGACCACCCGCGAACCTTCGAGGTGCGATGCTACGAGTTCACTGGTCGACGACTTTGGAGAAGCCAGGTCCTCACGATTTCCGTCGGTTTCCCACCAATAGTTCATGGCATCGACGACAACGCTCCCCTTGAGCGAGTCAGCGTCGAGCTGCTGGTATTTGCCGAGGGGTAGCGCCAAGATCACGACGTCTGAGCGCTTAGCCAGCGCATCGGCCGTCGTCGGCTGTGCTCCAGGGACTAGCACTTCGATGGTGAGCGCGATTTCTTGTGGTGCGCCGGAACCAGCGACGAACACTCGATGGCCCGCGGCGACAGCAAGCCGCGCCAACACGGTGCCGACTTTGCCGGCGCCCAAGACGCCAACGGTGAGAGTCAAGGGGGAATCGGTCATGCGGAGGGCCCTTCTGCCAACAGTTCACGTACTTGGGGGATTACTTGGGTGCCAAACAGTTCAACGGCGCGCATGCGCTGGCTCGCCGGCATTGCGCCACCGCCGGTGTAGACCAGGTCAAAGCGACCCGCGTCGATGGCCTGAATTGCGGAAGCCATTTTGCGCGCTACCGTGTCGACTGAGCCGACGTAGAGCGAGCCGTGGTCAATTTCTTGGTCAAAGTTGGCGCGGCTCTGTGGTGGCCAGCCGCGCTCAGCGCCAATACGGTCGCGCATCGCCTTGTAGCCGGGGAAGTAGGCCTCGCGGGCCTCTTCGTCAGTGTCTGCGATGAATCCGTGGCTGTGCATGCCTACCGGGTGAGCGGTGGTGCCCAGCTGCTCGGCGGCGCGGCGGTATAGCTCAACGTAGGGCGCAAACCGCTCAGGCTGACCACCAATAATGGCGAGCATTAGCCGGAAGCCGTACTTAGCGGTGCGAATGACCGAATCCGGTGAGCCGCCCACTCCTACCCAAGTGGTGAGGTTGCCGGACTCGGTCTTGGGATACACATCTGCTTCGTGGAGCGGGGGACGAGTGGTGCCCTCCCACGAGAATGGCTTCTCAGTGAGTAAGCGCGAGAAGATCTCGATTTTCTCTTCGAACAACACCTCGTAGTCGGCAAGGTCAAAACCGAACAGCGGGAACGACTCTGTGAACGACCCACGGCCAAGAATCACCTCAGCGCGCCCATTCGATACGGCGTCAAGGGTGGCGAAACGCTGGAACACCCGCACGGGGTCGTCTGAGCTCAGTACGGTCACCGCAGAGCCAAGGGTCACCTTCGAGGTACGGGACGCGATAGCGCTCAACACCATCTCCGGTGAGGAGATGGCGAAGTCGTCACGGTGGTGCTCGCCCAGGGCGACGGCATCGATGCCAATCTGGTCCGCCAGCTCAGCTTCATCGACCACTTGGCGCAATGCGGCCGCGTGTGTCATGAGGGTGCCGTCGTCAGTGAGCGGAATGTCTCCAAACGTTTCGATACCGAACGTGATGTCGGCCATGCGGGACTCCTCAGATTGGTAAGTTGATGTCTCAACTAAAGCGTCATCACGCGGCAATATATTCCTTGACGGCTTGATTGCGGGACGATGCGCTGGACAGCCTATTGGATAGCGCGCCCGTTTGGGTGCAGTTAGTCTCGATGCATGCGGTTCGCGGCCATTGGAGACAGCTTTACCGAGGGCGTGGGAGACCAGTTGCCCGACGGTACGGTGCGGGGATGGGCAGACCTCGTCGCCGCGGGCCTGGCCGCCGCAAGCCCCGAGGGCATCGAATACGTCAACGTCGCCATTCGCGGGCGACTCATCAAACCGATTGTCGAAGACCAACTCGAAGCGGTACTGTCCCTCGACCCGCTACCCACCCTCGTGAGCTTTAACGGTGGCGGCAACGACATGATGCGTCCCGGCTTTGGGGTAGAGCGGGTCATGCAATATGCCACGCGAGTAGCGGACCGTTGCGCACAAGCAGGCGTGGACGTGCTCATTCTGAGTGGAGGCGACCCTTCGGAGAAGTTGCCGCGCGGCTCAACGATTCGGCGGCGCGGGGACGAGTTCCTGGTAGCCACTCAAGAGTTCTTAACTACCCGACCAGAGGTGACCTTTGTCAACAACTGGTCTGACGCAGAGCTACGCCGCGCACCCTTCTGGTCGCCCGACCGGCTGCACTTGAACGCGCTTGGCCACAGCCGGGTGGCAGCACGCGTGCTCACCGCACTTGGCGTAGAAACAGAACTGCCCACAGCGGCCGATGCGCCGGTTGCGCCCAGCGGCTTCGGTACCGAGGCGCATTATTACGCCCGCTACGTATTGCCGTGGCTAGCGCGGCGCATCGCGCGCCGCTCATCGGGCGACGGGCGCCACCCTAAGTTCCCCACCTGGACCCACATTCCACCTACAGGCGAATGATTGCGCGCCCCGCGCATCGGCCGTAGGGGCGATAACGTGGGGCCATGTCCACGCCCGATTTCATTGTCAACCTGCGCAAAGACATTGGTCACCAACTGTTGTGGCTACCCGGCGTGACTGCCGTCGTGGTGCGGGACGCTCCTGGCGGTGACGAACAGCAGGTGTTGCTGGTGCGCCGAGCAGACAATGGCGCATGGACTCCGGTCACCGGCATCGTTGACCCGGGTGAACAGCCTGCGGTGGCTGCGGCCCGCGAAGTGCTCGAAGAAGCGGGCATCGTGGCAGAGCCCCAGGCATTGGTAAGAGTCCAGTCACTTGCGCCCGTGCGTTACGACAACGGCGACCATGCGCAGTACTTGGACTTAGCCTTTCGTTTTCGCTACGTGTCTGGTGAGGCCCACCCGGCAGACGGCGAGAACACGGACGCTGAGTGGTTCGCCCTCGAAGAGTTACCCGCGATGTCGCACGAGATGCTCGCCCGCATTGAGGCGGCCACCAACGGCCAGGTAGCGGCGACCTTTAGTCTCTAGGCGACCTGGTCTTCGAATTGAAGCGCTGGCTCGTGGTCCTCTTCATGCGTACTGGGGGAGCGGCCTACCAAGGTTGCAAGTCCAATTCCCAACGTGGCGAGAATTGCTCCTACGAGGAACGCGCCACGCATGCCGGCGGCCTCGGCGGCAATGGAGGTGGACCCTTGCCCCTCTTGCGAGAGCGCGATCGCGGTCATCACCGAAACGAACAGCGCCGTTCCCGCTGCGGCCGCCACCTGCTGCATAGTCGACACGATCGCAGAGCCGTGCGAGTACAGGCGGCGCGGGAGCGAGCCCAAGCTTGCAGAGAATAGCGGCGTGAAGATGAGCGCGAGGCCAATGCTCAGGGTGAAGTGGCACGCGAGCACGAGCGACCAGTGCACACCCGGAGTGAGGATGAACGACAGGCCCCACGAGGCCAGCGCCACGAGTGCGGTGCCAGGTACCAGTAGCGGGCGGGCGCCCACTCGGTCATAGGCGCGGCCCACGATAGGTGCGAGCAGACCCATCGCCAGCCCACCGGGCAGCAGTAGCAATCCACTATTGAGCACGCTCAGGTCGAGGACGTTCTGCATGAACAACGGCAGCAGAATGATCGAACCAAACATGGCGATCATGTTGACCACAAACATCGCGGTGGCAGCAGAGAAGGTGCGCGACTTAAACACGCGTAGGTCTAGCAGTGGCATGTCGCGTCGCTGCAGCGCAACCTGGCGCCATCCGAAGGCCGCAAGAATCGCGACGCCCAGCAAAATGATCGCGATTGTTTGACCAATCTGTCCGTCAGCGGACTCGCCAATACGGCTCAAGCCAAACACGAGTGACCCAAACCCGAGTGCGGACAACGCCACGGAGGGCACGTCGACACGGCTTGCGCGAGTCTCGTTGGTACTGCGCATGCGGAAGTAGCCAAAGATCAGCGTTCCAATGGCTACCGGCAACACGAACACGAAAAGGAACCGCCACGGCAAAATCGCCAGGATCGCACCCGAGATGGTGGGGCCCAGCGCTGGCGCAACCGAGATGACGATGCCGATGGTGCCCATACGGCGGCCCCGTTCACGTTCTGGAACGAGCGAAATCACGGTTGTCATCAGCAGCGGCAACATGACGGCCGTGCCGGTCGCTTGGACCACGCGGGCAACAAGCAGCACTTCGAAGCCGGGGGCGGCTGCGGCGAGGGCGGTTCCCGCCACGAATGACGACATCGCCGCGATATACAGGGGACGGGTGGGGTAGCGCTGCAGCAAAAAGCCCGTAATGGGGATCACGATCGCCATGGTGAGCAAAAAGGCTGCTGTGAGCCACTGTGCCGCGACTGCGGTGATGCCCAGGTCCACCATGAGGTGCGGAATTGCGACACCCATGATTGTCTCGTTGAGAATGACTGTGAAGCCAGAGACGATCAGTACGCGGATCACCCACTCGTCGCGGCGGGAGACAGACTTCTGGTCAGTGGCGACGGTGGTCGCGGGGACACGCTGAGACATGCTGAACCGTTCTTAAAAGTGAGACTGTCGGCACCGATGGGGCGACAAGCACACTATTGTGCCATGCGGCAGGGATCTTAGGTGAGTCCTAACTCTGCGAAAGCCGCTACCAGGCCCTCGTCGTCGGGACCCTGAGCCAGCGCATCGGCAAGAGCAATCACCTGGGGGTGTCCACCCACAATGCCTACTGACGTGCCCGCATATTCGAGCATCTCGATGTCGTTGGGGCCGTCGCCTATGCCAATGACGTCTGCGGGCGTGAGCCCTAAGTGCTCCACGACGACTGCCATGCCCACAGCCTTGTTGATGTGCGCCATGTAAAGCTCGCCACCGCCGCGGCCCAGGTCCTCGATGGACGTCTCGATTGCCGCCACCTCGGGGCCAATCTCTTGAGCGATCTGGCCAAGGTCCACCTCTGCTGACAGCGTCACAACCTTGCCAAAATCGAGACCGTGAAGGCTGTCGACGACTACGCGCGCCGCCCGCAGGTCGTCCCACACTGCGGCCTGGACGGCGCTCGAATCGTGAGCCGGGGCGCGTCGCTCCATCGCCTCGTGCGTTTCGGGGAGCACGTAGAGGGCCTCCGGTGCTTCCAGCAGTGCGATGGCACTGTGGCGGGTGAGGACGTCAACGGTACGGTCAGCGAGCTCGCGAGGGAACACCTCATTGCGGAGCACCTCGCCGTCGTACTCGACGTACGCGCCTGCGCCGCACACGAGGCCATCGAAACCCGCCTCAAGCAGGCGGTCAGACACGATCGAACGTGGACGACCAGTGCAGAGCAGCATGCGGTGGCCATTGGCGCGTGCCTGACGTACCGCTTGCGCATGAGCATCCGGGACAGCGCCATGAGACGCGTAAGTGCCGTCAATATCCAAAAAAACAGTACGGGGAGAAGGCGAAGGGGACATGGCTCTCACTCTACGAGGCGCGCGATCGCTTAAGGTACGGACGTGAGCACCCCTCAGATCTCTTCGACAGGAATCCAGACGTTAGGAATACTCGGCGCCGGGCGCATCGGCAAGGCCATCGCGGCGCTGGCTCGTGAGGCTGGCATTGACGTCCGGATGGCAGGCTCCGCCGGTCCATTTGATTCTGTCTATACGGCCGATGCGGTGGTGCTCGCAATCCCGCTAGGTCGCCTGGATACGGTGCCAGTTGAGCGTCTTGCAGGCACCTTGGTCATTGACGCCATGAACTATTGGTGGGAGTTAGACGGGCATAGAGCCGAGTTCGAAGACCCGCTCACCTCGACCTCTGAGGTAGTTCAAAGGCATCTGGCCGATGCGCGGGTGGCCAAGACCTTTAATCACCTCAGTGGGTATGCGCTGGAGGAGCTGGCACGGCCGGCCGGCGACCCAGAGCGGATCGCGCTCGCGATCGCCGGCGACCATGACGCTGATGTCGAGGCTGTTGCGGGACTGGTGGACCGCCTGGGCTATGACCCGGTGCCCGCGGGGCCGCTTGCCGAGGGCGTGCGGTTCGAGCCCACCACCGAGCTGTTTGGCGCGGACGCGGACCTCGACGAGGCTCGCGACATGCTCGAGCGGTTCTGGGACTCGCAGCGCGGCCGCGTGGTGGGACGCGCACGGGCCGCCGCGCAGTCAGACGACTAGCGGAGCACGCCGCTACCTAAGAACCCCTTGGAAGCCAAAGCGGAACGTCAGCTCGCCCTTTGGCACTAGGTGCTCTTCGTGTGTTTGCGCACCCCACGAGTTGTCCCCGCCCACGCCGCGGCGCATCAACGCAGGGCGCAGAACGGTGTGGTGAATAGGCGGCAGCTCGTTCGGGTGGCGAGCGTTCTCGATCTCAAACGGCGTCCACGGCAGCGCCGAGAACTCCATGCCGGGCTCGCCGTCCATGCCGCGTGCACAGTCCAGGCGAATGCCAAAACCAGCGTCATCGAGCACCTCGGCCCAGCGCACGCCGGTGTGGCTGCCCGACTCCTGAGGTCGCATGTACGGCGTGAGCTGGGTGCGCACGTCGCCTTCCCACACGTCGAGCCGCGCGCCACCGCGGCGGTCCACGTAGCTTTCGGCTGGGCCGTCGCCGTACCAACGCACATGGTGCAGGTCGGCATCCACCGTCAGGGTCATGCCAAACTCTGGCATGTCCGGTAGCACCTCGCCGGGCCGGACCGTCATGGTGACGTCGACGTGGCCGTCGCCATCGATGAGGTAGTTGACGTCTACTTCGGAGACAGGGGACGTGGGCAGCTCGTACCCGAACTGGATTTCGACTGCGTATTCGTGCCTGACCACACGCGGGCTCTCCCAGCCCTTGCGGGGCCGGCGCGACTTGCTGGCCAGCAGCCATTGGCCGTTGTGCCACGGCATGTCCCAGCCACGTTCGTTGGATGTAGGCGCATGCCAGAAGCTCGGGTACGGCATGTCGCGCAGCAACTCGCGGCCGCCATCTGAGGTGCGCCCGTAGCGGTACGACACCAGGTTGCCCTGAATCTTCGAGAACAACACGGAAAAGTGCTGACCGTGCACCCCAATGTTCTGAGTGCTGTCAACCACGCGCGGGGCGGGCGGGGGAGTCGATGCGACGGGGGTGGCCGCGTCGATGTTGAACACCTCTTGCTTCCAGCCCACAACGTAGCCCGCATTCGCCCACTCCGAAGCCGCCTTGAGGCGGTAGGTGACATCGACGGTGTACTCACCCCGCGCATCGGGCATTGAAAAGGGGAGCGGGTATTCGCGGGACTGCTGTGCCGGGACATCTACGTGGAGCGTGGACTCAGCCAGCCTGCGGCCCTCGCGCCGGAGGGTCACCACCACGTCGACATCGTCCAGTCCGGTGAACATGCGCTTGTTGGTAATGGTCACGCCCTGCTTCGAGATTGCAGTGTGGAAGTCCTGGTAGAGGTAGCGAACCTCTTGGAAGGCTGGGGTGGGCGTGCGGTCGGCAAACACGATGCCGTTGGCGCTGAACTCGTAGTCAGTTGGCGCCTCCCCAAAGTCGCCGCCGTAGCCCTTGACGTCGCGGCCGTAACGGTCGCGCTTCACCAGCGTCTGGTCGGCGAAGTCCCAGATGAAGATGCCCTGAAACAACGGATCGCGTTCCGTGAGGTCCAGGTACTTATCCACCGCGCCAAACGAGTTGCCCATGGAGTGGGCGAACTCGCACAGGATGAACGGCTTGTCACGGTTGTCCGCCAGATACGCCTCGACATCTGCCGCAGATGTGTACATCTGGCTGGCAATGTCCGTGGTCTCTGGGTAGCGCGGGTCCCAGTAGACCCCCTCGTAATGCACCGGTCGGGTCGGATCGGTGGCGCGGAACCAGTCGCCCAAGTCACGTAGGTTGCTCCCGCCAAACGACTCATTGCCCAGCGACCAGATGACAATGCTCGCGTGGTTCTTGTCCCGCTCATACATGCTTGCGGCGCGGTCAATCAGGGCCGGCATCCACTCGGGACGGTCACCCGGCAGAGCCTGCTCCACAGTGAGTTCGCCGCGGATAATGCGGTCCCACATCGCGTGGGTTTCGAGGTTCATCTCGTCGAT
>CAZHTO010000079.1:4341-9702 GCA_964535845.1 uncultured Demequinaceae bacterium | reverse complement strand
CGAGCGCAACACCGCGATCCCCACCAAGTCTTCTGAGGTCTTCTCGACCGCCGAGGACAACCAGCCGTCCGTGCTGGTGCAGGTGTACCAGGGTGAGCGTCAGTTTGCGCGTGACAACAAGATGCTCGGCACGTTCGAGTTGGGTGGCATTGCGCCTGCCCCGCGTGGCGTTCCGCAGGTTGAGGTGACCTTCGACATCGATGCCAACGGCATTGTTCACGTGGGCGCCAAGGACCGTGGCACCGGCAAGGAGCAGTCCATCACGGTCACCGGCGGCTCGGCACTGTCCAAGGACGACATCGAGCAGATGATTAAGGATGCCGAGGAGCACGCTGAAGAAGACAAGCAGCGCCGCGAGGACGCCGAGACCCGCAACAACGCCGAGACCTTCGCGTACTCGACAGAGAAGATTCTGAGCGAGAACGAAGAAAAGGTCCCCGCAGAGGTCGCTGAGGACGTCAAGTCCGCGATCGCCGAGGTCAAGACGGCTCTCGAGGGCGATGACGTCGCAGATATCAAGGCCAAGCACGATGCGCTGGTTGAGAAGGCGCAGAAGATTGGTGAGGCCGTTTACGCCGCGCAGCAGGCCGATGCGGCAGCGGGCGAAGGCGCAGACGCACCAGAAGGCAGCGACGCAGGTAGCGCCGACGCCGATGACGATGTGGTTGACGCCGAGATCGTCGAAGACGAGGACGAGCAGAAGTAACGACCCGAGGCGGCGGGCGCCAGCTTTACGCTTGCGCCCGCCGTTCACGGTTGTTCACGACTACTCACGGAGGCTCTTATGACTGATCAGAATCCCAATCCCGACCATGGCGACGAGCACGACCCGCTAGCTGACGCTGAACGCATTGTGAATGCTGCTGCGGAAGACCTAGACGATTTCGAAGCCGATCAAGCCCACGCCGGCGATGCGCTGGCCCAGGCCGAGCAAAAGGCCGCTGAGCACCTCGAAGACCTGCGCCGTTTGCAAGCCGAGTACGTCAACTACCGCAAGCGTGTGGACCGTGACCGCGAAGCGAACAGCGAGCTCGCGACCATCAAGGTCATCGAGGCGCTTATCCCGGTTCTCGACGACATTGCGGGCGCGAGGGCTGCGGGCGATCTTGAGGACGGCCCGTTCGCGGCGATTGCTGTCAAGCTCGAAGAGACGCTTGAGAAGTACGAGTGGGAGAGCTACGGAGCACCAGGCGAAGAGTTCGATCCTCAGGTTCACGAGGCGCTCATGTCTCAGACCTCTGACGACGTGGACCGCCCCACCATTCACCAAGTGGTGCAGTCTGGCCACCGAGTGGGCGAGCGCATTGTGCGCCCGGCCCGCGTGATTGTTTCCCAGCCCGAGTAACCGCAACCTGCCGAAAGGAGGCGCACAGTGACCAGTCAAGATTGGTTTTCTAAAGATTTCTATAAGACGCTGGGCGTCCCCAAAGACGCGGACCAGGACCAAATCAAGAAGGCTTACCGCAAACTTGCTCGGGACCTTCACCCGGACCGCAACCCAGGCGATTCCACGTCGGAGCAACGCTTCAAAGAGGTAGGCGAAGCGTACGCAGTGCTGTCCGATGAGCAGCAACGCGGGCAGTACGACGCGGTGCGCGCTATGGGTGGCGGGGGTCCCCGCTTCCAGGCGGGTGGGCCTGGCGGTGCTGGCTTTGAGGATGTCTTCTCCGGCATGTTCGGTGGCGGCGCAGGTGGCGGTGGCGGTGGTGGCACGCAATACCGCGCCCAGGGCTTTGAGGACATGCTTGGAAACATCTTTGGCGGCGGCGGCTTCCAGCGCGGGCCCCAAAAGGGCACGGATGTGGCAGCCACCACTGAGGTGTCGTTCCGCCAAGCTGCCGAAGGCGAAACGATCACGTTGCGCACCACCACCGGCACCATCACGACGCGGCTCCCGGTGGGCGTGCGTGATGGCCAAAAGATTCGGTTGCGGGGCAAGGGTCGTCCTGGTACTAACGGTGGCCCCGCAGGGGATTTGCTCCTTACGGTTCGTGTAGCCAAGCACCCGGTGTTCTCCACCGAAGGCAAAAACCTACGCGTAGTCGTGCCTGTCAGTTTCGATGAAGCGGCACTCGGGGCTCAGGTAGAGGTGCCCACTCTTGACGGAAGCCGCGTGAAGGTCAAAATTCCCAGCGGCACTCCCAGCGGCAAGACTTTGCGCGTCAAGGGCCGTGGTCTGAACGCGAAGGACGGTACCGGCGACCTGCTCGCCACCGTTGAAGTCGCTGTTCCGAGCAAACTCAGCCGCAAGGCCAAAGAGTCCCTCCAAGCCTTCGCTTTGGAAACCGCTAAAGACGATCCTCGTAAGGACTTGTACACAGACGCTGCACGCTAATACCGGCCGATGCGCGCATCGGCGATACTGAAACGCACCACCGCCGTGGGTGAGGAAGGAGGCATTCGTGGAACAGCCAGATGTCGACGAGCCTGTCTTTCTTATTTCTGCAGCAGCCGAGTTGGCAGACATGCATGCGCAAACATTGCGCCAGTACGACCGCCTAGGGCTCGTGGTGCCGCGCAGGCGGCCCGGAGGCGGGCGGCGTTACTCACTCCGTGACGTCGCAACATTGCGCGAAATCCAGCGGATGAGTCATGACGAGGGCATTAACCTTGCTGGTATCGCTCGTATTTTGGCGCTGCAACATCAGGTGACGCAACTTGAGAAAGAGGTCAAAAAGTTGCGTCCCCGGGCCGATGTCGGTTCGCGCGTATTTGCGTCTGGCCCGTCCGGCTCCATTGTGATTGTCGAGCGCGGCCAACGCGTGGACCGCGACGAGGGCCGCTCGCTTGTTCTGTGGCGGTCATTCGATCATTTCTGGGAACCGTCGGACTAGACCTAGCGCGGCCCGAACCCTCTCCCCTAGATCCCGCTACCTTCGCAACGACTCCACTAAGTCGATTGCGTACTCACGGGACGCCGGCAAAGACTCGATCCACACGCGCGGGGGTTGGCGCATCAAGTTGCTCGCTTTGAGAGTGGCTGCCCGTTCTGAGATGTGTACGCGCAGGGTGGCGAGTCCGGCGCCAAGCGCCTCGCCTCTTTCTACCAATACGGCATAAAGCCCGTCGCCCAGGCGGGCAATCGGATGGCCCTCGCCGTATGCGCCGGTCAGCGCAGATCCCACCGCAGCGTTGCGTGCTATTCGCTGCCACGGGTTCGAACTCTCTACTGACACATCGAGCATGACGAGTGCGTGGGTGTGGTGCACGGACGTGCCGGTGCGACTCGCGATTCCGTAAAGTTCCGCAAGCCGGTGGGAGAGATATTCAGCGGTACCCATGCCGGACTCGGCGTCCGTCATCGTGGGCGCATCGATGGTGGGTGTGGGGCCTGCAGTCCAGCCTTCGCACAGCGCACGGATGGATAACACCGGCGCCGCCACGTGCCCTGCTGCTCGGAACAGCACAGCCATGTCGTCGATTGCTTCGGTTATGCCCACCCCGGCTGCTGATCGAGCTTGTCCCAAGCGGAACGATGCGGGCGCGGTGTCTAAACCAGCTTCGAGTGCTTCTACCACCGCCTCAACGGCAGGCGTGTACCAATCTCCGGGACGGCGCCACACCCCTTCGATACTCGAGCTCTTCCACCTTTGCAAGAGCTCGGAAGCCCCGCTGGTGAGGGCGTCGATCGTGCTGGTCATGTGAGGTGAGAGCCCCGAGCGCCGTGACTATGACGCGAGTCACACCAGAATTGGGCCACGACTTTACTTACTGGGGTGTGACCAATCCCTCTCGCCAGGTCTTGAAGTTGTGTGGAGGGCCAGGGATCATGGAGGTACAGATGGCTCTGGTCCCACGAGGGGGCAAATTTTATGGCTTCAGACGCGGTCGTGCTATGGACGGAAACGTCCAGCGACCCCGAGCTGATCGCCGGCGTGCGCGCTGGCGACTCGGCCGCCTTTGGCGTGCTCTACGAGCGACACGTGGGGGCTGCCCGTAAGGTTGCCGCGCAGTACACGAATGCAGTCAGCGATATCGATGACGTGGTGTCCGAATCTTTCTCGCGCGTGTTGCGAGCCCTCCAACGTGGTGATGGTCCCGACCTCGCGTTCCGTGCCTACCTATTCACCATCGTGCGTCGCACAGGCATGGACATCATCCAAAAGGGCATCCGTACCAAGCCTCGCGACGACATGTCTCCCTACGAATCTGCTCTGGGTTATGAACCCTCGTCAGACGAGCCAGCCCTTGATGGCTTTGAGCACGGCATGGTGGCAGATGCGTTCAAGTCGCTCCCAGAGCGCTGGCAGGCGGTGCTCTGGTACACCGAAGTGGAGAAGAAGACTCCGAAGGAGATTGCCCCCCTATTGGGCTTGAGCGCTAACGGCGTGGCCGCGCTCGCGTACCGTGCCCGCGAAGCATTACGTCAGGCGTATCTCCAGCAGCACCTCAACACCTCGCAGTCGGTCGACTGCCTCGAGACCAACACTCTTCTGGGCGCCTATGTTCGTGGTGGCCTTGCTAAGCGCGAGCACACGCGCGTGGACGCTCACGTGCGTTCGTGTGAACGGTGCGCAGCCTTAGTCGCGGAGTTAACTGACGTGAACCGCGGTATGCGCGCAGTGATCGCACCGTTATTCATGGGCGCCGTAGGGGCGGGTGCGCTTGAGGGCGGGCTCAGTATTGGGGGAGTGTTCGGCACCGGTAGCTCGACTGCTGCGACAGTGACAGCCGCAGGCACGAGCACGAGCGCGACCACAACCGCGAGCGCGGCTGGCAACAGCACCGCAGCGAGCGCAAGCGGCGTCGGAGCCGCTACGGGTGCAAGCACTGCCGGTGCAACGAGTGGGGCAGCGAGCTTTGCGGGCTTTCTGGGAGCCCTATCCCACGTAGCACTGCCCGCCGCGGCAGTGGTGGGCGTGGCCGCTATAGCGCTCAACGGAGCGTCAATTCTGGGCTGGTTCGCGCCCAAGTCAGACTCTGATCGCCACACGTCTGCTCAGATCGCACCAACCGAGGCACCCATCTCGGACGACGACTCTCAGCGCGAACCGGCTCCTGATGATGCGCCGGTGACCCCTACCCCTGCCCCAGTGGTAGAAGACAACACGGCCGATGCGCCAGACGGCGACACTTTGGCCCCCAGCAGTCCGGGCGTAGGTAGTGATGCTGGGTCCACGGACCGGGCACCCTCCCGGGGCGCCTCTGCGAACGGCAATATTAATTCCGGCAACAGCCCGTCCGGTGGAAGTACCAACACCGATGGCGCAGCCCCAGGCGCCGTGGACCCAGGTGCAGTGGACCCAGGTGCAGTGAACCCGGCCCCTGGTCCGGGTAACTCCGGACCTGGTGTTCCAGGTGGTAGCGACGCGCCTGAGCCAAGTGATCCTGAGGTTGAGGAGCCTGGCGACGGTCAACCAG
>CAZHTO010000079.1:0-4241 GCA_964535845.1 uncultured Demequinaceae bacterium | reverse complement strand
ATCGGTAAAGCCCCGCTCGCATACCTGGAGATATCTCGCACCCTGCCTTCCGTGTCGATGTCGGTGACTAACGAGGGAGATGGCGCTGCTGAGTCTGTCATCGCGCACGTGACACTTCCTGAGGGCCTCACCATCGCAGCTCCCGCTAGTGGAGGCGGTGGGATGGCCACGGCCAACGCCGGCCGCATTGAGGCCTACTTGGCGTATGCAAGCGACCGTACTTTTGTGCAGGACGAATGGGAGTGTGAGACCGACACTGCCGCGACTATTGCCACGTGCAGGCTCGACGAGCTTGATGTCGACACCACCGCAACGTTGATGCTCGCGGTCGATATCAATACGGAACAGCTCGACGAAGACTCGGTCACCACTTTTGATGTTCAAGCCGGTGACGTGAGTTCGACGTATGCGGTCCGTACCGCGCTCGCACCTTCCGATGGCGGCTCCAACCCTCTCGACCCGGGCTACAGCGGTACAGGCGGCGAGGCGGTCGAGCACTTTGGTGGGACGGTTATGGGCTGCCACGCCACCCCGTTGCAACTCCACGCGATGGACGCGTGCCGCCTCGCAATGAGCAACACCTCCACGAACGTGGGGCGGCAGTTGGAAAATAACAACTGGAACATGGTGCAGCTCAATAACCATGGCGGCCACGTCAACTCCGGACTGACAACTATTTCACTCCCCGACGACGCCACGGTGAAACTTGCCTACCTCGAGTGGTCCGCGAACCGACACCTCTACCGCTCATCCGCACACCCAGGGGATGCCTGGACTGGGGACCTCGACTCGGCCCGCATCAAGATTGGTGCGGGCGAGTTTGCCACGGTTCATGCGGACACTGTGGACAACGACGTTGTCGAAGAAAACCGCCAGTACTACGTCGCGCGGGCGGACATCACGGACCTGCTGAGTGGCATCACCGACACCACGGTAACGGTGGCTGACATCGCAGTAGCTGCCGGCCCACACACGGACCCGGTGCGCACCTATTACGGCGGCTTCACCTTGACGATCGTCTATGAAGACCCTGAAGTCCCTGAAGGCACGGAAGTCGCATTGTTCGAAGGCCCGCACTGGGTGAAGGGCACCACGCCCGTGTCGATTCCCTTTGCTGCAGACAGCGGCACTCGTGTGACGCCTTCGTGGACCGCCTACGAAGGCGACCGCGGCAACAGCGGCGACCGGGTCATGCTTGGTGGCGACAACTTTGTCCCCTACGTTCTCAGGCACGACGGTACTTATGAGTCTCGTCACTCGGATGACGCCGCTGACTCGTGGGCCAACGGGTCGTTCTGGACCAACACCATGGGCATTGATGCGCACCGCTTTGCTGGAAAACTGGTGAACACCACCAAGATCCACAATGTGCAGATCTCGACTAACGGCGACAACTTTATGATCGGCACCTTCGCCATCACCCTGACGCCACCCGCTACCGGCGGCTAGCCAAAGAACTAGGCCGGGCTGTCTTTAACCAGGCTGATCCGGATGATGCCGCCTAACGTGGCGCCCACGAGCGTGATGAGGCCAAAGCCAATGAGCAAGCCCCCCTCTTGACCGAACGTCAGCATGACCATGCCGCCGTAAAGCACGACGAGTCCAGCGAGCACCGCCACCATCATCCGCTCACCTTCCCGGTAGAGGCCTTGTGCCCGCTCGGGCGTGACCTCATCGGGGTAGTTGAACACGTGCGGCTTAGTCGACAGCCACGTGATGCCAAATGTCATGAGCGTCCAGATGACAATGAGCCACACAAACTGTGTGCGACTTCCCCAGCCGTCGGCCTGGCCCGCAGCATCGAAGTGCGTGGGGATCGTCCCTGGCAACGACGAGTAGTTCACGAGGGCTACGGCAGTGATCGCAAGCATCGCTATGACAGCCGTGACCCGCAGCCACCGCGTGACTGGGCCGGTCGTGAAGTCAGGAGCCGGGCGACGATTCTTCATGCAGCAGTCCAGTCAAGGTCCAGTTGGCGTGCAGTTCTCTCAGCCATTGGCGTGCCCGCCAGGCGCGCCACCACGTGTAGCGCCATATGAATACCTGATGTGAGCCCTCCCCCGGTGACCACGTCACCGGCGTCGACCCAACGAACCCCAGCCCGCGCATCGGCTACCCCGGTCGCGCGGAGCGCCTCTACATCTTCCCAGTGGGTGGTGGCAGGCAAGCCATCCAATATCCCCTGCTCTGCCAACAAAAATGCCCCAGTGCATACCGAGGTAGTGAGCGTTCCTTCACGAGCCAACGCGCTTACCGCCGTTCCGATGGTCGGATCAGCAAGCGCCTTCGACACCTCAATGGTGCCCGGAATCACGGTGACGTCAAAGGGTTCGGCCTCACTCGCATTCGCAAGAGCAGTCAACGTCATCCCGCCGTACGCAACGACGTCACTGCCGTCAGGGCTCAAGAGTTCAACGGTGAACGTAGGTGCGCCTCCATCACGCTCTGCAAGGCGGGAGGCGGTGAGGAACACCTCGTACGGGCCCCCCGCATCGATCACATCAAAGCCGTCAAAAACTAAGATCCCCACGCGCGTCACCATCCGGCAACGATACCGCGCGAACCGGAGCATCGGCGCGAGCCAACGCTACTGGACGACCTCCCCAGAGGTGCGCGGCCGCACCACGAGCCACAAGCTCACGTGCCCCACCAAAAGCGCCCCGAGCATCACGATCGCCATGGAGGTAGCAGTGGCACCCAGCATGCCCACAATCGGAGACACAAGGCCTGCGACACCAAAGTTCATGGCACCAATGAGGGAGGCGGCGGTGCCCGCTTGAGCACCATGGTCTTGGAGGGCCATCACTTGAACGGCCGGCATGATGAAGCCCAGCGGACTGACCACAAAGAACAGCGGGACCACAACGCCAAAAAGTCCGCTGTCGAACAACGAGCACACAAAGAGCGCGAGCGCGCCCGCGGTCATCATCAGTAGCCCGCCGGTAGCGACGTCCCGCGGAGCGAGAACCCGCATGAGTCGCGCAGAAACTTGAGTGCCTATCACCACACCTATGGAGTTGAGCCCAAACACCAGGCCGTAAGCCTGCGCCGAGAGACCATATTGGTCTTGAAGCACGAACGACGATGCGGACAGGTATGAGAAGAGCGTGGTGAACGTCATAGCGCCTACGAGTGCGACACCCATGAAGGCCCCGTCGCTGAGCAGGCGTCGGTAGCGTGCACGCACTGCGGCAAGGCCTGCTCCGCTACGCATGTGTGCGGGCCGGGTTTCACGCAACCAGATTCGCGCAATCGCAGCGATGAGCACCCCATAGGCAGCAAGCACCACAAAGATCTCGCGCCAGTCGACTACGCGTAGCAACTGCGAGCCAATCACCGGCGCAAGCACCGGGGCTAGACCCGTCACGAGTGCCATGCGTGACAGCATGCGGATAAGGCGTTGCCCCGCGAACAGGTCGCGCACAATCGCCATGGCGACCACGGCACCACCCGCAGCGCCAATGCCCTGGAACACTCGACCCACGAGCACCCACTCGATGCTGGGGGCGAGCCACACGACGATACTCGCAACGATGTGCAACAAGGTGGCGATCATGAGCGGGCGCTTGCGGCCAAAGGCGTCGCTCAGCGGGCCCACAACCAGTTGACCAATCCCAAAGCCGATGGTGGTGGCAGTGAGCGTGAACTGAATAGCCGCGTCAGACGCCATCAGGTCCCGTGCCACCTCAGGGAAAGCCGGCAGGTACAGGTCGATTGTGAACGGGCCCAGTGCCACGAGCGCACCGAGAATGAGGATGTACGCCAAGCGCGCCCGGCGGGTGAGCGAGTCTCCGAACTCTGCCGGCGGGGTTTCGGCGTGAGCTGCTTGAGGGTTTGCAGTGGGAGGAGTGGCTGTCGAGGTGACGACGGCGGGGCGGTTAGAGCGCAGGGTCAAGCGGGTCTCACTTAAAAAAGGGCGGCAGCGCCATTTGGGCGGGGGCTGGACGTCGTAGTCCGGTGTTGAACGTCGCAGTCCGGTGTTGAACATCGCAGTCCGGCGTTGAACGTCGCGATCAGAGTGGGGACTCGGTCGGCGGACGAAGGTGGAACAACGCCCCACTCATATTATTCCTAACCGGTCGGTAAGTCCATCGACATCGCGTGCAACATGTCACCCCACACCCCAGACACAACTGTGCCCCGCATCGCGTCGATGCGGGGCGCAGTGCGCGTGAGTATTAGCTCTTGGCGGTTGCCTTCGCGTTGACCTCGTATGACGTGTTGGTGGACTCGAAGAAGTT
>CAZHTO010000078.1:0-9730 GCA_964535845.1 uncultured Demequinaceae bacterium | reverse complement strand
AACCCACGTATACGGCTTTGCAGGCCGCTGCCTCGCCTCTCGGCCACTCCACCGTTACTACACCACCCAGGGGCGATGATCCTCCGAGCGGACGACGGGATTCGAACCCGCGACCCTCACCTTGGCAAGGTGATGCTCTACCAGCTGAGCCACGTCCGCGTGTCAGAGCGTGATGCCCTGAACAGATAGGAACTCTAGCCGACAAATTGGCTCAACACCAAATGCAAACCTGGACGGCGTGGCGGCTAGAAGCCTGCGATGCTCAGTGGCGCTAGCGTGGTAGTCGTGACGATGGATAATGAGGCTCGATTTGCGGGCCACGCAGCCTTTAAGGGCGTGCGTGCTCGGGGTGTCGTGGAGCACATTGATGCCCGGACTCAGGGGGAAAAACTTGCCCAGGGGGGCTTCTGGGTAGTGGTGGGGGACTTTAACGGCCGTATCGACGCGTGGCGAATGGCTGAGGTTGATTGGTCAGATACACCGGCGGTCGTGACGGGCCGTGAATGGCACGGGCCTCAAGCATCTGAGTGGGAGACCTCACTCACTAGGCGGCAGTACATCGACGGGGTGCAAAGGGTGCGCCAAGACATTCGTGATGGCACGGTCTACCAGGTCAATCTTTGTCGAGTCTTACGCGCACCGTTGCCAGCAGGCCCGCATGGCCCTGACGCTGTAGCCCTGAGCGAGCGTCTTGCGGTGGGCAACCCAGCGCGCTACGCCAGCCGGGTGGTGATGCCGACTACGGCCGATGCCCCCGGCGCCTGGATAGTGTCAGCGTCACCTGAGTTGTATCTCGCCATTGATGGAGACCAGGTGCGCTCGTCACCTATCAAGGGCACGGCCGCGCCCGGCGAGAACATGCTCCGCAAGGACATTGCCGAGAACGTGATGATTACTGACCTGGTACGCAACGACTTGTCGCATGTGGCCCAGCCGGGTTCTGTAGCGGTTCCTGAACTCTTGGGCCATCACGAGCACCCAGGGCTCACTCACTTGGAATCGACGGTCACAGCCACTCTTGAGGGGCGTTATGACTGGACACGTGCGATGTGGCCAGCCCTGTGGGACGGCACCTTTCCTCCAGGGTCAGTTTCTGGTGCGCCAAAGGAGGCTGCCCTCGACGTGATTAGCCGGGAGGAGACGGCGGCTCGAGGCCCGTATTGCGGAGCCATTGGCTGGATCGATGCTGATGCTCGTCGGGCACAACTCGCCGTGGGAATTCGCACCTTTTGGTGGACAGATGGCACGCTGCATTTTGGGACGGGAGCGGGAATCACCTGGGGCTCAGACGCCGCAGGTGAGTGGGCCGAGACCGAGTTGAAGGCGCAGAGGTTGATTGCCCTGGCTTCTGCCGGGATAATCCAGCCATGACTCCCATAGTGTGGTCCGGTGGACGGCTATTAGTCCCTGGTGAGCCGCTGTTGACCGCCACCGATCATGGCGTGACCGTCGGCGACGGCGCGTTCGAGACCCTCGTAGTGCGTGACGGCCACCCGTTCGCCATGACTCGGCACCTCGCGAGGCTCAAATATTCAACGGAACGTATAGGCCTTAACCCTCCCGACCCCGAGCTCTTGCGCCGTGGTATCGATGCGGTCATGGCTGCAGGGGGCGGACTACTGACGCGTTTGCGGTTAACAGTGACGGCGGGTGATGGCCCCGTGGGTTATGGGCGCGGCGATGGGCCGCTCACCGTGATTGTCACGGGAGCGACTGGCCTGCGCCCGCGCGTGTGCCACGCAGTGCGCTCGCCATGGACACGCAATGAACGGTCTGCTCTGACTGGCGTGAAGTCCACGTCTTACGGTGAGAACGCGGTGATGGCCGCGTATGCCAGGAGCAAGGGCGCAGACGAGGCCATCGTTGCGAATACCCGCGGCAGTTTGTGCGAGGGGACCGGCAGCAATGTTTTCGTTGAGCGAGACGGAGAGATCCTCACACCAGCACTGTCCTCGGGTTGCCTTCCGGGAGTCACGAGGGGCTTGGCGCTGGAGTGGGGGGCCGATTCGGGCATTCCAATCCGGGTCGCGGCGCCTGGGGAGTTGCCCATGAGCGTCTTAGATGATGCGGTAGCGGGTAAGGCGAATCTGGCGGTTACTTCCTCGAGCAGGGGCGTCCAGCACTTGTCCTCGATTGACGGCAAAGATTTGGAAGCTGGCCGCTTGTTGCGCAAACTCAGCGCACTTTTTGAACTCAATGCGGAAAAGGATCCCGATCCACAGCCGCGCCGCGTGACGTGATCTTCGCTCGCACACTGCGAGCAGTTCAGTGTGAAAGAGGCATGGTTGTCTTCTCATCAGCATGACTTCACGCGGGGACGCCCCTCAAGGCAACTGGTCACTTTCTCTGGGCCCATCATGCTGGCAAATCTGTTGCAAACGTCGTTCCAGTTTGTCGACAGTTTGTGGATCGGCAATTTGCTCGGTGCCCAAGCACTCGGAGCAGTGACTGTCTCTGGCGTCATTATGTTTACGGTGCTGTCGTTCGTACTAGGGATGAATAACGCCGCCCTTGTGGTCTTGGCCCAGCTCAAGGGAAAGAAGGACAGCGAGGGGCTTAAGCGATATCTCAACGCCTTCATTGTCATTATGTTTGCGATGTCGCTGGGACTTGGTGCTGCCGGCTTCTTCGCTGCGGATCCGCTTTTGCGGCTTCTCGGCACCCCTGAGGCGATGATGGCAGATGCGAGTGCCTACTTGCAGATCACCTTCTTAGGGATGCTTTTTCTTTTTGGTTACAACTTCATCGCCACGGTGCTGAGGGCCCTGGGAGACAGCAAAACGCCAATGCGTTTTGTGTTCGTCGCAGTCGTACTGAACGCGGTGATCGATCCGCTGTTCATCCACACGTTCGGGTGGGGAATCCGTGGCGCAGCGATGGCAACCGTCGTTTCCCAGGGCGTCGCGTTTGCGTACGGCTTGGTGACTGTGGTGCGCGGGCGGCTAGCGCCCGTCACAATGCCCACGCGTCCCACGTGGACCGAGACCCGCACAATCTTCCACTTGGGTATTCCGTCTGGCCTTCAGATGGCGGTCATCTCGGGTGGGTCGGCCGCAATTATGAGTGTGGTGACGGGCCTGGGCCCGGACGTTGTCGGTGGATTTGGCGCTGCTCAGCGGCTGGACTCGGTCATCATGCTGCCCGCGATGGCCCTAGGTATTGCGGTGTCGAGCATGGCTGGACAAAACATAGGGGTGCGTGACTGGGGGAGAGTCGTAGCCATTACCCGTGCCACGCTTGTCTACAACTTCGCGATCATGCTCGTGGTCGCCGCAGTCGTGGTGATCTTTGCGGAGCCAGCAGTCCGCCTCTTTATCGATGACGACGCAGCGGTGGCCTTTGGCGCCACCTACCTGCGCATTATTGGCTTCTTCTATCCGTTATTGGGCGTGAACTTTGTACTGAACGGAGTAGTGCGGGCCTCGGGCGCGATGTACCAGGTGCTGGTACTCAACATCATCTCGTTCTGGCTCCTCAGATTCCCCCTCACCTACCTCTTGACCCGCGCGATAGGTGATAACGGCGTTGCGTGGGGCATTGGCTTGAGCTTTGTCGTCAGCAGCATTTTCGCCTTCCTGTATTTCCGTTACGGAAAGTGGCGCGACAAAGTGCTTTTCGAGTCACCACGGCCTGAGCGAGCCCACTAAATCACCTGTTCGGACCGTGAGTCGCTAGCGGGGGTGGGCCTAAGAACGCTCACCGCCGCGCACGGTGGGAATTCTGAGCTCGGCGACCAGCCCGCCGCCGTCGCGCGCAGACAAAGCCAAAGTGGCCCCTAGGGAATGGGCAATGGTGTCCGCCAAGGTGAGCCCTAGGCCGGTGCCTTGTCCTGTGAGCCGGGTTTCTTGGCCTCGATAGAACGGTTCTGTGAGCCGGGAGACCTCCGCGTCCGTGAGCGGGCGTCCCGTGTTCTCGATCGTCAGTTGCACTGCGTTCTCGCTCACTCGCGCGTTAATCGCCACCGTCCCACGATCGAGACTATGAAGGAAGGCGTTCTCGACTAGGTTCCCCACCACGATCCGCGTCAGGCTGGTGTCTGCCTCGACCACAATGGGGTGGGCGGGCAAGCCCTCCACAAGAAGTGTGCGGTCGCTGAGGTTGCTGCTGTGTTCAGCCAGGCTCTCGCGCACCACAGCGTTGAGATCGCACTTGGGGTCCGCGTTCAGGTCAGGGGCGTGCGTACTACGGGCGAGCGCAAGGAGCGCAGCGACTACCTGTTCACTACGCTGATTAGCAGTCAGTGCACCCCGGACGTTGTCCTCGAGTTCGGGCGGAATGCGGCCTTGCTCCAATGGAATCTCGAGTAGCGTCCGGGTGGTCGTCAAGGGAGTCCGCAGCTCGTGAGACGCACCGGCGATAAAGCGGTCCTGCCGTTCAAATGACTCGTGAAGGCGGTTGAGCATCTCGTCAATAGTGTCGGCGAGCACTTTGATCTCATCAGCTGGGCCAGTCAGGTCCAGACGGCGGTGAAGATCATGGCTAGTAATGTCACGAGTTCGCTCAGTGATGCGCGCAATGCGGCCAAGAGATTTTTGCGAAAGCCACCAGGCAGCGATCACTGCCACACATGCGAAGAGCACTAGAACCGCAATGGACCACATCAGGAGGCCCGAGAGCACATCCTCAGATAGCTGGGTGGTCTGCTGGATCACCACCGAGCTGGTGTCGGTACCCACGATGATCTCGCCATCTACGGCACCAGGCACCGACTCTATTGAACAGGTGAGATCGTCACTGGACGTGCTGTGGATGCTTTCTGACACGAGGCAACCTGTCGAGATTGAGCCGATTTGCTGAGCGAAGAGCCGTCGCACTAACAGGTACTGCACCACTAGGAGTGCAAGCCCACTCACAATGAATACCGCCGCAATGAGCACGGTGAGCCGGGCTCGAAAACCCCACCGTCGATCACGCGTCATGGGGTGGATCCGATTCGGTAGCCGTGGCCGTGCGCAGTATCGATGGGGTCTGGAGTGCCCAATTTGCGTCGCAAGGTGTGGATCGTCGCTTTGACCACACTGCGCCCGCGGTCTTCGGGTAGTCCCCAGACGTCATCGAAAAGCTCGTCAACGCTGATCCAGCCGCCGTTTGCAGACAACAGCACGGACAGCACGCCGTACTCCTTCGGAGTAAGTCTGAGTGGACGCCCTTCACGCTCAGCCGCGCGCCGCACGGTATCGATCCTCACGCCCCCAACTTCGAGGACCGTGCCTGATCCTTCACTCGTACGGCGGCCCAGCGCACGCAATCGTGCCAGAAGTTCTACATACGCGAACGGTTTGGGCAGATAGTCATCGGCTCCATGATCAAGGCCTGCTACTCGGTCGTTGAGTGTTCCCGCGGCGGTGAGCATGAGAATCCGTACGGGGTGCCCTTCAGCCCGCAGCACACGACACACCGCGTCCCCCGACAACTGGGGGAGGTCTCGGTCGAGGATCATGACGTCTACGTCAACCTCGGCAATGCGCGCAAGAGCAGCTGCTCCGTCATACGCCACCTCAACTGTGTATCCCTCTCGCCTGAGGCCATCTGCCAAACCGTCCGCAAGACTCTTTTCGTCTTCTACTAACATGATCCGCACCTCGCGCCACCTCCTTCCACGTTCCCAGCATGAAGCCGTGTGGTCAGTTTTCGGTCAAGCCAACTATGACTCATGCCAAACCAGCCCAGTGAAAACGTATGGATGACGTGGCTCGCCGCAACAGTGCTGGGCCACCTCGCACAACCGAGTCACGACGGATCCCAAGGTGAATCGCCTTAACGAAAGGACATGCGCATGAGAATTGCACGAAACTTACGAGGCTTTGCTGTGGCAACGACGGTGCTGGCGATTCCATTGGCCGGCTGCACCACTTCGTCCCCCCACGAGAGTGAACCCGTCAATGAAGGTGACCCTGCCGCCGCTTTCGTGGCGTGCCTTGTGGCAGGGGGACTGACAGCAAAGATTAGTGACATGGACTATGTGTATGTTGAGGCTCCTGGTGCACAGCTAGAGCTCGAGATAGGGAGTGCCGGGCCGGACGAGCCTGCTGGTGAAGCACCATTAATGATTTTTGGCGAAGCAGACGGTAGCACCTGGGTTGCTGCTGAGTCGTCAGCGTATTTTGCGCACGACCCGCAGACCCAAACGGTATACGCAGATTGCGAGGCGGATCTGCCCAATTTCTCCCAACCGGCAGGCGGTGGCGGTGACGACGCAGAGATTCAGGAGCACTTGGCTTTGCAATCTGAGCACGGTCTGGAGTTTGCAAGGTGCGCTCGGGATGCGGGATATGGATGGGTAGCAGATCCCGCTGGTGAGCCCGGAACAACGCAGGCAATTGAGTTGCCTGCACATGTGAGCGAACAGGAGTTCACGTCAGTGCTACAGGAGTGCTTGACAGCCGACCTCAATATTGCGTGGTCAATCCCGGAGGAGCCTTCGTTCGATTGGCAGCGAGTGCTACAAGAGTTCGTTCCGGCAGAGGGGACGGGCTAACCCGCTGAGCCTCGAGGCGTGTTCTCCGCCGTCCATAGACGCGCTACTATGGATCTCGCTCAAGGGCGATTGGCGCAGTGGTAGCGCGCTTCCTTCACACGGAAGAGGTCACTGGTTCGAACCCAGTATCGCCCACCCTTGATCTCCCACACACGTGCGGATAACGCGCGCGCAACAGCCTTCACACCCTTATCGTGGGCTCGTGCCAAGAATCAATCGCATACCAACGCAGGTATGGGCTTACGGGCGACTGTCACCGACCGCCCGGACCGTGATCCGCGAACGCCTCACCTACCTTTCGCCCGTGAAAATGCTCGCCCTTGAGCGAGCAGTGCAGACGGCCGATGCGCGGGAAGTGCCAGGTGCCATCGTCGAGTTTGGCGTCGCGCTGGGTGGCTCCGCGATTGCTTTGACGCATGCCGGAACCGAAAGAGAATTCCATGGCTTTGATCTCTTTGGCACGATCCCGCCCCCTGATGGTGACAAAGACGGAAAGCGAGCCTTGGAGCGCTACGACGTGATCGCATCGGGCGAATCCAAGGGAATTAGGGGCGACGACTATTACGGCTATGTGCCGGACTTGCTCGGTCGAGTGGGGGAGTCGATGGCCCGGCACGGTAAGCCCGTCAATGGCACGACGGTGGTCCTCCACGCAGGTCTATTTGAAGATTCCTGGCCCACTGCCGCTCCCAAAATTACGTCGATCGCAGTCGCTCACATCGACTGCGACTGGTTTTCGTCGGTCGCATACTGCCTCCAAGAGGTGGCGATGCGCATGTCGCCTGGAGGCGTTATCGTGCTCGACGATTACTTCGACTATGAGGGCTGTCAAAAGGCAACGGACCAGTTCTTAGCCAGTCATCCAGAATTTGCGGTGCACCACCGTGGCGAGAGCCTCATTGCCCAACGCGCGTGACGCACAGCGACAATAAGACCGCCCCGACACGCACGTGATCCGAAATGGCTCTAGTGCGGCATTAAGCGCTTTTACGTGGTGAGATATAAACATGGGCCCTGATCACGCTGCTGCGCCAAAGCTGACTGGCGAGCACGCTGGCGACGTTCTCAAGGCTGCGCTCGCAACAGTGAACGTGGAACTTGAGTCGTGGACCATCGACTCAATAAACGCACGGCCTGGTGCAGAAACGTCGGTGGGATATGACGTTGTTGCCGGGGGCGAACGACTGTACTTGGTGGCTTCGACAGTGAAACTCACTGACGAGCAACGCGCGGCTGCCAAGGCTGTGCGCTTGTCTTCGGACGAGGGCACTGTTCACGTGTGGCGCCACCCGGCAGACCCCTACCTACCGGGACTCGCCCAGGCGTGTGTGCCAGAGACGCTAGCTGTGCGTCTTTTTAACGTGACAGGAGACTCGGTCGCGATCGAGTCGCTCGACATGATGGTGATGCGGCCCATGCGCAGAGCAGTGCTCCGGGTCCGCACCACTACGGCTGGTCGTGCTCGTACCTGGTATGTCAAGGTGATACGGCCTGAGCGGGCAGAAGCGCTACTGAGCCGGCACCGGATGACCGCGCTTGCCCCAAAGTCCTACGACGCAGGCGATGGCATTGTGGTGGTGGAAGAGGCGCAAGGCACTCCCATGACCCGCGCGCTACACCGACCCGACGGGTCGCCGCCCGCGCAGCTCACGGCACAGATGCTTATCGATGCGATGGATTCGTTACCGTCTGAGGCTACGGAGCTGAGCCCTCGCCCACCTGTTGCGGATCGAGTGGCCCAATATGCGGCGATGGCTGTGGAAGAAGGCTTGCCTCACGAGCGGGTACAGGCTTTGGTTGATCGCATCGAGTCGTACTTGGCTGTCGCGCCGCCGCACCCCACAGTGCCCACCCATGGAGATTTGCACGCCGCAAATATCTATGTGGACGACGCGATCGATCCAAGGCGGGTAGTCGCGCTCATCGATCTGGACACCTTGGGTCCAGGCCGACGAATCGACGACTGTGCTTGCGTCATTGCGCACATGATGGTCTTGCCTGAGTTAGACCCAGACGCTTATCGGGGAGTGCCTGAGGTAGGCCTGCGCTTGCTGAATGAGTTCGCGAGCATCTTTGGTCGTGACGAGTTGCGCGCCAGGGTTGCGGCGAACATCTTGTCCCTTGCGGCAGGTACCGATGACCGGGACACTGCCGCGGCGTGGCTCGCGACTGCGGAGCGCGTGATGTCTGCACCTATCGAGGGAGTGTCCGCGCGCGGATGACGTGTGCCCCTCGCGGTGTCGGTAGCATCGTCTGGTAGGTCGTGCGCATTCTGGCTCGGCCTCGCCTTCAGCATGCACACTTTCAAGGAGACCACCGGTGTCGAGTATTCATTTAACCGTTGACGGCGACCAGCGACAGGTTGACGTTGGCACAACGGGCACCGATCTGTTTGGCGAGCGCCGTGATGTGCTGGTGATGCGTGTGGACGGTGAGCTGTGGGACCTCGCGCGTGAGTTGTCTGAGGGTGCCGTGGTTGAGTCGGTGACCGCGCAGGACCCGGACGGGCTGATGGTGCTGCGCCACTCAACCGCGCACGTTCTGGCGCAAGCAGTTCAGCAGCAGCACGCGGATGCCAAGCTGGGCATTGGACCGCCTATTACCGATGGCTTCTATTACGACTTTGATGTGGAGCAGCCCTTCACTCCTGAGGACCTGAAGGCTCTAGAAAAAGCCATGCAGCGCATCGTGAAAGAAGGGCAAAGCTTTGTGCGCCGCGAAGTGACGCGCGAAGAGGCCCTTGCGGAGCTCGCAGACGAGCACTACAAGTGCGAATTGCTCTCTGAGGACACCGAAGGCGCCGAGGGTGCGTCGGTGGAGATTGGCGAAGGCGACATCACCATCTACGACAATGTGCGTCGCAATGGAGACGTGGCGTGGAAGGACCTGTGCCGGGGCCCGCACGTGCCCACCACCAGGGTGCTGGCCAACAGCTGGTCGCTCATGCGGTCGGCCGCTGCGTACTGGAAGGGCTCCGAGAAGAACCCTCAGCTCCAGCGCGTGTACGGCACCGCGTGGCCCTCCAAGGAAGAGCTCGTGGCCTACAAGGAGCGCCTGGCCGAGGCCGAGCGTCGCGATCACCGTCGTCTGGGCAACGAGATGGACTTGTTCTCTTTCCCTGACGAAATTGGCTCTGGCCTGGCCGTGTTCCACCCCAAGGGCGGCATCATCCGCATCGAGATGGAAGAGTATTCGCGTCGCCGTCACATCGAAGAGGGCTACGAGTTCGTCTACTCACCGCACGCGACCAAG
>CAZHTO010000077.1:0-9855 GCA_964535845.1 uncultured Demequinaceae bacterium | reverse complement strand
TGCAGCACAGCAGGCGGCACAGAACTAAGTCAATAAAACTATGGCGTCGCGCGACGTGTCATGAAGCGCTGACGTCGATGTGTAAGAGCCCCTGAACTCGCACGAGTCAGGGGCTCTTTGCATGTCCTGACTCGCTGGCCCACGTCTCGTTGCGAAGCGAGATCTGGCCTGTCATATCGTCAAGAAAACGGATCACAGTGGCCCTCTCTTCACTGGTGAGGCGGGCAGCTGCCTGGAAGCGTTTTGACTGGAGGCGGCCTACTGTCTGCATCGCGGCCTCGTGGGTCTTGTCAGTGATAGTGATGGCGAGTGCGCGCCTGTCGCTCGGGTGGGGTGCGCGAACAATGTGCTCTGCTGCCTCTAGCCGGTCGAGCAGCTTGGTTGTCGATGCGCTCGAGATTTTGAGGTGGGCTGCGATCGCTTTGGGGGTCACGACGGTCTCGCTGTGTCGCGCCACGATCAGGTAGTGGAGTGCCCGCATGTCGGAGCGGCCTAGCTTCATGTACTCCTGCGAGGCCTGGGTGAGTGCCTGCTCAGCATCCCGCAAGCGCCCAAGTGCCGCCATGAGCGCGCTGATCTCACCCAACTCTTTGGGAGTCACCTGCGTACGATCAATAAGACGGGATGTGGGGTCGTTGGAGTCGATGTCGTAGAGGCGAGAGGAGATCGCATCTTGTGGAGCATCAGACTGGGCCATGGGAATATATTAGCGCATAGTATGTTTTATACTTAGCATGTTGCTAGATAGGCTAACATTATGCCTTGAACAATAACCTTGGAGGGTGAAATGAGCACAGGGGTGCTGGTGCATGAAGGTCCCAGTGGCGTTGAAGAAGAGGTCATCCTCCTCGACGACCACGGACAGCCCATCGGTAAGGCTGATAAGTACGTGATTCACACCGATGACACCCCGTTGCACCTTGCCTTCTCGTGCTACGTGTTCAACCAGGACGGCGACGTACTCGTGACCCGCCGAGCCCTCTCTAAACTCACGTGGCCAGGGGTATGGACCAATAGCGTGTGCGGCCATCCTGCCCCTGATGAGCCGCGCGAGAACGCCGTTCACCGTCGCGCTGCCCAGGAACTTGGCACCGACATTAGGGATCTACGCGTGGTGCTTCCTGACTTCCAGTACCGCGCGGTAGACGCGAGCGGTGTGGTCGAGAACGAAGTGTGCCCCGTCTACATCGCAACCATCGCCAGCGAGGTCAACGCCAACCCCGACGAGGTAGCGCAATGGGAGTGGGTGAGCGTGCCCGCACTCGTCGAGGCGGTCCGGCTTACTCCGTTCGCTTTCAGCCCATGGATGGTCTTGCAGATCCCGCTTTTGGGCGAGGAACTCGAAGCAGCAGCCGAAGTCGCGCGCTCGGCGGCTCGCGAAAGCGGTACATCATGAGCACCGCCACGCAGAGCAACCAAAGCCACGCTCGCCTGCGGGACACCATTGAGCGAGAGTTGGCCACGCTTTTTACGCATCACGGCACCGCTGCTCAGGCGTACGGAGCCGACTTCTCGCGGCTGTGGAACCTCGCATCACAGCACGTCCAGGGCGGCAAACTAGTCCGCCCACTCCTGCTCCTCGAAACTTTTGACGCCATGTCTCACACCGAGTCAATACCCACTGGGGAACGCGAAGTAGCCGTCAGTATCGCTGCCGCGGTCGAGGCCCTCCACTATGCCTTTTTGTTGCACGACGACATTATCGACGGCGACGTGGTGCGCCGTGGCCGACCCAACTTGATGGGCGAACTCGAAAACGCATCGGCCGACAGGGCATTAGGCGAAGGCGCACAACACTGGGCCCAAACTGGCGGAATCCTCGTCGGAGACCTGTTGCTGTCAGCCAGCCACCAGCTTTTCGCGCGAGCCGACGTGCCCCATGCGACCAGACTGAGGTTGCTCGATTTGCTCGAACACATCGTGTTGGAAACCACGGCAGGCGAATACGCCGACGTGGGGCTCAGCCACGGCGTCATCACTCCCGACTTGAGCACCGTGCTCGCCATGACTACTCGCAAAACTGCGACTTACACGTTCGAGCTTCCACTGCGGGCGGCAGTGATTCTTGCTGGCGGGTCTGAGGACCTTGAGAGCGCGCTGAGCGCGGCGGGCGCGCACTTGGGGCTCGCATACCAGCTACAAGACGACCTGCTGTCAACCTTCGGAGACTGCACTGTGCATGGCAAGGACCCCTACTCAGACCTGCGAGAGGGCAAGCAGACCGCCATCGTGTGCTTTGCGCGCATGACCAGCGCATGGCCCAGCATCGAAGCTGACTTAGGGGACCCCGAGCTATCTCACGCGACAGCCGAGCGCCTGCGCGACCTCTTGCGGGAGTGCGGCGCCGAACGCTTTGTGCAAGGCCTTATCGAAGAGCAGTTGACCGCGTTCTACGAAGTCATTGCTGGCCGCGGTTCGGGCGACAGGGTGCCCGCCCAGGTACGCCACGTGTTGCTGGACCTTGCTACTCGCCTGGAAGGGCGGCAGTCGTGACAACGCGAGAGCGGCCCGCCGCAGCAGGAGCGTCGCTTGCGCGATTCACGAGCACCGCGCAAGCTGTCGCAAGCGACGTGATCGACTCTTATTCGACGTCTTTTGGGATGGCCACCCGTTTGCTAGGCAAGCGCCACCGCACTCACGTGCGCAACATCTACGCGATGGTGAGGGTGGCAGACGAACTCGTGGATGGTGTGGCGCTCGAGGCGGGCTTGACTCCTGAGGAGCAGGCCGATGCGCTTGCCACGTATATCGCTCACACTCACCAGGCGATGAAGACCGGTTACAGCCCAGACCTCATCATCCACGCGTTCGCGCATACTGCCCGCGAATCGGGGATTGGCGAAGACCTTACTCAGCCGTTTTTTGACTCGATGCGAGCTGATCTCGCTGACGAGGGTGACGGGCTCACCGTGTTTGATGAACAGGCTCACGAGGCCTACGTGTACGGCTCAGCTGAGGTGGTGGGGCTCATGTGTTTGCGCGTGTTCTTGCGCGACTCTTTCGTCACCGAAGCCGAGCGGGAACAGCTCGAATACGGTGCGCGGCGCCTTGGAGTGGCTTTTCAGAACGTCAACTTTCTGCGTGATCTCGCAGACGACACCGAACGCTTAGGCCGCGATTACCTTGGCGTGGACCGCCGGCTCACTGTCGAGGACCGGGACCGTTGGGTTGCCGCAGTGCGCGCCCAACTCGCAGACGCTGCCCAGGTGATGCCATTACTTCCGGCCGATGCGCGGGTGGCCGTTCGTACTGCGCACTCACTTTTTGCGAACCTCACCAACCGGGTGGCACGCACCGCTCCTGACGACCTTTATCGCACTCGCATACGGGTTCCAGGACCGGTGAAACTGGCGCTCACAGCCCGCTGCGCTCTCCCCATGAAAGGTGGGCGGCGCGCGTGACCCGTACCGTCATTATTGGCGCTGGGGTTGCAGGCCTTGCCGCTGCAGCCCTGTTGGCGCGTGAGGGCCACGACGTCGTCGTCCTCGAAAAGAACTCTCGTGTAGGTGGGCGCGCTGGCATGATCGAGCGCGACGGCTTTCGCTTTGACACCGGTCCATCGTGGTACTTGATGCCCGACGTTTTCGAGCACTTTTTCGAGATGCTTGGCACCAGCGTCGAAGAGCAGCTTGACCTCACCTATCTTGAGCCTGGCTATCGCGTGTTTAGTGAGCCTGGGACGGTCGGTGCGAGCCGTGGCCCGCTCACCGTGCCGCGCGGTCGCGAGCATGTGAGCGCGGTTTTCGAAGAGATCGAGCCTGGCAGTGGGGAGGTGCTTGACCGCTATTTGGACTCGGCGCAACGCACCACGCGCATGGCCGAACAGTACTTTCTATACAATCCCTTCACCCGGCCCTCAGCGCTTGTGAACCGCGAGGTACTGAAGGGTTTCCCCACGCTTGCCAGGCTATTGCGCACGTCGCTCGAAGACTATGTGGGGGCACGTTTCAAGGACCCGGTACTGCGGCAAGTGCTCGGATACCCAGCGGTGTTCTTGGGCACCAATCCAGCCGATGCGCCGGCGATGTACCACCTCATGAGTGCCTTCGACTTGGACGAAGGTGTGCAGTACCCCATGGGGGGTTTCTGGCAACTCATGGAGCGGTTTGAGGCGCTGGCTGTCGAAGCCGGTGCGCAGATTGTTATGGGCGCTCACGTCGAGCGTATTGAGACTCGGGATGTGCCGCAGGGAGACCGGTCACGTCGCTGCAGCCACAAGGTGACAGGGGTGACGTGGACAGACGCTGAGGGCGTGCAGCAGCGCGAAGACGCGGACATTGTGGTCTCGGCAGCGGACCTGCACCACACCGAGACCCGGCTGCTCGAGCCGGATGCACAGACCTACCCCGAGCGGTGGTGGGAACGGCGCACCAGTGGCCCTGGCGCGGTGCTCGTCATGCTCGGGGTTAAGGGCGAGGTTCCACAGCTACCGCACCACTCGCTGTTCTTCACTGAAGACTGGGACAGCAACTTCGACGCGATCTTTGGCGACAGCCCGCGCATTCCGGACCCCGCCTCGATATACGTGTGCAAGCCAAGCGCGACCGACAGCTCGGTGGCTCCCGATGGGCACGAAAACCTGTTCGTGCTGGTGCCCGTTCCAGCGGACGCCGCTTTGGGTAAGGGAGGTTCCGACGGCGCAGGCGACAACGTGATTGAGCAAGCGGCCAGTGCGGCCATCGCCCAAATCTCGCAGTGGGCTGACATTCCTGACTTGGCTGAGCGCGTGGTGGTACGTGAGGTGCTCGGGCCAGGCGACTTCGCCAGCGATTATCACTCATGGAAGGGCGGAATGCTTGGCCCCGCCCACATCTTGAGTCAAAGCGCCATGTTCCGTGCCCAAAACCAGTCGAAGAAGGTCGAAGGGCTCTACTACGCGGGAGCGACCACCGCCCCCGGCGTAGGCGTGCCCATGTGCCTCATTAGCGCCGAGGTGGTCTTGAAGCGCATTCGCGGCGACCACAGTGCAGGGCCGCTCAGTGCGCCAATTCAGGTGAGGTCAGACGCATGACGGGCTTCATCTACCTCGCGATCTTGCTTGGCGGTATTGGCTGCATGTTGCTACTGGACCACCGCTTCAGACTGTTCTTCTGGCACGACCCAGCCGTCGCATCGGCCGTCACCGTGGTTGGTCTTGTGCTTTTTCTGTTGTGGGACATCGCAGGCATTGCGTCGGGGATCTTTCTCAGAGGAGAGGGGCAGGTGGCCTCAGGTGTAGTGCTGGCCCCGGAACTGCCGCTCGAAGAGCCAATCTTTCTGGTCTTCCTAGTGCTATGCACCATGGTGATCTTTACCGGAACCATGCGTATTTTTAGTGCCGTTGCTACCCGATCGCGGGGTGAGCGACCATGAGTTATCCACTCTTGGCGCTCACCGGGGTCGTCGTGGCCTTCGTGGGGTTCGCCGTTCTCTACGCCCTGGGGCTGCGCACTAAGCGTCGAGTCTTGAATGGCCGCGCCTTAGCCGCCATTGGCGTGACCATCGCGGTACTTTTTGTTCTCACCGCAGTGTTCGACAACCTCATGATCGGGGCCGAGCTCTTTCATTACGCTCCCGAACATTTGCTTGGAATCAAGGTGGGCCTGGCGCCTTTAGAAGACTTTGCCTACCCCCTCGCCGGCGCAGTGTTGTTGCCAGCGCTGTGGATGACGTTCCAACGGGGCAGTGCCCAGCGGCGGCGTGACTTCGCACAATTAGTGCTGTCGTCCAGGCCCATCAGCTGGATCAACACCGCCTTCCCGTTTGGCGCCGGCTACCTGATGATCACGCGCGAGATCGACTGGATCTTCGTCGTGGGCGTGCTGTACTTCTTGATCCCGTACAACTTCGCCATGTACGGCATCAACGACGTATTCGACTATGAATCGGACCGCGCTAACCCGCGTAAGGGCGGCATCGAAGGCGCGTTGCTTGCGCCGCGTCTACACCGGCCCACGCTGTGGATCGCGGCCTGGATGAACATTCCGCTGCTGGTGTTGCTTGCGTTTGCAGGGGGCCCTGCCGCCTGGATCGCACTCGCCGTCAGTGCCTTTGCTGTCGTGGCCTACTCGGCAGCCCGACTTCGCTTCAAGGAGCGGCCGGTTCTCGACTCGCTTACGTCGAGCACACACTTTGTGAGCCCGGCAGTGGTGGGCCTGATCCTCGCAGGCGCACACTTCAGTTCGACGGTCGTGCTCGTGCTCGTGGCCTTCTTCTTGTGGGGCATGGCTGCACACGCCTTCGGTGCGATCCAAGACATCAACCCGGACCGGCAAGCGGGAATCCGCTCGATCGCTACCGCCTTTGGCGCCCGTGCCACGGCTCGGTTAGCCCTCGTGTTCTGGGCGGCCGCTGGCGGGCTCATGCTCTTCACGACGTGGCCCGGGCCATTGGCGGCCCTGATCGCCGTGCCCTACCTACTCAACTGTGCCCCGTATTGGAACGTGACCGACAAAACGTCGGCGCGTACTAACCGGGCCTGGCGACGCTTTATCACTCTCAACTATTTCTCCGGCTTTCTTGCCACCCTCCTCTTGATTATGGAATGGACTCAGACATGAGCAACACAACGCGGCGCACCGATAAGTCCGTGACGCCCCCCAACGAGCAAGCCGAGGGACGGCGTGCGCCTGCCTCGAAGGCACTACGAATCTTTATCCCCGCGGTACTGATCCTGGTATGGCTCACTGCTGCCGGTATCGGCGGGCCATACTTTGGCAAAGTTTCTGAGGTCGCATCGAACGACCAGACCAGCTACTTGCCAGAATCCGCTGACGCCACCCAAGTGCAAGCACTCCTTGGCGAATTTAGTAACGGCGGTTCCATCCCTGCGATCACGGTCTTTGTCGGCGAAGAAGAACTGACCGAAGACCAACTCGGCCAGATCGAAGAGGCACTCGCGGCTGCGGCCAATGTCGAGGGCGTCACAGACGAAATCTCGCCACCAGTGCCTTCCGAAGACGGGCTCGCGGTGCAGGCCTTCTTGCCCATCGAGACTGACTCAGAGATCGCTGACGTGGTCTCGGAACTCACCGCCGAACTTAATGAGGCAACACCGGAGGGCGTTGACGTCTATGTCACCGGCCCTGCAGGACTCACAGCGGACCTTGCGGCCGGCTTCGAAGGCATCGACGGACTGCTCCTTGGAGTCGCCCTCCTCGCCGTCTTCATCATCTTGATCTTTGTATACCGATCGTTCTTGCTGCCCATTGCAGTGCTCTCGACCAGCCTCTTCGCACTATGCGCCGCGCTCTTACTCGTATGGTGGCTTGCGAAGTGGGAGGTGCTCCTGCTCAGCGGGCAGACCCAGGGGATTCTGTTCATCTTGGTCATTGGCGCCGCAACGGACTACTCACTGCTGGTGGTGGCTCGTTACCGTGAAGAACTCCGGGTCAATGCCGACAAGGGGACAGCAGTCATGGGCGCGATTAAGGGCACTGTCGAACCAATTCTCGCCTCGGGTGGCACAGTGATAGCTGGCCTCATGTGCTTGCTGCTCAGCGACCTCAAGTCCAACAGCACCCTTGGTCCAGTGGCTTCGATTGGCATTATCTTCGCCATGCTTTCTGCGTTGACGCTGCTCCCGGCGATTCTGTTCGCCTTTGGTCGCACCGTATTTTGGCCCCGGCGCCCCAAATACGAGCCCGACGTAGTTGAGGCTGAGGCAGGCATGCCCGCCAAGGGGCTGTGGACCAAGCTCGCACGTAACGTCCAGAAGCGCCCGCGCGTGCTGTGGATCGTTACCCTCATCGTGTTGATCGCAGGTGCAGCTGCCGTGACCCAGTTGAAGGCTGTGGGTGTACCGCAGTCTGACCTGGTGTTGGGCACCTCCCAGGCTCGTAACGGTCAGGAGGCGCTTGGAGAGCACTTCCCAAGTGGCTCTGGTAGTCCCGCGCAGGTGATCCTCAACGAAGACGAGATGGACCAGGCTGTCCAAGTACTGCTCGCAAACGACGGGGTAGACAACGTTTCAGTGTCTGCCGCTGAGTCTCCCAGCGGTCAAGCGCCGGTGACACCGGATGGCATTCAACCCGTGGGCCCGCCAGACAGCCCCGCGCCTGAGCCCACCGTGGTGGACGGGCAGATTCTCTTACAGGCCACGCTCGTTGACGCAGCGGACTCCGATGCTGCCGGCGACACGGTGAGAGAGCTGCGCTCTGAGCTGGCCGACGCGGCGCCAAGTGCTCTCATCGGTGGAGTGTCCGCGACCGCTGTGGACACCAATGACGCGTCCGTAAAGGACCGCAACCTCATCATTCCGATTGTGCTCGTGGTGATTTTGCTGATCTTGATGCTGCTGCTGAGGTCAATCCTCGCCCCGGTGCTCCTGGTCGCCACCACGGTGATCTCGTTCGGTACCGCACTGGGTGTCGCGGCGCTCGTGTTCAACGGGATCTTCGACTTCCCCGGCGCAGACCCGGCCGTGCCTCTATATGGATTTGTCTTCCTTGTGGCGCTCGGAATCGACTACAACATCTTCTTGATGACGCGAGTGCGCGAAGAGTCGCTACTGCACGGCACCCGCGAAGGGATCTTGCGTGGTTTGGCGATCACCGGCGGGGTCATCACATCAGCAGGCGTGGTGCTCGCCGCGACATTTGCGGCGCTGTCGATTATCCCCATCCTGTTCCTCGCTCAGCTGGCCTTCATTGTCGCGTTTGGCGTGTTGCTCGATACCTTCGTGGTGCGAACGCTCCTGGTACCGGCATTGTCGTACGACATTGGCAAGGCCATCTGGTGGCCCTCCAAGCTGGCGAAGAAAGAAGACGAAGAGCCGCAGAACGCACAGCTCGAACCAGCCGAATCGAAATGATCGCCGCGTGAGACTGTGGTCACTGCACCCCCGCCACCTTGACCGAGCAGGTTTGGTGGCGGGGTGGCGGGAGGCTTTGCTCGCACAAGCGGTCCTTGCAGGCAAAACCAAGGGATACCAACAGCACCCGCAATTGCTTCGGTTTCGCCGTGCGGCGGAACCACTCGATGCCTTAGGCGCGTTCTTGAGCGGGCTTCACGAAGAGGCGCTCGCCCGCGGGTACAGCTTTGATAGCTCCAAGATCGTGGGTGCCAACGTGGCGCCGTACACCCTGACTGTCACGCACGGGCAACTTGACTTCGAGTGGCGCCACCTAGGAGCAAAACTCGCCCAGCGCTCTGTGGCCGATGCGCAGCGGTGGGAAGAATCTTCGCCCACTGCGCACGGGCTCTTCACAGTGATTCCCGGCGAAGTCGAGGACTGGGAGCGCGTTTAAGCGGGATAGGTGACGCGCACCCGCTCGGCACGCGCACTATCGACCTTCGCGCCCTCGCTGAGCTCGGCATTCGAGACCTTGCCGGGCCCCACAATATGGTGCACCTGATGGCCGCGGGCAATGAGGTGGTCCGCGATAATGCGCCTATGACAGCGCCACCACACGGCTTCTGAACACATCAGGGCAATCTGGTCTGTGCGCGCCCAATCGAGGAGGTCCCCGAGGGCGGCGTCGAACGGCTCGCTCAGCGCGTGGTCCGCGTAATTGTGGAAACTCCGATTGGTCCACCAGCCGTTTACCTCGAGTGGAACCTCGCGGCTCACGGGACGCCGCCCAGTCAGCGCCTCAACACGGCGATAGCCAATGCCGGCATCTGCGAGGCTGCCCGCAAGCGCATCGTCATTAAACCAAGGAAAGCGGCGCGAGCCCGGCAGTTTACGCACGTCCACCACTAGCGTGATGTCGCGTAGCAACGACATGAACTCTTCGAGGGTGCGCGTTGAGTGCCCAATTGTCCACATTGGCCGGCGCCTCCTTAGCCCGCATACCTGTCACGTATACGCGAAAGGACGCACCCACATTCCCGTGGATGCGTCCTTTCAACTAGTGCGCGAGGGGGGACTTGAAC
>CAZHTO010000076.1:0-10028 GCA_964535845.1 uncultured Demequinaceae bacterium | reverse complement strand
TAGGGGGATGCTCCGTTGACGGAGATCACAGCACTCACCGGCGCTCCTCTAGGTTTGCGATCGCGTTGGCGACCTGGTCGGGTGTCAAGTCATCGGTATCGACCACGTCAGTGGCTAGGCGTGTGTAGATGGGCCGGCGGGCGTCCATTAGTGCGTGCCATTGTTGGCGTGGGTTGCCCATGAGCAACGGGCGGGACTTATTGAGCCCTACACGGGGTGCCGCCTTGTTGAGCGACACGTCCAGGAACACGACCATGCCGCCGCCCTCGGCATAAGCCTCAAGCGCCTGCTGAGTGTCTTCGTTCAGAATCGCGCCGCCGCCCAGGGACAGCACGCCAGAGTGGTCGACAAGAGCTGTAGCCACCGCTTGGGCCTCGAGCTCGCGAAAGTGCGCCTCGCCGTCTTCGATAAAGATGTCCGGGATGGACTTTGCTGCGGCGTCCGCAATGTCCTTGTCAGTGTCTCGCCATTCAATGGACAGCATGCGCGCTAAGCGTTTTCCGGCAGACGACTTACCCGAGCCAGGCGGCCCAATAAGAACTACGCGGGGGCTAGGCATTAACGCAGGTGTTCAGGGATAGCGGCCACGTAACTTTCGATGTTGCGTCGCACTTCGCCTACGGAGTCTCCACCGAACTTCTCGAGCAGTGAGTCAGCCAGAGTGAGCGCAACCATGGCCTGGGCCACTACCGCGGCAGGTGCCACTGCGCATACGTCGCTGCGCTGGTGAATTGCCTTGGCTGCGTCGCCGGTAGCGGTATCGATCGTGTCGAGCGCCTTGGGCACTGTGCTGATGGGCTTCATGGCGGCGCGCACCCGCAGGGGCTCGCCGTTGGTCATGCCACCCTCGACTCCGCCGGCACGGTTGGTGCGACGGGTCACGCCGTCGTCGCCGTACTCGATTTCGTCATGAGCCTGCGAGCCGCGCCGGGCCGCCGTGCGGAAGCCGTCACCGAGCTCGACGCCCTTGATGGCCTGGATGCCCATCAGGGCGCCAGCGAGCCGCGAGTCTAGGCGGCGGTCCCAGTGCACGTGGCTACCAAGTCCTACAGGAACACCGTAGGCCACGACCTCAACCACGCCTCCAAGGGTGTCGCCATCCTTTTGGCATGCGTCAATCTCGGCGACCATCGCGGCAGAGGTTTCTTCGTGGAAGCACCGGATCGGGTCGTCATCAAGCGCCTTCGTGGCGTCTGCTGGTGGCAGCGGCGCGTCGTCGGGAACGCTGATGTGGCCCACCTGGACTGTGTGTGACACCAAGTGGATGCCTGCGGCTTGGGCGAGGAATTTCTCTGCCACAGTTCCCAGGGCAACGCGGGCTGCGGTTTCACGGGCCGATGCGCGCTCAAGTACCGGACGAGCGTCATCAAAGTCGTATTTAGTCATGCCCACCAAGTCGGCGTGACCGGGGCGAGGGCGAGTCAGCAGCGCGGCGCGCGCGCCTTTGAGTTCTTCTGGGTCGACGGGGTCCGCACTCATGACGGTCTCCCACTTGGGCCATTCGGTGTTACCCACCTGAATGGCCACGGGGCCACCTTGAGACAGGCCGTGGCGAACGCCGCCAAGGAACGTCACCTGGTCTTGTTCAAAGGCCATGCGTGCCCCACGGCCATAACCAAGGCGCCGCCTAGCGAGTGCATCTTGAACGTCACTGGTGGTGACCTCTACTCCGGCGGGCAACCCTTCAAGGGTGCCGACGAGTGCTGGACCATGGGATTCGCCTGCGGTAAGCCATCTGAGCATGACTGCCATTCTTCCAGACCCTACGGCCCAGGGGGAACGCGAACGCCCCGCTCGTCCGAGGTCTCAGATAAGCGGGGCGTTAAGCGCTAAGCAGGAGGTGTCAGTCGCCCATTGTTCCGAGCGGGTTCCTGTCTGACTCAGGCAGGGGCTCAGGCGTTGCCGACGGATCGACAGTGGGCACAGGCTCTTCACGGAGCTTCAGGTCTTCGGTATCGGCGAGAACGAACACCTCGCCGGAGATCTCCGCCTTTGTGGCGTCTGCATCGGCAGAACCTTCGACGTCATCACCCTGCGGTTCAAGCATCACTGAGTTGATGAGTACAAGTCGCAGTTCCCCGGTCTGTAGCTGGTTGATCGCAGCGAGCACGTCGCTGTAGCGACCAGAAAGTTCGATGTCGACCGAGATTGAGAATAAGCCAGTGAAGAGTGCCTTAACGGCTTCTTGCACTTCCTCGTCACCAGTCGTTGCAGGCTCTGCTTCCGCAGCCTCGTCTTGCGCAGGCTCCTCGGTTGCCTCTGGCTCAGGTGCATCGATCGCTGTACCGGTTCCGAACTGCAGGCTTTCGATAACCACGTTGTTGTCTTCTGCGACCTGCGCCACGAGGCGTTGCAGGTCCGCATAGCGCTGAGTCGTGGTGATCTGTTCTTGCATAATCGACAACACTGACCGGTACTCGTCGATGCGAGCGAAGTCTCTACCCAGCGCCGTTACCTCTAGGCGAGCAACATCATTCGCTGCTTCTTGTGTAGCCGTCTCATCATTGGTCGCCGAGGCTTCAGAAAGAACTGGCGATACCAACAAGAACCATGCGGCCACGAGCATCAACACCGCGACAATGATTGCCGCAAGGTCCCAGGTCCGGGCTGCTCCCGATGTCTTGCTCACGTCACTCACCACTCTCTGCATCATCCGCTGCCGCTGCGTCGCCCAGGCCAAGCAGGTCCATGAGCTCTTCATCGACGAACTCTCGGTTAGCCGCTGCATCGAGCGTCACCTGAATGGTGGCGCTCACGTCGTAATACTCCTGGTCACCTTCTGCGTTCAGTTCAGAACTCTGGATGTTCGCATCTGCGAGGCCCGGGAGTGACTCAATGGCGTCAATCCATTGCGAGGCAACCGGAAGCGTGGGTGAAACCGCCTCGAACGTGATCACACCAATAGCATTGGTCGTGAGTTGGTCCGCTCCCTCAACGAGACCTTCGGCCGCGCCTGCCGCTTCAATCGACAGGTTGCCAATCACGACGTCGTCTGGGAGAACAGCGGCTAAGGCGTATGTATAGCTTGCCCAGTTGACCTCAGTGAACAACACAAAGGCACGAGCGAGCATCGTGGTGGCGATAGAGTCCTTGACTTCGATCACCGGCGAATACTCACGACGTTGCTGCAACAGTTGGTCTGCAGTGGCAAGGGCCTCTTCGCGATTGAGATTCGCGTTGGCACGTACCAAGAATGCGCCGGCGAAGGCCATCACCACCACCAAAATGGCGGCGATGATGATCCAGACCATACGGCGCTGCGCAGCCGCCACTTGCCTACGATGCGTAACCTCGGCAGGTAACAGGTTCACTTGGGGCTTTTGCGGAACCCCTAGTTTGCCGCCCGTCACCGGACTCACGTCCGGCGCACTGCTACCCGTAGCACTCGCGGCGGTTGGTACATTCTGTTGATGCGTGACGGAAGTCATGCCGCCACCCCCATTCCTAGCCCAATAGGCATAGCCATGGTGGCCTCACGGCCCTTAAGTGATGTCAAGCCAGCCAAGCGCTTGCTCACAGTGATCCCATCGAGTGGATTCCCGATGAGCGTTTGTGTACGGGTCTCAGAGGCAATGGCCTGCCCGATACCCGGGACTGTGGACCCGCCACCGGTCAGCACTACGTAGTTGATCGGTGCGTGGCGGTTGGTGGACGTGTAGAAGCCAATGGAGTTGCGCACGCCTTCGATCAAGGTGCGAGCCGCATCATTGAACTGATCTGCGGATATAGCGTTTTGCGGTGCCTGCGACGCGGTGAGGCCGTAAGTGATCACCTGGTTTTCGGCATCTGCCATGGTGACGTCTTTAGAGCGAGCCAGAATGTCGGCAAGAGCCTGGGTGCCGTTGGGCAGTGTGCGCACAAAACGCGGAGCGCCATTAGTGGCAACCACAATGGTCGTTACACGGGCCCCGATGTCGACGAGCGCGACCGTTCCACTTGCAAGTTCGCCCCGAGCCATAATGCGCAGGAGTGCGAAGGCAGATAGGTCAATCACGAGCGGGCGTAGCCCCGCGAGTTCAACTGCGTCAACATTCGACATCACAGTGTCTCGAGAGGCCGCTACCACCAGTCCTTCGAACAACGTCCCGTTAGGGCCAGTGGTCTCGCCGCTTGGAAAGTAGTCGAGCACAGCCTCATCTACTGGGATGGGCAAGGAATCTTCGACCAGGAACGGCAACGATGTGCGGATGTCACTCAAGGGCATTTTGGGCACCTGCATGGAGCGCACCGTCACGCGCTGGTTGCCTACTCCGAGAATCACGTCCTTGGAGCTGAAGCCGCCCTTTGTCCACAACTGCTTAAGAGACTGCTGCACGGCCTTGGGGTCGTTGACTTCGCCGTCCCGCACCGCGCCCGGAGGTAAGGGCTCTTCGGCGTAGCGCACTAGTTCAGCACGCCCTCCGCCGTGTGAGACCACCTCTGCCGCGCGCAGAGCCTTCGCCCCGATGTCGAGGCCAATAGTCTGTGTCTTCGCCATCGTTACTCCCCTTCCCTACGCTTTGATTCTTGTTTTAGTGAAATTTTTGAGGTGAACATCGGTGTTCTCCGTCCCCTTTTTGAACCAGCCATTACGACCAGCTCCCTATGTAGGCTTTCCATATATCTGCTCCCCACGCGACACCTACTGCGGCGCCGGCAAACATCCACGGCCCAAAGGGGATGCCGCCCCGCCGCTCGGTTTTCTTGAGCGCTATAAGGAGCAGACCACCCAGGCCGCCCAATAGAAACGCCGCGAAGCTCCCAATAACCAGCGGGCCCCAGCCAAGCCAGGCCAGTGCCGCGCCAAGCACACCGGCGAGTTTCACATCGCCAAATCCCATGCCCCCTGGGTACACAATTGCGGCCCCGAAGTAGAAGGTGAACAGAACCACACCACCGATGGCGGCACGCGCGAGCGGCCACCATTCGCCGGCCATCGCGCTCTCTGCCGTGAACAACACGGCCAGTACCGGGTAAGCGGGCAATACAAGTGCGTTAGGAAGACGGTGGACGGCCAGGTCAATGCTGGTGAGCACCACGGCCAGTGCGGCGAGGTAAAGGAACGCGATGAGCTCTATGCTCCACGCAAACTTCCACCAGACGAGGACGAACAAGGCCGCGGTTGCAAGTTCGACTACGAGATATCTCGGAGAGATAGGTGCCTTGCAATCACGGCATTTCCCCCGGAGCACGAGCCAGGACAGCACCGGAATATTGTCGCGCGCCCGTACTGGGCGCCCACACGACGGGCACGCCGAGCGTGGCTTACTCAGCGACTCTTCACGTGGGAGCCTCCAGGCCACGACATTCAGGAACGACCCGATTACCAGTCCCAAGACAGCAACAAATGCCGCAATTCCCCACCACAAGGGGTCTCCAGGCACAAGTGTCTCGAGTTCCATCAGTTACCGCCCCGTAGTTTCTTCGTAACCACTCAGGGAAGCTTCGACGGGGTCGGTAGGCACGTTCCACTTCTGTGCCTCGGAGTCCGTGCACTCGGCCACTACCACCGTGTTCCACAACGGGTGCCCGGTGGTGCGAGGTCCTGCAGCGGAGAGGCACCTGCCGTTGGAATCGATGATGTGATACGCAAGCGCCTCATCATCGTTGTATCCGTAACGCTTCCAATCGGTAGTCGAGCTAGTACAGTTTCGACTTCCGCCCGAGACACCCGACAAGAATCGCGGGAACCGAGCGGTTACCGAATGCCCAGTCCCTGTCTCTGTCACAGTGCGAGTACTCGTTGGTGCAATCAGACAATAGGTGGTCCCACCAGTCACGACGGTGATCTTGGTCGAAACGTATTCCTGCCCCACTTCGGGCTCGTTGTAGTACCACTTGTGGTTCCAGTCGAACGAGTCGTTGCCACTTGGGTCTTGCTTGCATGGGTAAGTGATCATGTAGTTTGCGTCGATATGAGTGTCGGTCACGTCCAAGCACCGGCCGAACAATTGGTGGTTGACCACTTGGTCTGTCTCGTACGAGGCATTACCCTTGCCCACCGCGGGGTCTGGGTTGACCGACTTCCACCCTTGGCTACCGCCCACCGACACGGGCATCTCGTCATACACCGCTGCGTTGCTTCTCTTAATGATGAAGCTGTTGACCGGGGCAGTGTTGGCCGCATTTTGTCCGCGCCAGGTGTGGTCTCCTGTCCACGCGAATCGCTGGCCAAGCGGGTCTTGAGAGGTCGAGGTGCATTCACGTAGCGTCATGGGCTGTGGGGTCCCGCCGGTATGACGACCGCTCAGGCAAAGCGGAATGGCACCGTGCGCATCACTAGCGCTCAGGTGAATCATGTAGTCGTTTGCCCACGTCCACGAGTTGAGTTCTGTGGGCTCGTCACAGTGACCTGATCCCCCGCTCCGATAACGCACGGGGGCGCCTGGGTCAGCTGAGTCTGCGACCCAGCAATATTGATTGTTGTCGTCCCAAATACGGCCACCAGCGATTTTGCGCGTGGTCAATTGGAAGGTGTAGGTAGCTTCTAGAACGCGGTCTGCGCGGTTTTGCGTCGCGGTCGCCTCTGGGTCAAAACCTTCTGCAGTTAGCAGCGCATACCGGGCCACGTCACGAAGTCCACCACTTGCGCCCGCACCCAAGTGGCACTCGAGAGCATTTTCCTCGAGCCACTCTTCATCTTGGCCTTCGGGGTCATCTTTGAAGTACCGAATTTGGACGTCAAAATGTGGGCCGTCAAGATCATCCTCAACGGGGCCCGAGACTGAGCACGGCAGTTTGTGGATATCCCCAAAAGATTCGACACCATCTGACGTGTAGGCGTGGCGGATCTGGAAGGCGGCAGCGTCGAGACCTGCTTGGGCCGCGGCCAGGGTACGCACATTTTTGTCTTGCATTAACGTAGGGGCAGACTGGGACAGGGTCAGACCCAACACCAACATCGCCAAACTTGTCAGCACCATAATCAGCATGAGTACCGACAGCATGGCGGCACCCCGGTCTTTAGGAAGGCTCTGGAAACGGAGCCGGTCAAAGAAATATGCGGAAGTCATGGTCGTTGCGTCCCCCCACCTAAACAGACTGTTGCGGTACCCGAGTTGGTCACTGATGCTGCAGACGTATTGAGAGCCGCGAACGAGACGTCAAGTTGCCCTCCACGACCATCGCCGGGCTCCCCCATTCCGGCATCTATGTAAACGTCGAGCCGTTGGCGCGTAAATACCTTGGAACCCTGAACGCCTGCCGGTTCGAATCTGAATGGCCTGTCTGCCGGGTCACTGAAGTCATTACGCACATTGGTGATCGTGGTGGCCCAAGCGGTTGCTGCTTCAGGGGTATCTGGATGCCATGTGCGGCGTTGCAATTCTCGCTCTGACGTGTCGATTCGCCACTGCACGCACAACGGCTGCGAGTTACCCGTGCTCACTGGCACCAGGTACTCGACGTAGTAATCTCCGCCAGAGACGCCAGGAAAGTTGATCTCGCTGGCATAGCGAATCTCTTTATCAAAGCGCTGAAAGGTCGTACGGATCTGTGAGGTGGTGTCTGAGGTCACCTGTGCACGCACTGTCGTTTGTGACATAGACACCACTGCGCCCATGAACACAGCGAGTACTGCCATGAAGATCCCCATGGCAACTAAGAGCTCAGTCAACGTCATGCCTGAGTCCCGCGATTCACGTACGCGCCCTATCGCATTCATCGCGCTCACTGCCTTCTCACTGTCACGGTAATGGTTCCGGGATCGTGGGACCGAACGGCCGGATTACCAGTCGTTTCTACGTAGTAAGTGAAGACGCAGGTAGCGTTCGAGGTCGGTGGAGAAAAGCGTATTCCAGTCGAGGTCACGCTGGCGGTGCCACTACACGACGGCGTTCCTAAGCTCACAACCCGTTGACCCGATGTCGGCATACCCAACTGCGCAAAACTAATGTCGAGATTAACGCCCGAGCACAAGATGTTACCGATCAGGCACCGATAGGTTCCGTTGAATGCCGCGTCGCTAGGTACGGGTGCGATCGTCACAGTGAGCTTTGCTGGTTCACTTTCGGTCCCACGCGGTGAGACGACCACGTAGTCAATTGTGTAGGTGCCGAAGTTGGAGCTTGTGGTACGGAACTCGAGTAGATCGCCCGGGGTGCTTCCAACAGCTCCGCTATCGAGACGGACATGGGAGTTCGCGTTGCTCGACATGCCGGTGACCCGAATCTGCATGTCGTCGTCATTGCCGGTCAGAGATCGCCAGCCGAGATCGTGCCAGGTATCGTCGGACGCACTCACATTGAGGGCGATGTCTCCATCCTGGCTGGGTGGCGGTGGCTCGGCGGTAGTAATAGTTACTGTCGCGGGGCCGGTCAGGTTGGGATAACGCGTGCCAACCTCACCGCTGAGCGGGGAGTCGACGAGGTAGTACCGGAATGTCACCGTCTGGTCGAGTTCCGACGGAGCTTGGAAAGTGACAATGCCGTTCGAGTCCATAGTGACCCCACGTGCGGCGAGTGCAGCGGTGTCTGCGGCACGCGCAGCGTGCGTTTCTTCTGTCACCTCTTCCGTCGAGAAGTAGTCCACTCCTTCATCTATGAAAGGACGGATGGTGGTCTCGCGGTCGGAAGACAAGTTGGGTACCGCAGTGTCGTTGTCCAAGATGAGGTCATTGAGTTCTGTCACACTGTCGGGGCTGACGGTCAAGTCATCGTCGACCGGCGCGGGCAAAATATGCACCATGACCGTGGCCGCAACTGCGGATTGTTGGCCAGCGGGATCCCTAAGGAAATACTGGAAGGTCACTGTGCCCGACCAGTCGCTGGGCGGTGTAAAGAAAATTCCTTGATTCGAGGATCCTGTGCCCTTAGTAAACGATCCATGTGAGGGCTGGGTCTCGTTCCAAATGGGGTTTGCTGTGCCCAGATCAATGGAGTCATTGGTCACGATCGCGTGGTAACTCGTTGAGTCACCCGCAATAACAGTGAACTCGTCGTCGTAAGGGAACGGCAACAACGCCGTGTTCCACACCGCATCCTCAGAAGGATCCACGATAGTAGCCGCCGTATACGACTGCGTGACCCCGTTGCCGGTATCCCATCGCACGAGTACTCGAACGCGGTACATCGGCTCGTCGTCCACGCTAGTTCGTGTGGGGGTGCACGCCTGATCCACGTTAAGAGACGTCTTTAGCCGGTAACACAGGCCAACGATGGTATCGACGGTGAAGTCCTGTGTTCCGATCGTGTACTCATCGCGGATTGGCAACCACTCATCGGCTGTGGTCATACCAGGCGCCACGTCCCAGCCCTCAAACCCCGTGCCGGCGGTCATAGTCATGTCTGCAGTGAGCGATGAGTCGAAGGCATTGATTTCATCCCACTGGGCGAGCGCCGCAGTTTGGCTACGGCCCTTCACCAGGCCACTGGTGCCATGCGTATTGACACCGGTCCCAGCCACGGCCCGGGCCTGGTCGAGCGCTGCTGACGCGACGCTTGCGGCGGTTTGCTTGCGTTGGGTCTCGGCGATGGTTGTCATGCCTTTAAGAAACAGTCCGAGGGCAGCCATGGCGACGACGCCCATCAGGAACAATGCCCAGACAATCTCGGTGAGTGTGAAGCCGCTGTCATCCTTGAGCCGCGGCGGCTTGAGCCACGTGGGTGCGGGTGGGCGCGAGTCGACTGCGTGCTGTGCCGGTGGCTTCAGCATGGTCAACTCCCTCAAAACTTGGTGTGTGATTTCTCGAGCGCCAGATCGATGTGGATGCGGCTGCGGTCGAGTGCGTGGTGTAACAGGTCGGTGCTGCGGTGTGTGGGTGGGAACCGGCCGGGACCGGTCCCCACCCACCTCAAGCAGAACTGAAGTCGCGTCCAAGACGCAGACTCACTTAGTTCTGAAGACCGCCTTGATCGCTGACATAGAAAATGCCAGGTGCCGTCTCAGCTACGTCACCCTTTGTGTTGACGCCTTCAATTCTGTAGGTCTGTCCGGTGGAAGTATAGGTAATCACCGTGGCGTCGTCAGAGAGAGGCACGGTGACATTGGTTCCTGTACCTGGGATCGTAAGCGTCCCACCGGTCACGGTGCCACCAGATGCGGGGTACTGC
>CAZHTO010000075.1:1453-10136 GCA_964535845.1 uncultured Demequinaceae bacterium | reverse complement strand
ACGCCCTTGCGGGCACTGGCACCTGAAGCCAGCGCGTCTGCCAATTCCGCCACTCGCGCGCGCCGGGCAACTTTAGCATGAGCGAACGGCACTATACGATTCGGAGTATGGGAGTCCTGGATCGGTTTGAGAAGGGCGTGGAGAACGTCGTGCAAGGCGCTTTCGCTCGGACTTTCAAGTCCGGCGTTAAGCCCGTCGAGCTCGCGAGCGCGGTACGCCGCCAATGTGATGCGCGGGCTGCTGCTGTGGACCGCAATCGCACTGTGGCCCCCAACGAGTACGAAATCTCCTTGAGCGCCAATGATCACGACAATGTGGAGGAGTGGGGAGCCGAGGCCCTCGCACACGAACTCGAGGACGCCCTACGCGATCACGCCGAACGTCAGCAATATTCGTTCGTGGGCGGGGTGAATGTGGAGTTTATTCGCGATGAGTCTCTTGCGACCGGCCGCCTTGCTGTCAGTAGTCGCACCACTCGTGGCCCGGCGGCCCCTGCGACCACGCGCCACCACAATTCGCGGCACCCGCTGCTAGATATTGATGGTGAGCGGTACCACCTCACTGGTGAGATGACCGTGATTGGCCGGGGTGCCGAGGCGGACATCGTGGTGGACGACACGGGCGTGTCTCGACAGCATTGTCGCTTTGAACTGACCGACCAAGGCACCATCCTCACCGATTTAGGCTCAACCAATGGCACCCTGGTAGAGGGGCAGCGCATCACTGAGGTGACGTTGCTCGACGGCAACGCCGTTCGTATTGGCCGCACGACGATCATGTACTGGGATGGACTTCCAGTGGACGAGGACCTGTGACTGCATGAGTGAACTCTCGATCACCCTGTTGCGGTTCGGTTTTCTGATCCTGCTGTGGGCGCTTGTTTTGGCCGCAATTGGGGTGTTGCGCGCAGATCTTTATGGCACGCGGGTGACGTCGCGCGGCCGCGGTCGTGAGGCACGCCGCAATGCACAAGGCCGCGCAGAAAAGATCGCTACGCCGTCGCGCTCCGCGACCGGTATTCGTACGGGCTCGATTTCGACAAGGGCCGATGCGGTGGCTCACTTAGCTGTCACGACCGGGGCACTTAAGGGCACCACTATTCCGCTGGGTTCCGCTCCAGTACTCATAGGCCGCTCGCCTACGTGCACGTTGGTCATTGACGACGACTATTGCTCGGCGCGCCATTGCCGCGTGTTCCCTGAGGACGGCGCGTGGTTTGTGGAAGACCTGGGCTCAACCAACGGCACCTTCCTCGATAGTCAACGGGTCGACGACCCCATGCCCTTTAAGCGGGGCGACAAGTTGCGGCTTGGCGCCACCACACTCGAACTGAGGAGCTGACGTGTTCCTCGGGATCAACTTCGCTGCGCGCTCTGACGTGGGCCTGGTCCGTGCCAACAACCAGGACTCGGCTTATGCCGGACCTCACCTCCTGGTGGTCGCAGACGGCATGGGCGGTGCAGCGGGTGGTGACATCGCGTCGTCGATTGCGGTGGGTAGGCTCGCCGCTCTCGATGGTGAGTCGCACGGTCCCGATGAGGCTTTGGACGAGCTCAAGGCTGCTATCGCAGACGCTCATTCTGAAATTGTTGCTCGCGCGCACAACGACCCTGAGTTGTCTGGCCTGGGCACTACGGTCACTGCACTACTGCGGGCAGGCTCCACGCTGTCGATGGCTCATATTGGCGACTCCCGCGCGTACTTGCTACGCGACGGCTCGCTCGATCAGGTCACTACCGATCACAGTTTTGTTCAGCATTTGGTCGACACGGGCCGCCTGAGCGCTGCCGACGCGGAGCATCACCCCAAGCGGTCCATGTTGCTCAGAGTTCTTGGCGATGTTGATGCGGATGTTCCGGTGGACATCTCGGTGCGTGAAACGCGCCCGGGTGACCGGTGGATGCTGTGCTCGGATGGGCTTTCTGGCGTGGTGAGCCGGGAGACGTTGCATAAGACGTTGAGCGAAGTGGAAGACCCGGGCGATTGCGCCGATGCGCTGGTTTCGCTCGCGCTGTCGGCTGGGGCTCCTGACAATGTCACCTGCATTGTGGGAGACGTCGTGGACATCGACGCCTCCCCTGACGGGGTGGGCCCGTCAACCGCTTCGCAGATTGTGGGATCAGCTGCGCGGGACCGTCACCGGCCATCAGCGGGTGGCGAGGGTGCTGCGGGCAAGGTCGCCCGCATGATTACTCCGCCCGATGAGACCGATGAAGACGAGCAGCCCAGTCGTAAACAAGTGGTGTGGGCCAGGTTGCGTCCGTGGACTCTGCCAGTGATCGCCGCGCTGGTGGTCATCGGTGGCACCTGGGGTGCCTATCTGTGGACTCAAACTCAGTACTACGTCGGGGCCTCTGGCGATAATGTCGCAATCTTTCAAGGCATCCCTCAAGACCTTCCTGTGATCGATCTTCATAGTCTTGTCGAGACCACCACCATCCCTTTAGATGCCTTGGCTCCGTACCAACAGCAACGTATTGATGACACGATCCGGGCACAAAGTCTCGACGATGCTCGGCAAGTAGTGGCTGCGCTCGAAGCAAACTTGCCTCGCCCAGCACCGGTACCTAACCCCGGCGCTTCTCCCTCGCCGTCTCCCGATGCCGTAGCCGAGCCCAGCGTTGCCCCCACCGCCACCGCATCGGCCGTTGTCACGCCGCCTGCCGGATTGCGAACATAAGTGGCAACCGTTTCTGAAGTCCGCGTCCGCGCTGGCCGGCGATCCGAGCTTGCCTTGATGACTGCGTCGCTCGCCATTGTGGTGCTTGCGCGCGGCCTCGTCGACTACCACGCAGACTTTCTGGAACTAGGGCCGCTGGGCGTTTACACGGCGGCTGCGGTCGCACTCATGCTCGCGGCGCACCTGGTGTTGCGTCGTTACGCACCGTCCGCTGATCCGGTGCTGTTGCCCGCGGTGTTCGCGATCAACGGCATTGGGCTGGCCATGATTCGCCGCATTGACTTTGCCTATGCGCAGTACCGGGGGCGCGACACTGCTTTTGGCGACGCCCAGATTGGTTGGACCCTGGCGGGGGTGGTGCTCGCGATCGCCGTCGTTTTCTTGCTACGTGACCACCGCATGTTGCGTCGTTTCACGTACACGGCGGGCCTGGTTGGCCTCGCGCTCTACATGTTGCCGCTCGTGCCCGGCCTGGGAAAGACCATTAACGGTGCCCGCATTTGGATTGATGTGGGCGGCAGGTCGCTCCAGCCGGGCGAGTTTGCCAAGATCGCGCTCGTCATCTTCTTTGCCGGCTATTTGGTGACTAATCGCGACACTCTCGCGCTAGCCGGGCCCAAGTTTTTGGGAATGCGCTTTCCGCGCCCACGGGACATGGGCCCGCTGCTATTGGTGTGGGCTGCGGCGCTTATGCTCATGATTTACCAGCGCGACTTGGGTGCATCGCTGCTGTTCTTCGGCATCTTTTTGGGGCTGTTGTATGTGGCGACGCAGCGCATCAGTTGGGTCGTGACTGGCGTGGGGTTGTTCGTCACCGGTGCCATCATCGCGGGCACGGCGTTCCCCCACGTACGGGCCCGCTACGACGCTTGGCTCAACGCGCTCGACTTCGAGGTTTACCAGGCGGGTACGTCTTACCAACTCGTGGGCGGCATGTTCGGTATGGCCTCTGGCGGCCTCTTTGGTACCGGGCTAGGCGAAGGCAGACCAGATCTGGTGCCGTATGCCGAGTCTGACTTCATCATCGCGTCCTTGGGCGAGGAGCTTGGGCTTACTGGCCTGATGGCGATCTTGGCGCTGTATTTGATTGTGGTGCAACGCGCTTTCCGCACCGCCATTGGTGTACGCGACGGTTTTGGCAAGCTCGCAGCCGCAGGTCTGGGTTTTACGCTTGCCCTGCAAGTGTTCATTGTGGTGGGCGGTGTCACCCGTGTCATTCCACTCACCGGTCTGACCACGCCATGGCTCGCGTATGGCGGCTCGTCCATGCTTGCCAACTGGATAATTGTGGCGCTGCTACTGCGAATCTCAGACCAAGCCCGCAGACCCAATGCGGAGGTGACGGCAGATGAATGAGCCCGTAAGAAGGTTGTCAGTCGTCGTGTTGGTGCTGTTCCTCACTCTGATGGGCGCCGGCTCTTACATCCAGGTCATTGGCGCCGAAGAGCTCAATCAAGACTCCCGTAACGTCCGCACGCTGTATCGGGAGTTTGGTAACTTCCGTGGTCCCATCGTGGTGGATGGCGAGGCTATCGCGTGGTCAGAGCCCGTTGACGATCCGTTCAATTACCAGCGGTCGTATCTTGACGGCCCGCTCTACGCGACTGTCACCGGCTTCTATTCGATCGTCCATGGCCGCAGCGCCCTTGAGCAGACTGAGAACGCACTTCTCAACGGATCGGCCGATGCGCTGTTTTGGACCCGACTCGGCAACCTGGTAGCAGGGCAACAGCAACAAGGTGCTGCGGTTGAGACCACGTTGTCAGCGAGCCTTCAGCGCGTGGCGGCCGAGCAGTTGGGCGATCAGCGAGGCGCGATTGTTGCGCTCGACCCGTCTACAGGCGCGATCCTTGCGATGGTCACGAGCCCCACCTATGACCCTGCGGATCTCGCTAGTCACAGTTCTGCGACCGCGAGTGAGAACTATCGCAAACTGCTCAACGCCGAGGGCGACCCGCTCATCAACCGCACCATCGCAGGCGACACCTACCCGCCTGGATCCACTTTCAAACTCGTTGTCGCGGCGGCTGCGCTTGAGGCGGGCTACAACCCGGACACCGAGCTGTTCTCACCCCAAGAGCTGACCCTCCCGGACACCACCGCAACTATTGGCAACTACGGAGGCGCCACGTGCGCTGATGACGACTACATGCCGTTAGCCGACGCGCTGCGTATTAGTTGCAATACTGCGTTTGCGGACTTGGGCATGTCGCTTGGCTGGGGCGTGCTTGAGCGCAAGGCGCGCGATTTTGGTTGGGAACAGCCACTCGACATCCCGCTCACCGTCACTCCCTCGCAATTGCCAGACGGGCCTAACAAGCCCCAGACCGCTCAGAGCGCTATTGGGCAGTTTGATGTGCGCTCGACACCGTTGCAGATGGCAATGGTGGCTTCTGCGATCGCGAACGAGGGGGTGCTCATGCGCCCCTACCTCGTGGAATCGATTCACGCAGGCGACCTCACCGTGATCTCCACCACGGAGCCCGAGGAGTACCGCCAGTCCATGACCCGTGGCGACGCACGCGACCTCACTCGCATGATGGTGGACGCCGTCTCAAACGGCACCGGGAGCTCCGCACGCATCGACGGTGTCGAGGTCGCAGGTAAAACTGGAACTGCCGAGACTGGCCGCTCGACTCCACCCCACGCCTGGATGGTGTCATTCGCGCCAGCAAACGATCCGGTTATTGCGCTTGCCGTCATTGTGGAAGAAGGCGGCAACGTTGGGTCAGGTTCCACCGGTGGCTCTCTCGCCGCACCCATTGCACGCGAGATTATGCGTGAAGCACTCCGGCTCAACGCGGAGGGTGACCTATGAGAATCCACGCAGGGACCACCCTGGGCGGCCGCTACGTACTGCGGTCACTGCTCGCCGTAGGTGGCATGGGAGAGGTGTGGCGCGGCGAAGACACCGAGCTAGGCCGCCCCGTCGCAATCAAAGTCCTCAAAGAGCATGCTGCCGCGAACGAGACGTTCCTCAAGCGCTTCACCAACGAAGCCCGCAATGCCGCCGGGCTGGTACACCCCAACATCGCCCAGGTTTTCGACTACGGCGACCAAGAAGGCACCGCGTATCTTGTGATGGAACTGGTCGAAGGCGAGCCACTGTCGACCATCCTCGAGCGAGAAGTGACTCTCACCGAGCCCCGCCTGGTCCACATCCTCGTTGAGACTGCGCTTGGGCTCCAAGAAGCGCATGATGCTGGTGTGATGCACCGCGACGTCAAACCTGGCAACCTCATCATTGCCGACGGTGACCATGTGAAGGTCACCGACTTTGGTGTCTCGCGCAGCATGGACCAAACCACCCTCACCCAAACGGGCATGGTGATGGGCACCGCCCAATATCTCGCTCCCGAACTGGCGCTCGGAAAGCCGGCAACGCCCGCATCGGACGTTTATGCGCTGGGAATTATCGCGTACGAAGCTGTTGTCGGAAAGCGGCCCTTCACTGCCGCATCGGCCGTAGATATTGCGATCGCCCACGTCAACGAGCCCGTGCCCCAGCTACCTAAGCGCGTATCGCCTGAACTCGCTGACCTCATTGGCGAGGTGCTCGAAAAGAATCCTCGCCGACGTCCCAGGACGGCCGATGCGCTGATTGAGCGACTACGCGCACTCAACTTGAGCGCGGAACCACCTAGCGGTAAAGCAAGAGACACCGATAGGGTCACCGAGAGCACAACCTCGGGGGCGCGAGCACGTAAGAAAAATACACGCACGATGCCACCTAGCATCGCGCCTACCGAGTATCGGCCAAGGCCAGATGCACCACCTCGACAGAGTTCACGACCGGGAGTGCGACAATGACGCGTAAAAGTGCGGCGGAACGTGGGAGACTGAAGGACTAATGAACGACGACGCGAAGATCCTTGCGGGCCGCTACGAGGTCGGCGACCTTATTGGTCGTGGCGGCATGGCTGAGGTCCACATTGGCTACGACACGCGCCTTGGGCGCACCGTGGCCATTAAGATCCTGCGCCCCGACCTTGCACGCGACCCCTCTTTCCAAACGCGGTTCCGTCGCGAAGCCCAGTCAGCTGCCGGGCTTAACCACCCGTCAATCGTTGCGGTCTATGACACGGGCGAAGACCATGTCGCCACCCCAGATGGCGGTCGCCAAACGGTGCCGTTCATTGTCATGGAGTACGTCGAGGGTCACACCGTGCGCGACATCCTCAAGGGTGACGTCGCCGCCCCCATTGATGAGGCCATCGAGATCGCCTCAGGGGTGCTGACCGCGCTCGACTACGCCCACCACGCCGGACTAGTCCACCGCGACATTAAGCCCGCAAACGTGATGCTCACCCCCACCGGTGCCGTGAAGGTCATGGACTTTGGTATCGCTCGGGCACTTGCCGATGCGGGTAACACCATGACGCAGACGCAAGCAGTCGTGGGAACCGCACAGTACCTGTCGCCTGAGCAGGCGCGCGGCGAGACCGTCGATGCTCGCTCCGACCTGTACTCCGCTGGCTGCCTGCTGTTCGAGCTGCTCACTGGCCGGCCACCATTCATTGGTGACTCACCTGTGTCCGTGGCATACCAGCACGTGCGTGAAGAGGCACCTAAGCCTTCTGACTTCGCCTCCGACGTTCCCCCTCAGCTCGACCAGGTTGTGTTGCGGGCGCTTGCCAAGAACCGCGACCACCGTTACGCCACCGCACAAGAGTTTTTGGGTGACCTGCGCGCGGTCGTGTCCGGCGGTCGGGTGAGCCCCACCACTGGATCAATTCCGCTAGGCGCTGCCGCCATGGGCGCTGCGGGCATGACCCCCCAGCAGATCGAGGAACAGCCCACCCAGGCAATGCCTGTCACCAACGCGACCGAAGTGATGCCAGCGGACCAGGCACCGTGGGCAGCTGTGGGACCGGCCGCAGGAGCAGGCATCCCCACACCCCAGTCTGCAACCGTCGCGGTGACTGACGAGCACGACCTTGAGGACGAAGAAGACGCGCGCCGTCGCAAAATCATTTTGTGGGCATCGCTGGGCGCTGCGGCGCTTATCGCGATCATCCTGCTTGTCTGGCTGCTCGGCCGAGGGGATGGTGAGCCCGAAGTGGTGACGGTGTCCGTCCCCAACGTGGTGGGCCAGACCGAAGAGGCCGCGGTAGACGGACTTGAAGACCTAGGCCTCGAGGCCGACGTGTCGATGGAAGCCTCCGGCGACGTCGAAGAGGGTCTGGTCATTCGCACCGATCCTGAGGCAGACACGGAAGTCGAAGAAGGCACCACCGTCGGTGTGATCGTCTCAGCAGGGCCTGACTCGGTCACGATTCCAAGCGTGCGTGGCAAAGAGCAACCAGACGCCATCCGCGATATCGAGGCCCTTGGTCTCGACGTGGCGCTCGTCGAGCAAGACGACGATCCCAGCATTGAACAAGGCCGCGTCACCAGGACGGACCCTGAAGAAGGCGAGACGGTACCCGCGGGGACTTCTGTCACCATCTGGGTATCGAGCGGCATGGTCGAGTTGCCCGACGTGACGGACCAGAGCGAAGACCAGGCCCGTGCTCAACTCACTGAACTGGGTCTACTCCCCGACATTAACCGCGTGGAGAACGAGTCTGTTGCCCCCGGCACGGTCCTCACGCAGAGCCCAAGCCCAGGCCGGGTGCCGTTGCGTTCCACGGTGGTACTCGAGGTCGCTACCGCACCCTCCACAGTGCCGGTGCCAGACGTCACCGGCCGGACACAGGCCGACGCTGAGCGTGAACTGGGCACCAACGACCTGAGCTTTGGGTACGACGAGCCGCGCTACTCGGACAACATTCCGTCTGGATCGGTCTTGTCGCAGAACCCCAATGGCGGCACGCAGGTCGCGCCTGGGACCCAGGTGCGGTTGGTGCTGTCGCTCGGGCCCGAGCCCGCGCCAGAGCCGCCGCCTGCGCCCGAACCTCCCCCAGAGGAGTAGCAGCCGACGCCGACCGGGAAGCGCCCGCTGACCGGTCGGCGCCCCCGCGCCGCGCCCGCCCCCGCACGCCCCACTTCCCGCCTTAGCGC
>CAZHTO010000075.1:0-1443 GCA_964535845.1 uncultured Demequinaceae bacterium | reverse complement strand
CGCCGCCGCCGCCGCGGGGCCCGCCCCCCCCGCCGCGCCGGCGCCCCCGCGCCGCGCCCGCCCCCGCGCCCACCCCCCGCCCCACTTCCCGCCCCACGCCCCCGCACGCCCCACTTCCCGCCTTAGCGCCCTGTGGGTCACTGAGTGCTGGTTTTAGAGCATGCGTGCGTCCTGGGGGTCGTTCAGTGCGAAATCGGAGCGCGCGAAGGGCGTCTCAGGGTGTATGCGCGACTCGGGGTACAGGCGTACGGGCGTACGGGCGTACGGGCGTACGGGGACTAGAGGCGTACGAGCGGCGTGAGCCCAGCCGAGCGACCTTCAGCATCAGGTAGTCCGCAAAGCTCGAGCCAGTTAGCCAGCAAGCGGTGACCACCCTCAGTGAGCACAGACTCGGGGTGAAATTGAACGCCGTGCAATGGCAAGTCCCGGTGCTTGAGGCCCATGATGACGCCACCCTCGGTGCGCGCAGTGACCACGAGCGCCTCTGCGTCCACGGTGCCCTCTTCAACAGCCAGCGAGTGATATCGCGTGGCAGTAAAGGGCGACGGCAACCCGGTAAGCACCGAATCTTCTTCGTGAAGAACGCCTGACGTCTTGCCGTGCATCAGCTCAGGGGCGTGAGACACCACGCCCCCATAGACCTCTGCAAGGCTCTGCAGCCCTAGGCAAATGCCCAGCATTGGAGTCCCAGTTCGAGCGCATTCGCGCACCACGTCGTTGGACGAGCCGGCCTCGGCAGGGGTGCCTGGCCCTGGCGAAACCAACACGCCGTCATAGTCTTCGATAGCCCCCGCATCGGCAATGGTGTCGTTTCTCACCACCACTGTCTCGGCGCCCATCTGACGGAGGTAACCCACGATTGTGTAAACAAACGAGTCGTAATTGTCGATCACCAGAATGCGTGTCATGTTCCCTCCACTGTCGTCTCTTGGATGTTGAACTCCGAAGATACCCAAGGAAAGACGTACTCAAACAAACCGTACACAGCTGCCGCGATCACCACGAGCAGCAGCAGCAGCCGCAGAATTGCGGGGCCGGGCAGCGCGTTCCAAATCCATGACGAGATCATGAGGAGAACTCCAATAGTTCTTCAGGCACGCCGTGGCCAACGGGCGCCCAATAGTCGAGCCGGCCGTGGACTATCCAGCGTTCCGCGGCAGAAAACTTAGGGTGGCAGGTGGTGAGCGTGATGTAACGGTCGTCGGGTGCGACGCCGGGCTGATCCGGCATGGGTGCGATGACCTCGCTGTCGCGTGGCAGCACGATCTTCCATCGCTCAACCTTGTAAACAAACCAGGCTTGGTCCGTTTGGAAAATCAGCGAGTCACCCTCTTGGAGTTCGGAGACATCTGCGAACGGTTTGCCGTATGTGGTCCGGTGAGCTGAGAGCGCGAAGTTGCCGGTCTCGCCTGGGAGCGCCGTGTCTTTGTAGTGCCCAATGCC
>CAZHTO010000074.1:0-10577 GCA_964535845.1 uncultured Demequinaceae bacterium | reverse complement strand
CGGCCCAACCCCCCCCGGCCCAACCCCACCGGCCCAACCCCACCGGCCCGCCGCCCCACCCGGCCCCCACTTCCCTTCCTTAGCGCCCCATTGGACGCTGAGTGTTGGAAATCGAGGGACCCGCGCATCCTGGGGGAATCTGAGCGACGCCGGCGGGCTAACGTAGCCTCATGAGCCGCATCCACGTCCCCATTTCGCTGCGCTGGTCTGACCTCGATGCCTACGGGCACGTCAACAATGCAGAGATGCTGAGACTCCTCGAGGAGGCACGCATCCGGGTGTTCTGGGTCGATGCGGGCGACGATGCTGGCGAGCCCTCCGCGACAGCCGTGATCCGGGGCGGCCCTGGCGCGGACACCATCACGCTCATCGCAGGCCAACAGATCGAGTACTTGGCCCCAGTGCCTTACCTGCGCCAGCCGCTCGACGTGCAGCTGTGGATTGGCCGCATGGGAGGAGCGAGCCTCGAGATTTGCTACGAGGTGTGCTCACCCGTGGGCGCCGAGGAGCACACGGTATATGCGAAGGCGTCCACCACGCTCGTGCTCGTCAACGCTGCTACCGAGCGACCACGCCGCCTCACCGACGCTGAGCGGGCCGCCTGGGAACCTCACCTAGACGAGCCGGTCACGTTCCGTCAACGCTAACGTGCCCGTCCGCGATGAGTCCTAGCCTTCCTACAGGATGCAGATGGGCCCAGAAATGAGTCCTAGCCTTCCTACAGGATGCAGATGGGCCCAGAAATGAGTCCTAGCGTTCCTAAAGGGGTGGCGGACATGAGAAAGTGCCGGCCCCGTACGCACATTTCTGCCGTTAACCCGCAACCGGCGCTTTGAGTGCAGCGTGTGAGGTTTAGGACGTGAGCGAGTCGACCCATCGCAGCCACCAACTTTGAGAATGAATCTCAAGGCCTACGAGATATATGTGCTGGTAAATAGGCAGGGGATTGCGCTGTCACTGCAGGTAGACCTGGCTTGGTGCGCCAACTATTACGTTTTGGTAAAGAGTCGTCCTTGTTCGGCAAAAGGCGTGGACGGGCAGTTCCTGCTCTGCGCTCAGGGAGAAGGCTTGAGGCGGAACATGCCTTCTTGCGAAGCCGAGGCGACGAGCCGTCCATCTTCAGAGAACACCCACGTGCCGCCGAGCCCACGCCCGCCCTGCGCAGTCGGCGCATCTTGCACGTACAGCCACCACTCGTCAGCGCGTGCGGGCCGGTGCCACCACATGGCGTGATCCAAGCTGGCGACACTGAGGCCGCGGGTCTTCCACGAGACTCCATGACGGCGCAAAATCGGCTCGAGCATCACCTGATCACACCCGAAAGCCAGCAAGGCCCGATGCATTAACTCCGAACCCTCGATAGGACGGCGCAGTCGCACCCAGGTGGTCTGATATTGCTTGGGCCGCGCATCGGCCTCAAAAAGGAGCGAACCCTCGACATGGCGCAAGTCAAAAGGCGTGCGCTGCAACCAGTAGTCCGCGCGCTCATTGCCAGCCAGGGGCGCTAAGAGATCAATCCCAGAGACCACCTCGTCTGGCCCCGGCACCTCGGGCATGGGCACCGAATGCTCGGGCCCGTCTTGGTCGAGCTGGAACGAGGCGATCAGCGACAAAATGGGCTTGCCGTCCTGGAAAGCGTGGGTGCGCCGGGCTGAGAACGAACGCCCGTCACGTAACAGCTCTACCTCGAAAGTGATGGGCCGCATGGCGTCGCCGGGGCGCAAAAAGTATCCGTGCATGGAATGCAGGCCGCGGTCGTCATCGACGGTGTGGCCGGCTGCGAGCAGCGACTGTGCGAGTACCTGACCGCCGTACGCGCGCCCGCCTGGCATGGGCAGCGAATCGCCCTCAAACTCGGTGTCGCCTAGACGGCGAAGATCGAGCACCGCCATTCCGGACTCGAAAGCCTGTTCCGCCCAAACGTCTTCCACGTGGTCCATCAATTAGTCCTCGGGAGTAGGTTCAAAGGTGTTGATAAGGGAATGCGCGGAGCGCTCCAAATAGTCCATGAGCGTCACTGCATGAATCGGAGCAAGGTCTGCCGCGGCGACCGCATCACGCATGAGCGCGACCCAGTGATCGCGGGCCTCGGGATTCACGTGATAGGGCTGGTGACGCATGCGTAGCCGGGGGTGACCGCGCTGCTCTGAATACGTCGTGGGGCCACCCCAGTACTGTTCGAGGAACATCATGAGGCGCTGGATAGCTCCCTCAAGGTCGTGCTCCGGGTACATTGGCATAAGAATGGGGTCCTCGGCAACGCCAGCATAAAAACGTCGGACGATGCGCTCAAACGTAGGCCTACCGCCCACGGCTTCGTAGAAACTTTGGTTTTCGCCTTGGGGAGCTGAGGCCCCCACATTCATTCCCGGCGTGGTCACGTTAATCACTGTCCTTGGCTGCCGTACGCCCGCCCCGAGCGGCAGGTGGCTTACGGCTAGTTGTCGTCTTTGGTGGGTTAGGAGTCTTGGTATCGAACATCATCGCGTCACCGGGTACCGCCAAGGAGATCTCGCGTTCGGCGAAGATACGGCGCATCTCTAGGCGGACCTCGCGTTGGACCATCCATTGGGTAGCGGGATTGACCTGGCACAGCAGGCGCAACATCACAGCATTGAACTCGAGAGACTCGATACCTGCGACTTCAGGCTCACTGAGTAGAGACTTCGCGACGTTCTCGTCCTTGTCTTTCGCTGCCGTCACCGCGTCGATCATGGCGGCCCGCGCTGCTTCAATGTCGGTGTCGTAAGCGAACCGCACTTCGATCATGACGCGGCTCCACATGCGCGTCATGTTGCCCACTCGGGTGATCTCTCCATTGGGGATGTACCACACCGTGCCATCGAGCGCACGCAGTCGAGTGGAGCGCAGCCCCACCTCTTCGACGCTGCCCGCGGCTTCGCCTAGGTCCACGACGTCACCCACGCCGTATTGGTCCTCTATCAACATGAAAGTGCCAGCGAGAACGTCTTTGACGAGGGACTGGGCACCAAAACCAAGTGCTACACCCACGATTCCGGCCGAGGCGATCATGGGTCCAATGGGCACCCCGAGCATGTGGAGGAACACGGTCACCACAAGGAGGGTGAGAAGCAGCCCTAGTGCAGACTTGAGGACCCGGCGCAGCGTCCCAGCGCGCTGCCTGCGCCGCTCTGCTTCGAGTCGCGCGTCAATCGAGTCAGACTTGTGGATCTTGATGCGCGCTTTGTTCAGAGCACGCTGGGCACGTGGGTCCCCTATTGGTGTGCCACGCTCGATTCCGCGGGTAATCCCTTTGATGATCGCGATGCCTATAAACCACGCGATGATGACAAAGGCAACGACCACTAAGAACGGAATGGCGTTGGCGGTCACGTTATCGAACCACTGGCCGATGTCGTCTGCATCGGGGATTTCGGGCACAGGCGTAGCGGTGGGTTCGGGAGTCGTCGTTAGGTGAAGCACGTCTCCCAGCGTAACCACCCAAACTGACACTCGAACACCTCTACTTCCCACGCTCACCGCAACGGGGGACGTGAAAGAACATCGATGAATGTTCACGAAGAGCAGCAAGGCCCCACTTGGCCCTTATTTGCCTCTCTGAAACCTGGCAAGATGGGTACGTGACTACTGCCCCAGAATTGCCCTCGTCCGCGTTGGCCGAACTCGCGCGCGCGTGCGGGGTTTCGGTGGAGTACACCGCGTGGAACGGGGAACAGGTGCCATGTAGTGCACCCGCGATTCGTGCTGCCCTCGAATCCATGGGAGTAGCGGCCCAAGACGACGTCGCTTGCACCCGGTCACTTTCGGACCTCGAGAACCTTGCCTGGCACCGCATGGTCCCGCCCATCACGGTGCTTGTTGAAGGTCACGCACGGGACATTCACGTGCATGTGCCGCACGGGGAGCCGGCCGCTGCCGCGCTGATGTTAGAAAACGGTGAGTCTCGCGACCTTGGCCAACTCGACGTCTATGTACCGCCCCGCCGCCTGGATGGCCGCGATGTAGGGCGAGCAACCTTTCACATCCCCCGCGACCTACCGCTGGGCTGGCACCGCCTTCAGGCAAGCACATCGGGCCGGCGCGGCCGGGGCTGGGTAGTAGTAACACCGCAGCGCATCGAGGTCCCTGAGCAGGTGCGCCGCGAACGCCCGTGGGGGCTCGCTGCGCAGTTGTACTCGGTGAGGTCAGAGCGCTCGTGGGGTATTGGCGACTTCGGTGACCTGGGCGACCTCTGTGCGCTCGCGGCCATTCGCGAAGGCGCCGACTTTATGCTCATTAACCCGTTGCACGCTGCGGAGCCTGTGACGCCGCTCGAGCCCTCTCCGTACTTGCCCACGTCAAGGCGCTTTTTGAACCCGCTCTACATCCGAGTGGAGGACATCCCTGAGGTGGCGTACGTGCCGTCGCAGCAGCGCGCGGTCCTTGAGTGGGAGTCTGAACGTCCTCGCCGTGCCAACGACAACGTCGACTTGCTGGACCGCGATTCTGCATGGCGCGCCAAGGCAAAGGCGCTCGAGCAGGTCTACCTTGCTCCGCGGTCGGCAGCGAGGCAGGCGCGTTTTGAGACCTTCTGTTTGCGGGAGGGAGACGCGCTCGAGGAGTTTGCCACGTGGTCTGCGATTTCTGAGGTGTACCAGGGGCAACAGTGGCCAGAGGAGTTGCAGACCGCTCGCTCCCGGGCGGTCCGGGAGTGGAGCGAAAACAACAGTGACCGGGTGTTGTTCTACGCCTGGCTCCAGTGGGTGGCAGACGAACAGTTGGCGGGGGCTCAGGCTCAGGCACTAGACGCTGGCATGTCGGTTGGCATCATGACTGACCTTGCAGTCGGGGTCCATTCGATGGGGGCCGATGCGTGGTCGCTTGGGCGCGTACTCGCCCTTGGCATGGAGGTGGGAGCGCCGCCTGACATGTACAACCAGCACGGCCAAAACTGGTCGCAACCGCCATGGCAGCCGCGGGCACTTGAGGCGTGGGCGTATCTGCCATTTCGCGACGTGGTGCGAGCGGCCGTACGGCACGCGGGCGCGTTGCGAGTAGACCACATTCTTGGCCTGTTCCGGCAGTGGTGGATTCCCGCCGGTCACGCTGCGAACGACGGCGTGTACATCAGCTTTGACCATGATGCGATGATCGGGATTCTTGCTCTCGAAGCGCACCGCGCGAACACGATCGTCATTGGCGAAGACCTAGGGACGTTAGAGCCGTGGGTGTCGGACTACCTGAATTCGCGCGGGCTCTTGGGGACGGTTGTCGCGCTGTTTGAGAAGCAGCAGGATGGCTCGCCCACACCACCCGAGCAGTACCGAGCAGACACCCTCGTGTCGGTGACCGTCCATGACCTGCCGCCCACGGCAGCGTTCTTGGCCGGTGAGCATATCGATGTGCGCCGCGATCTAGGGCTGTTGACCGGAGACGCGGCGGCTGAACGCGCCGAGTCCGATCACCAACGTGACCGCATGGTGGAGTACCTCAAGCAACGTGGCTGGATTATCGAGGACTGGGAAGAAGACGACCTGGTCGCGGGCGTGCACCGCCTCGCGATGAACGCACCTTCGGTGCTTACCGCAGTGTCATTGGCCGATGCGGTGGGTGAGCGGCGCTCACAGAACCACCCGGGCACTCACACCGAGTACCCCAACTGGCAGGTACCTCTCGCGGACGCGAACGGTCAGTCAGTGCTCATTGACGAGTTGTTCGACCATCCGCGGTTGCAACGCCTACTCGAGGCCGTGCGCACCGCACGCCACCAGTAAGCCGCGTTACCAACAAGCCGCGCCACCAGTAAGCCGCGTCACCCGCAGGCCAAACGGCGGCGCCTTAAGCTGCGGCTTGAGCCCGCAATGCTCGGCGTACTTGGTCGAGCCCGTCGGTGACGATCTTGATGAGCACGCTTGGCGCGTCGGAGTTCTCGTCGAGCCACTTTTGAAGCTGAACGTCGAGGTCGGGCACGCGGCCAGCCAAATACGTGGGGAACGCATAGGTGAGCGTACGCATGGCCATGAAGGCATCCATTGACTCAAAGGTGGGCCGCATCGAAGCGAGCATGTCCGCAAATAGCGGCGCCATGAGTGAAGCATCACGCGCTTTGCCTAGACCTTGGGCGATCTCATATGCAGTGGCGTTGGCTGGCAGTCCGTCGGTGGGCCGCGCAAGCAGGTCCCACGCGCGGCGCTTGGCATCAAGATCCGCGATTGCGGCGCGGGCGCGGGCAGCGTGCCGTTCACCTGCGGCGCCAGGGTCGCCAGCGAGCCGCTCATCAATGAAGGACTCGTCGGCCCGCCCACAGACAGCCAACGCAGTGACGAGGTCCCATGTCAGTTCAGAGTCGATGGGCAGGCCGTCGAGCTCTTCGTCGCCACTTAGTAGCGCCTCAATACGGTCGGCGTGAGCCTCACTCGTCGCAAGCCCCGCGAACGCACGTAGGAGGTGCAATTGGCGATCTGAGCCCGGCTCGATGCCGCGCAAAATCTCCCACAGCGCATCGGCCGTCTGCTCTGCCAGATTGATAGCAGCCTCAGGCGGGGTATAGAGGCGGATCGCGGTCGCGATGTTGGCGGCATGCGAGGCCACTACCTGCGAGTTCGCGAGGCTAGGCAATGCCGCGAGAGCCACGTCAACGTAGTCCCGCGCACTCAGTTCGCCATCGCGGCACATGTGCCACAGCGCATCGAGCACTAAGTACTGCGCCATGGGCGAGGCGAGGTTCGAGATATGCGTACGCGCAGTGGCGAGCGAGCGAGAATCGAGGCGCACCTTTGCGTAGGTGAGGTCGTCCTCGTTAAGGAGCAGGAGGTCGGGGCGCACCATGCCAGCGGCCTGTGGAATCTCGGTTCGCTCCCCGTCGACATCGGCGTCGACAACCCACTCGCGCTCAAGGCCGCTGTCGCCCAGCACGTAGCCCGCGATGCGAAGCCGATGTGGATGGTGAATCGCCCCTGCCGGCACCTCTTCGGTGACGCTCAACCTAGAGATGACCCCCGCATCGTCCGTATCAATGTGAGCACTCAAGGTGGTGACGCCTGGAGTCTCGAGCCAGGCCCGTGACCACGCCGACAAGTCGCGCCCAGAGGTGGCTCGTAGCTCTGCAAACAGGTCCGCAAGCGTGGCGTTACCGTGGTGATGGGCCCGCACGTAAGCAGCAACCCCGGCAAAAAATACGGGTGGCTCGAGCGTGGCCGCAAGCTGGCGCAATGCCGAGGCTCCCTTCGCATACGTGATCATGTCGAACGTGCCCGCAACCGCATCAACGGTGGGTACGTCGCTCAGCACCGGGTGCGTGGTCGGCAGTTGATCTTGGACGTATGCGAAAGACTTGCGTTGGGCGCCAAACGTCACCCACGCATCGGCCCATTCCGTCACCTCATGTGCCGCAAAGGTGGCCACGAACTCGGCAAACGACTCATTGAGCCACAGGTCGTCCCACCACTGCATGGTGACCAGGTCGCCAAACCACATGTGGGCAAGTTCGTGCAGCACCACGACGGTGCGCCCCTCGAGCTGAGAGGCAGGCACGCGGGTGCGGAACAGGTAGGCCTCTTCAGAGATCGTGACGCAGCCTGCGTTCTCCATGGCACCAAAGTTGAACTGGGGCACGTAGATCTGGTCGTAGCTGTCGTAGGGGTACTCGGCTTCGAAAATCTTCTCGTACAGTTCGATGCCGAGTTGCGTGTCTGCAAACAGACGGTCGGCAGCGAAGTGCTCCCGCAGTTGCGGACGGCCGTATACGCGGGCTGGGATCACTCCCTTTGCCGATGCGAGGGTTGCCTCTTCATACACATACGGCCCCGCGACTATGGCAGTCGCGTAACACGGCAACGGCACGGTTGGAGGGAAGTCCCACATGCGTGAACCTGGGGTCACAGACGGCGCGGGCTCCGGTGCCCTCGTGTTGGACACCACTTCCCAGTGATCGGGTGCCACAACTGTGAATGCGAACGTGCCCTTGATGTCGGGCTGGTCAAAGACCGCGAATGCCGCGCGAGCGTCGTCCACTGCGAACTGGGTGTAAAGAAAAACCTCGTCAGTCTCAGGGTCCACAAAGCGGTGAACCCCAGATCCTGTGGTGCGGTACTGGCAGTCCGCTTCGACAGTGAGTACGTTTGAGGGCGCCAGGTCCGTCAGATGAATACGGTCGTCACGGTGAATGCCAGGGTCGAGTTCGCGGCCGTTCAGATCAATGCGGCGAACGTCACCTACCAAGTCGACGAACGTGTCTGCACGAGCAGGGGAGTTGAACTCGATCGTGGTGATTGACCGGAAGGTGTCACCGTCGCCGGTGAAGTCTAAGAACACCCGATATTCAGCACTAGGGACAATTTGTGAGCGCTCGTGGGCCTCGTCGCGAGAAAGCATAAGGCCAGTCTCGCACTTGTCACCGGGTGTTGCGCGACACTACTGCGCAACCCCGGTTCGTCCTCACTGCTCGGTGCTAGCTACGGTCTTTCTCTTGGTTTTCGAGAGCTCGGCGCACGCTGTCGCGGCCCTCGATAACCAGCCTGCGCAAAGCTGAGTGAGCGTCTGCGTTCTCGGTGAGCCACGCATCGGCCTTGTCCTGCAAGTCGGTAACCCGGCCTGCCAACTGCACGGGGTAAAGGCCTTCAATGAGCGTGGTCGCCATCTCGTTGGTTTTGTCCGTGTAGATGCGCCGTATCGACGCAAAGTACTCGTCGACATAAGGCTCGAGCAGGCTCGTGTCGTGGACATGAGTGAAGCCATCTGTCGCAGAGAACTGCAACGCATTCGGCATGTCGACCTCGGCGTTCACAAGGGAGTCCCACGTCCTGCGCTTGCCCTCGGCAGTGGGCAGTGCGGCGCGTGCGTGAGCGGCACGGCGATGGCCCGATGCGGTGGCATCCTTGGAGAGCTGCAGTTCGATTGCGTACTCGTCGGCTCTGCCGCCCGCGACCAGCCCAATGAGCAAGTCCCACGCGAGGTCTTGGTCAATGGCCAAGCCCTCGAAGTGCAACTTGTCGTCGAGCAGGCCCTGCAGGTTATCGACGTGAGTCTCACTGCTGGCGAGTGAGGCAAAAGCGCGCACAAACTGCAACTGATTGTCGCTGCCAGGCTCGGCCTGGATGGCGAGCTTCCACAGCACTTCGGCAGCGTCTTCTATGGATTGGTCCGCGTGACCCGGGTCCACGTAGAACGACAGCGTGGTTTCAAGCTGACGCAAGAGTACGAGCACAGTGGTGGACTCGGTCTCATTACCAATGCAACCGAGCACCAGATCCACGTACTGGCGAGCGGGCATTTCGCCATCGCGAGTCATGTCCCACGCAGCGGACAGCACTAGTGAGCGTGCGAGCGGGTCGGTGAAGTGGTTGATGTGCTCGACAGCGGTGGCAAGAGACTCGGGGTCCAGGCGTACTTTCGCGTAGGCCAAATCTTGGTCGTTAACCAAAATGAGTGCGGGACGGTGGTTGCCCAGTAACTCGTCAATCTCCGTGCGAGGGCCGCTAATGTCCGTCTCCACGTACATGGTGCGGTCCAAGCGCACCTCTCCCACGTCGTCAACAACAACGTCGTAGCCGCCAATGCCTAGGCGGTGCGGGCGCAGGGTTGGCCAGCCTTCGGGGGCCTCTTGGACGACGGTGAAGGACACGATGTCGTCATGGGTGTCGACCTCAACGACCGGACGGAGGGTGTTGATCCCTGCCCTTTCGAGCCACACCTCAGACCATTCGCCAAGTTCGCGGCCCGAGGTCTTCTCAAGCTCGACCATGAGGTCTTGCAAAGTGGTGTTGCCGTACTGGTGCTTACGGAAGTACTCGGCAACCCCTGCAAAGAATTGGTCTTCGCCCACCCACGCGGCGAGCTGGCGCAGAACTGACGCGCCCTTGGCGTAGGTGATGCCGTCGAAGTTCACCTCGACGTCTTCAAGGTCAGTGATGTCCGCCATGATCGGGTGCGTGGACGGCAACTGGTCTTGCCGGGCCGCCCACGTCTTCTCGAGCGCGTTGAAGGTCACCCAGTTGTTCTTCCACTTGGTGCCGTGAACAGTCGCCATTGTTGACACGTACTCGGCAAACGACTCGTTAAGCCATAGGTCGTTCCACCACTTCATGGTGACCAGGTCGCCAAACCACATGTGGGCCAGCTCGTGAAGGACAGTGACGGTACGGCGTTCAACCCGAGCCTGCGGTGGCTTGGAGCGGAACACATAGTCCTCGAGGAACGTCACACACCCCGCGTTCTCCATGGCTCCGGCGTTGAATTCGGGCACAAAGATCTGGTCATACTTTTCGAAGGGGTAGTCCAGTTCGAACTTGTCTTCGTAGTACGTGAAACCGGCCTGAGTGTCAGACAAAATCACGTCGGCATCAAGGTGCTCGGCGAGCGCAGCGCGGCAGTACACGTTGGCACTGATGGTGCCTTTACGTGACTCGACGGTGCCTTCGACCTCGTGGTACGGGCCCGCGACGACGGCGGTCACGTAGCAGGGCAGGCGTGGCGTTTCCGTGAATTCCCAGCGCGCCACCCCACGCTCCTGCTCTGCAATGGTGATGGTCGCATTGGCCACTGGGTGCTTAGTGCCAGGGTTGTTGCTCAGCACGTGCCAGTGCTCGGGGGCAGTCACGGTGAAAGTGAAGGCGGCC
>CAZHTO010000073.1:1741-10624 GCA_964535845.1 uncultured Demequinaceae bacterium | reverse complement strand
GCGGTGCTCTATCCCCTGAGCTACAGGCGCGCGGGGCACCTAAAAGGGTACCCGCAGCTGGCTCAAGATCCGTCACTCACCGCCAACGATTACCAACGTGCATGCACGTGCTCCCTGATCCGGTCGTTGTAGATCGCGGCCAACGCAGCGAGCGTCTCTTCATCCAGCTCGGGCACGTCTGATGCCGCGGCGTTGGAACGCGCCTGCTCGGGCTTAGACGCACCAGGGATGATGGTTGCGGCGCCAACCGCGGCGATCCACGCAAGCGAGAACTGCGCAGTGGTCCAGCCCTCAGGCGTGAGCGCGGCAACTTCGCGAGCAGCCTCGACTCCGACCTCGAACGGCACACCCGAGAACGTCTCACCGATGTTCATCTTGGAACCGTCACGGTTCCAGCTGCGGTGGTCCTCCGCAGCAAACTCAGTGTTCTCGTCGTATTTTCCAGACAATAGGCCCGATGCGAGGGGCACGCGGGCAATAATCCCCACCCCGGTCTCGCGAGCCACGCCCATCACCTGTTCGAGCGGCTTACGGCGGAACACGTTGAGGATGATCTGCAGGGTCGCAACGCCTGGATCGCGCATGGCGTCGAGTGCCTCGTCACACGTCTCGACTGAGACGCCGTAGTGCTCGATGCGTCCCTCTTCTTGGAGGGTACGGAGGTAGTCGTAAGTGCGCGGGTCAGACAGTACTGACGGCGGTGGGCAGTGGAGCTGGACAAGGTCCAGGCGGTCTACGCCAAGGTTCTCGCGCGAGCGGTCGGTCCAGCGGCGGAAGTTGTCGAGCGTGTACTCCGAAGCCTCGTGTGGGTTAGCGCGACGGCCCATCTTGGTGGCAATGGTGAGACCTTCGCCGCCATGCTCTGCGAGGAACTGACCCACGGCCCGCTCTGAACGGCCATCGCCGTAAACGTCTGCGGTGTCGAAGAAGGTGACCCCCGCATCGGCCGCTGCTCGGAGGATTTCCTGGGAGGTCTCGTCTTCGACGTGGGCCCAGTCGGCACCCAACTGCCAGCAGCCCTGACCAATAAGCGAGATCTCGCGGCCTAGCCGCGGTACGAAGGAGTTGCGCATGTTCACAGCCTATGCGGCGTTAAGTGCTGACGCGACTCCCCAAGGTCCCATGTGGCTACGCCATCAATGACAAGAGCCGCCGCCCCAGATGGGGCGACGGCTCTTGATCAAAAGTTCTTCGCTTAGGTGACCCGCACGAACGTGGGGTTGCTCTGCCAGATGCCACGGAACTGAATGGTCTTGCCCGTGGTGGGGGCATCGATCTGCAGGTTGGGGCCGGCGTACAGGCCAACGTGGCCTGGCGTCACAATGATGTCGCCCGGCTGTGGCGAGGACACCCGCGTGCCGACGTTGTAGTACGCGCTAGACGAACGCGGCAAGCTCACACCGAGCTGGCCGTACACGTACGAGACGAATCCGGAGCAGTCGAAGCCGGCGGGCGATGAGCCACCACGCACGTAGGGCACGCCTACGTACTTGGATGCCTCAGCGATGACCGCGGAGCCTGAGATCGCTGCCGAAACGTTGGCCGAGTTAGCGACCGGACGTGCTGTCGAGTTACCCGACGACGAGTTGGACGTCGTGGTGCGTGCCGCAGGTGCCTGAACCGGAACCGGTACGGGATCTGCCTTCACATCGATCTCGGGAGCGTCCAAGTTGAATTCAGCATCTTCAGACGCGGTGACTTCACCTGCGATGGCCGCAAGGTCAGCGGCCTCCACGTTTTCCTGAGCCTCAAGGGCGAGGATGTCTGGAGTGACGACGTCTGCTGTCAAGTCTTGTGAGACGAGGGCAGCTGCTGCTGCACCTGTCAGCGGTACCACGACGAGTGCGGCGCCTGCTGCTACAGCCACTGCGCGCGTCCTGGCTCGCATGTATCCATACCTCAAATTGTTACGTTCCTTCCGCACCTTACGGCGCGTCGTTGTTCCTGCCCTGCGAGTGAATCCCTGTCGGGTTCCAATGCCATCTCCGGGGCCTGCGAGGTCGTGTCCCGCTGTCTTGCTAAGCGACTATGTTACCAATTCGTGATGATTCTCCAAGTCGAGATCTGCCAAACACATGTCTGGCTGCCTCTCGTGAGACCACAACCACACCTCCACTAGCGGTGATTTCCACCCCGTCTTGCACCCCCACAACGCTCACTGTCGCCCCTGGTACTAGCCCAATTTCGATAGCCTCTTCAAGGAATCCAGGCATGGCCTGCGGGTTCTCCCCAATGCGCTCGATAGTGAGTTCTGTCACTTTTGAAATTGGTACCGAATCCAGTGGAATTTCTGGCGATTCTGCGTTGTTACGGGCCTGATCGCCACCCTCTGACGGGCTCTGCTGGAGCGCGCCTGGCACACCCAGTTCGTCAAGGCCTGGGATGGGGTTCCCGTACGGGGACATGCGCGGGGACCCAAGCACTTCAAGTAGCCGGCGTTCCACCCGGTCACTCATCACGTGCTCCCACCGACACGCCTCTTCGTGAACGAACTTCAGTTCGAGGCCAATCACATCGGTGAGCAAGCGTTCAGCCAAGCGGTGTTTACGCATCACCCGCACTGCGATTTGCTGCCCTTGTTCCGTTAACTGCAGCACGCGTTCAGGCGTCACCACAACTAAGCCGTCACGTTCCATGCGAGCCACCGTCTGCGAGACCGTGGGTCCCGAGTGACCGAGTTGCTCTGCGATGCGTGCGCGCATGGGCGTCACACCATCTTCAATAAGTTCGTAGATGGTCCGCAAATACATCTCGGTCGTGTCAATCAGGTCGCTCATTCTGTATAGCGCCCTATGCCCCGGTAAGACCAGCCCGCCTCAATCCACTGCTCGGCTGGCAAGCAGTTGCGCCCGTCGATAATGCGCTTGTGCGCGACAAGCTCGCCAGTAGCGGCGGGGTCAAGTTCCCGGAACTCAGTCCACTCCGTCGCCACGATGACCACGTCTGCGTCTTGCACGGCATCTTGCGGCGAGTCAGCAAACGTCAATGTGGGGAACACTCGCGCCGCATTCACCATGGCCTTCGGGTCGTAGACCTTGACGTCCGCACCCGCGAGGTGAAGTTTGCCGGCGACGTCGAGCGCAGGCGAGTCGCGCACATCGTCACTGTTGGGCTTGAACGCCGCACCCAGCACCGCAATACGGGCGCCAGGTAGCGACCCGCCCACAGCCTCACGGGCAAGTTCGCTCACGTGCTCGCGGCGCCGTTCATTAACCGTGTCTACTTCACGCAAGAAGGTGAGCGCCTGGTCCACGCCAAGTTCACCTGCACGTGCCATGAAAGCACGAATGTCCTTGGGCAAGCACCCACCACCGAATCCAAGGCCTGCACCGAGGAACTTACGACCAATACGCTCGTCGTAACCAATCGCATCGGCCAAATCTATGACGTCGGCTCCAGTCGCTTCACAGACCTCAGCGACTGCGTTAATAAAAGAGATCTTGGTGGCCAGGAAGGCATTCGCAGAGACCTTCACCAACTCTGAAGTGGCGAAGTCCGTCACCACCATGGGGGTGGGCGCGTCAATGATCTTCGCAAAGACCTCGCGCACTACTTGTTCCACGCGCCCCGGCCGGCCACGTTCGAGGCCCAGCACCACGCGGTCAGGCTGCAACGTGTCTTGGACCGCGAAACCTTCACGCAAGAACTCGGGGTTCCATCCCAACTGTGCGTCTTCGCCAACAGGCGACAACTCACGCAAGCGAACAGCTAGGCGCGCAGCGGTTCCCACCGGCACGGTCGACTTACCTAGTACCACTGCGGGACGAGTAATCATCGGAGCGATAGTTTCAATGACCGCATCGACCGCCGAAACATCTGCCGCATAGCCGCCCTCTACTTGCGGGGTGCCCACTCCAATGAAGTGGACGTCAGCAAACTCAGCCGCCTCCCGCGCATCGGTCGTAAACCGGAGCCGGCCAGAGTCGACGTGCTTACGTAGAAGTTCAGGGAGCCCGGGCTCGTAAAAAGGCACCTCGCCGCGCTGAAGCGACTCAATCTTGGCGGCGTCAATGTCCACGCCAATGACTTCATGGCCCAGTTCTGCCATGCCTGCCGCGTGAGTTGCGCCTAAGTACCCGGTGCCGAAAACTGAGATTCGCTTATGCATACGGGTCAGGATAGCCGTCGTTTCACGGTCAGTGCTAGGACGTATGGGGCAAATGTGCCACTACGGTTCTCCCCTGTGCGTGCAGGCTCACAGGGCCGTCGCTGTCACGAACAAACACTGCTTGTCCCGATGCGAGTTCAGTGGTGCACTCGGCGCTCACCACGGTCGCCGTTCCAGTTGTCACAAGGACGATGCGCGGGCCGGCAGGAACTTTTGCCTCACCATCAGAGACGACAGTTAATGCAAACTCCCGGGCTTGAGTAGTCATCGTCGTCGCCGCACCATCCTGGACAACCGTGGGGCGCTCCGGCTCCACCGGCTGGGTCGTAGCCAAGGACAACAGCAACGGCACATCGACAGGCTTGGGAGTGAGGCCTGCTCGCACCACGTTGTCAGAGCTCGCCATAATTTCGATGCCTATGCCGCTTTGGTAGCTATGGAGCATTCCCGCCCCCACAAATAGCGACTCGCCTGGTGCTAAGTCCACCACGTTCATGGCAAGCGCCACGAGAGCCCCCGCGTCGCCAGGAAAACTCACCAGCGCATCGGCACAAACGCGCAATGATGACCCCTCCGGAGCGTTGGCCCCTACGCGTGCGAGTGCCTGCAACGTCTCGTCGCCGCCGTCGCCCGCAAGCGCGAGGTTGATGTAGTCATCAAGGTGCTCCGACACGGCTGCGGAGAGGCGACTGGCACCTGCGGTGCCCAATTGCGCCAAGTCGCCGCGCAAGTCTGCCAACGGCCTCACGCCGGCCAATACCCGCATGTGCGTAAAGGCGAGCACCATCTCTGGCTTATGGAACGGGTCGTGGTAGGTGCGGGGCGCATCAGTGGGGTGCGCGTGCTCTCGCTCATATCCCTCACGCGCGGGTGCTGCGCTTGGATGCACCTGGATGGACAACGGCTTATCGATCGCGAGCACCTTCAGCAGAAAGGGCAGCCGCGGCCCCCATTCCTCGTAAGCCGCTGGCCCCAAGCATGACGCGGGCTCTCCAGCCACCAGTGCATCCAACGGAATGTCGCCCACATCACGGTGGACTGTCGACGGCCCATCCTCATGCGCCCCCCACCATGCCTCGGCAACCGGCCCTCCAGTGGGTTCCAATCCAAGGAGTTCAGTGATGTCCGTCGAAGTGCCCCACGCATACTCGCGCAACACCGGTGTCAAGGGATGCATGCCCGCAAGTGTGCCATCTGCACACCACTATTGTGATTCCATGTCATCCGAACTTGTACTCCCACCCGGTATGTTGCCCCGCGACGGACGTTTTGGATCCGGCCCGTCGCGCGTGCGCGACGCGCAAGTGCAAGCGCTCGTCGCTGCTCAGCCTCGAGTTTTGGGCACCTCGCACCGGCAAGCACCCGTCAAAGACCTCGTGCGCGCCGTACGTGAAGGCCTCCACGACTTCTATTCATTGCCCGAGGGCTACGAAGTAATTCTTGGCAACGGTGGCTCGACGTCATTTTGGGATGCTGCGACGTTCTCCCTTGTCGAAAACCAGGCACAGCACTGTGCCTTTGGAGAGTTTGGCGCCAAGTTTGCGAAGGCAACCGCGGCGGCCCCATTTCTCGAAGACTCACACATTATTAATGCACCCGCGGGCGACATTGCTCTCCCCGTAGCCACCGACGGTATTGATGTGTACGCGTGGCCCCACAACGAAACCTCGACGGGAGCCATGGCGCCCGCAGTTCGACCAGCCGGGACCGCCAACGCGCTCACTGTGATTGACGGCACATCAGCTGCTGGAGGGCTCGCTTTAGACCCCCGTGAGGCTGATGTGTACTATTTCGCACCCCAAAAAAGCTTCGGATCTGACGGTGGCTTGTGGCTCGCACTCGTGTCGCCCGCTGCCATCGAGCGCATTGAACGCATTGCCGCATCGGGTCGATGGATCCCGGCCACCCTAGATTTGGCGACAGCGCTGGAAAACTCGCGCGCTAACCAGACCCTCAACACGCCTGCAGTTGCCACCCTCGTGATGCTTGCCGCACAACTCGAATGGCTTAACACCAATGGCGGCATGGATTTTGCGACTGGACGCACCTCAGAATCGGCACGCCGCATTTATCAGTGGGCCGAGTCTGCTCCATTTGCTGAGACTTTTGTCACACACCCCTCTGCCAGGTCGTTAGTAGTCGCTACGGTCGATCTAAGCCCCGAGGTTGATTCGTCCGCTTTAAGGTCGATTCTCCGTCACCAGGGGGTCGTGGATATCGATCCGTATCGCAAGCTCGGACGTAATCAGATCCGCGTGGGAATGTTCCCCGCCGTGGATCCAGACGATGTCAGTGCCTTGACGAACTGCATCGACTGGATAGTGGAGCGATTAGTGACATGAGCACTCAGCAGAAGGTCCTCGAGACCGGCCCACGACCACACCGTCGAGCCCTTCGAACCCTTCTGCTCGCCTCAGTCCCCATTGCCGTCGCTGCCGCCGGCGGGCTCGTGGCATCGAGCGTGGCCCCCACCCCCGTCAATAGCGCACAAGCAGCTGCCGTTGACCCGGACGTGCGCGAAGTCTCCGTCATTGAGCAACAACCTGTAGGCGCCCACATGAACGTGCAGGCGGCCGTCATAGCACCGGCTGTCGCAACGGACGTCTCCGACGCTGTCCCACAAATCCAAGTATCTTTCCCACCCGAACCAGAGCCCGAGCCCGTCGCCCCCGCTGCGACCGCTGGCAACGAGCGCTCGAACGGTGGCGCTAACGCGACCGCAACAAGCGGTTCTAAGGCGCCAAGAAGTTCACAAGCGACGTCAAGCGGTTCTAAGGCGCAAGCGCCAGCCAAAGCATCGGCCCCCAAAAAGCAGGCCCCTAAACAAGAGGCGGCCGCACCTAAAAAGCAGGCGCCAGCGAAGCAATCCTTCGACTCGTACTGCAGCTCTGCCTCTTCGAACGCCTCGGCGGGCGGCTCCGTGAAGGGTTTGCTGTCTGCCGCGAACCAAGAGCGGGCACGCCTTGGCATCAAGCCCATGTCGTGGTCGGGTTCGCTCGCCTCATCGGCCACCAAGTGGTCACAGGCCATGGCCGCCAAGGACCCTGCAGGGAACCGTTCAGCGCTCGCCCACAACCCCAACCGCCCCGGCGCAGAGAATGTCGCGGTCGCAGGTTCGGCGGGTGGCATGTCGGCGGCGAACGCAGTCAACAGGGCCCACAGGGGCTGGATGGGCTCTCCTGGACACTGCCGCAATCTCTTGAACCCGGCTTACTCGACCATGGGTGCAGGTACTGCGACGACCGAGAACGGCCAAGCGGTCTACACGACCGCTAACTTTCGCTAGTCACTGACGGCTGTGGACGCCACGGCGGTATCCACTTGTAAAGCGCGCCCGAGGTCACCACGCCCACGCCACCCACGACCCAAAACCCGAGCGGGATCGCGACGGCCGCGCCAGCGGACACGATCGCTGGGCCCGCGAGCCCACCGACGTCTTGCAACATCATCCAGGTGGCAATAAACCTTGCCCGCCCCTCAGCGGGAGCAACATCGGCCCCCAGCGTCATGAGCACTCCGGACCCCCACCCGTTGCCGATCCCTAAGACGAGCGCTGCGATCACGACACCGAGCGGTTCGAACATGAAGGGCAATGCGAGAGTGCCGAGTGCGAGCATCAGAGTTGACGGAACAGCCGTCCATGCTCGGCCCCAGCGGTCCATCACCGCGCCAGCTGGGTAGAACAACAGCATGTCGACAGCTGCCGATGCGGCGAAGACCAACGAAATAGCGTCGTCACTCATGCCGATGTGCTCGGCCCACAAAGGAATCACCACGATGCGGGCGGCACGAACTCCGCCAGTAAGCGCAACCGCGAGGCCGAGCGTGCGCAAAATCTGTGACGAGCCGCGCAGCACCTCGATCATGCGCAGGTCTGAGCGCGCCGGGCGTGCAGACCGATCGCGCCAACCTGACGAGCGGCGTAGGGCAATCATGGCCGCCACCACTGTGCCAGCGGCCATCAGGTAGGCCGCCGAGAGGTTCCACAAACCAATGAGGCCCGCCCCTACGAGCGGCCCAAGAAAGTTCGCCACCCGCCAGGTGCCGGCGAGCGTGGTGAGTGCCCGCGCCCGGTATGACACGTGGACAATGCCCGCAATCTGACCTTGGCGTGCCACGTGATACGCCGCGTGGCCTACTCCCACCAGGAGCACCCCAATGAAGAATGGCACCACCGACGGCGACAGGCCCGAGACCAGGGCGCCGACTGCTAGCGCTCCGAGTGACACCATTGCGGCACGAACCGCTCCTAGGCGGTCCGCGAGCGATCCGCCCCATGCGCTCCCTGCGACGCGGCCCGCTGAGTATGCGACCACCGATGCCGCGGCAAGTGCTCCGTGATGGTCCATTCCGAGTACGGACAACGCGAACAGGGGCAGCATCGCGCCAATGCCGATTTCGGCAAAGAACGTGGGTGTGTACGTGGTGGTGACCAGCGCGCGCACCGATGCGCGCCGCGCCTGTGGGGACGGTACGTCGGTCAGCTTTGGTCCTCTGCCGGCTGGTCCCCTGCCGGCTGGTCCCCTGCCGGCTGGTCTGGTGCCGGCTGGTCTGGTGCCGGGGCGGGTGCAGCTTCCGATGACTCAGATGCGTTCGTTGCCTTAGCTGCTTTCGTCACCTTAGGTGACTTGGAAGTCTTAGGCGCATTGGAAGTCTTGGGTGACTTGGCCACCTTGGCTGGCTCGGTCGCCTCCGGCGCGTCAGGTGCCTCAGGTGCCTCAGAAGTGGTCTCAGCCAGCGCATCGGCCGCTGTGACGTCTGTAGCGTCTTTGGAA
>CAZHTO010000073.1:0-1641 GCA_964535845.1 uncultured Demequinaceae bacterium | reverse complement strand
GTCCTTTGCCTCAGTAAGGGCCTTTGCCTCATCAGAAGCTTTAGCCTCTGCAGGCTCGTCTGACTTAACGTCTTCGCCGGCAGATTGCTCGGAAGCGGTTTCGCTCGCCGTGGGCTCGAGGTTCAGCGGCTCGACGGAGTCTGTCTCAATCACGGGCTCTGCGGTAGGCCAACGCGACGTCTGCTTCTCGGCATCCGTCTGTGAGTGCGCGCCGCAGCCATGATCGACGGAGACTACGCGCCCGTCCGAAGGTGACCATTCGTTGGTGCATGCGCCGAATGCGAGGCGCATGGACCCGGTCAGTGGAACAAAAAACGCGCATGTCGAACAGGGCTCAGCGGCGGCGATCGCGGATGCAGCGGTGGGGCCATGCGAGCCCCGGTACCAGCGCTCCGCCGCCGCGTTGCGTCCCTCAGGACCGAGCAATCGCTCGCGCCCTAAACCGAGTTCCCAGATCGCGACAGTGTCTTCGTCTGCCTCGTCAGTGATCTCGAACCCAGGAACCAACCTGGAGTCGCTTTCGATAAGCGGCAACGTCATCGAGGGCTCGAGGTCTCCAGGGCGAATACGCTCGGCCCAAGGGATCCACGACGGAGCCAACAGGGCATCGTCTGCAGGCACCAAGTGCGCCTCACACAAGGTCGCTTCGCGGCCGCGTGGGGGCCGGGCGACGGTGACAGCCCACACCCAGCCACGGTAACCAGGCAGTGTGCACGCAAACGTGTGAGTGAGCAGTCGATCGCCGTTCGCTTCAGCGCCTAAGTGCTCGCCGACGGCCTCCGCGTCGTCTGCAACCTCGATGGCTGCATTGCGCGCGGCGTCGACGGCCCTCAGAAGTACTGCGTCCATCTAAAGCCTAGGCCTCCAGCTGGTCTGCCACGGCGCGAAGAACAGCCGCGACCTTCTTGCCCCGGTCCTGGTCCGGGTAGCGGCCCTTGCGCAGGGTGGTGGAGACGCCGTCAAGCATCTTGATTAGGTCTTCCACAATGACAGTCATCTCGTCAGGCTTTATACGCAGGCCTTGCGAAATGCTGGGCGTCGCCTCGAGCAGGGTGACGGTCATCGCGGAGGGGCCGCGGCGTCCGTCCACGACCGAGTAGTCCACGCGCGTGCCGGGGCGCGGCGAGGTCACGCCTGCGGGGAGCGATGAGGCATGCAGAAAGACCTCGTCGCCGTCATCACTTGCGATGAAGCCAAACCCCTTGTCAGAGTCGAACCACTTCACTTTGCCGGTGGGCACATCAACCTCGCGTGTCACTTAGGGCGCCGCGGTTGCGGCACCTGCCTATTCTACTCATCCATCTGACATTGGCCGATGCGGTGGCCACCTCAACGCCAGTTGTCGGCTCGCGTGGTCACGCACCGGCTCGCGCGTGCGAGTGCCCGGGTACCTGCGGGCGTGCGAGTGCCCGGGCACCTGCGGGCGCGCGAGTGCGCGGGTACCTGCGGGCGCGGGAGTGCGCGGGTACCTGCGGACGCGGGGGTGTGCGCGGGCACCTGGGGCGTGCGTGAGTGCGCGGGTACCTGCGGACGCGGGGGTGTGCGCGGGCACCTAGGCGTGTGGGCGGGCGCCTACGGGCGCGGGAGTGCGCGGGCACCTAGGCGTGTGGGCGGGCGCCTACGGGCGCGGGAGTGCGCGGG
>CAZHTO010000072.1:9437-10769 GCA_964535845.1 uncultured Demequinaceae bacterium | reverse complement strand
GAAAGCGTGATCGTAAAGCTTGACGGGAAAGCGTGATGGTAAAGCTTGGCTGTGAAGCGCAACGTCCTAGGCATTACGTTCCGGTCACTGACGGCAGGTAACCGGGTAGTAGGTAACCGGGTAGTTGGTGGCCGAATAGCAGTTGAGTTGGTGGGAACTGACTGAGCGGCCACTAGTTGACATAACGTACATTATCGGCGTTACGCGCTGGTGGGCGAGAGGGGCTCGAGAGGTGCTTGATTGTGGCGGTGCTTGATTGTGGCGGCGCAACGCTGAGCATCGCCCGGACTTACGCGCCGGCCCTTTAGTGGTTCGTCCCTTAAGCGTCTATTGAGAGCTCGCGTCTATTGAGAGCTCGATGCGGTTTGCCCACGGATCATCGAACCTTACGGTCTGGCCGTCGTCGGCTAGCTTGACGCCGTGGAACTTGAGGCGTTCGCCGGTTTCGCCCAGATCATCTGCTGTGGGCACGCCAATGCGCACTAGGCCAAGCCCCAGCGCCGGTGCCCGTAATCCTGCGCCACGCGAGCCCCAAACATTCATCGCCATGTGGTGGTGGTACCCGCCAGCCGACACAAACAGCGCTGAGCCCGGCATCGCGAACGTTTGGTCAAAACCCAGCTGCTCGACGTAGAACTTATGCGCAGACTCCACGTCGCCCACCGACAAGTGCACGTGGCCTACGTGAGCGCCGGAGAGGTTGTCACGGGACTCGGCCGTGGCCACGTCTAAGTGCTCTTGCAGAAATTCGTTGGGATCGAGGTAAATGGTGTCCATCTCGACCTGCCCGTGCACCCACGACCAGTCGGTGCGCATGCGGTCCCAGTACAACTCGACGCCATTTCCCTCGGGGTCGGTCATGTAGAACGCGACACTCACCAGGTGGTCGGCGCTACCGGTGTACGTGCCCGGATAGCGCTGTGCGATCGAATACAGCGAACGGGCCAGCTCGGCCTTGGTGTCGAACACGATCGCGGTGTGGAACAGTCCAGCAGCCCCCTTGGGCGCCCAAGACAACTCCGGCGAGTGCTCCAAAATGACTGCTGGCACTCCCCCGCGACCCAGCGTCGCTACGCCATCTACCAGGGATATTACGTCGAGAAGCACGCCGTCGCGGTAGTACGCGACCATCGCATCGAGGTCGTTAACTTTGAGGGTCACCGCGCCCATGCCGGTGTCGGCAGCTAGGCCATCCTTGCGGGCGGCCTCTTTCGCGGCACTGTTGTCTGCAGCACTGTTGTCGGTAATCATCAAAGCCTCCAGATATAGAGCCGGCGCGTGGTGCGGCCATTCACTACTAGTAACTTACGTGAACCTTCAACTATTCCGCAA
>CAZHTO010000072.1:0-9337 GCA_964535845.1 uncultured Demequinaceae bacterium | reverse complement strand
AGCGCTGCAAGTCCCGCAATCAACTTGGCGCTGTCGCTAGCGTCCATGAGGCCCAAAATGGCGTGCTCATTCGCCATGTGCTCATCGTGCGCCGCATCAAAAACCCGCCGACCCTCAGTCGTGAGCTCCACGTGCACCACTCTGCGGTCATCCTTATCGCGCACCCGCCGGACGTACCCGCGAGCCTCGAGACCGGTGATGCGGTGCGTGGTGGTGCCAGACGTAATCAACTGTGCGCGGTTCAACTCCCCAGGCGTCAGCGAATACGGCTCCCCTGAGCGGCGCAGCGTCGCGAGCACGTCAAACTCCCAGGCACGCAGGCCATGCTTCGCGAACACGGCATCGAGCCGTTCCTGGACCATGCCGTTAAGCCGGGCGAGCCGACCGAACATCGCGACCGGCCCAATGTCCACTTCAGGCCGCTCCCGCTTCCACTGCTGCATGAAGTAGTCAACGGCGTCGAAGTACTCAACGGCGTCGAAGTACTCAACCGCGTCCACAGCCACCTCCGAGATATCTTGACATCAAACTATCGTAATGTATCTTGATATCAAGATATAGGAGTCCCCATCACCCGCATCGTTCGTTTTCGCCTGATCGCCGCGACGGCGATCGCACCCATGCTGTGGGGCACTACGTACTTGACCACCACTGAGTTGCTGCCGCCGGACCGACCACTCCTCGCTGGCGTGGTGCGCGCGCTCCCGGCTGGCCTGGTGATGATCGCTCTTACCAAGACCCTCCCCCGCGGCCACTGGTGGTGGCGTTCTTTGGTGCTGGGAGTGCTGAACTTCGGCGCCTTCTTTGCCCTGCTATTTGTGTCCGCCTACCGTCTGCCCGGTGGCGTTTCAGCCACCCTGGGAGCGATTAGTCCACTCATCGTCGCATTGCTCGCAGTCGTGCTCTTACGGGAGGCCAACCGGTTACGCGCTTGGCTTGCCGCACTGTTGGGGTTCGTCGGCGTAGGCATGCTCGTGTTGACCCCTGGTGCTACCTATGACGGCATTGGTGTCGCCGCCGGGCTCGGGGCCGGCACCTCAATCGCATTTGGCATAGTCCTGACCAAGCGCTGGGGCCGCCCGGTGGGACTCATCACCTTTACTGGCTGGCAACTAGCATGGGGCGGCGTGGTGCTGCTGGTCCCCATGATCCTCATCGAAGGGCTTCCCCACACTCTGAGCGGCGAGAACATTCTGGGTTACGGATGGCTCATAAGCGCAGGCGCCGTCATCTCTTACCTGCTGTGGTTCCGTGGACTGCTAGCGCTACCCGTCACCCAAGTCAGCGTCCTGTCATTCCTCGCCCCTCTCACGGCAGCCGCACTCGGGTGGGCCGTCCTGGGCGAAGCGCTCAATTGGATCCAGGGCTTGGGTGCGCTGGTGATCGTGGCGTCCGTAATGCTCGGCCAATCCCGCGCCCCAACCCCAGGCGCAAGTACGTCCGCGCCGCTAGGCTCGGAACATGGGCATCCAGACCCGGATCATCACCGCACAGGACGGTCGTCAGTTACGTCTTCATGACGCGGGAGTGCGTGACACCCACTCGCCCATCCCCGTCTTCTGGCATCACGGTACGCCCGGCACCGGCGAACCACCCGCTCCCCTGCTCGCGGTCGCAGATGAGCTTGGCTTTCAGTTCATTGGCTACGATCGCCCCGGATACGGCGAATCGGAGCGACTTCCGGGCCGCAGAATTGGCCATGCAGCGCTCGACGCCGCAGATATTGCCGATGCGCTTGGTATCGCCCGGTATGCCGTGTTGGGTTATTCGGGCGGCGGCCCACATGCCTTGGCTTGCGCGGCCGCAGACCCCAGAGTGGTGGGCGCCATTGCGCTGTCGACGCTCGCGCCCCGAGACGCGAGTGGGCTCGATTGGTACGAGGGAATGATCGACTCCGGCATCCGCGCCCTCCAGGCTGCCGAGCAAGGCGAGCAAGCGCGCCTCGACGCGGAAAATCTCGACTACGACCCGGAATTCACCGAACGTGACTACGCAGCTCTCGATGGCGACTGGGAGTGGCTCGGGCGGGTGGCGGCGGGGTTCACCAGGGACGACGTGTACGGTGCCGTCGACGATGATCTGTCATACGTGCGGGACTGGGAAGTAGATCTCGAGACCGTGGCGTCGCCCACCTTGGTGATTCATGGCGACGCGGACCGCATTGTGCCCCTCGCACACGCGAGGTGGATAGCCGACCGGTTGGGCGCCGAGATATGGGAGCGGCCCGGCGACGGTCACATTTCTACCTTCGACGCGCTTCCACACGCGCTCTACTGGTTACGTCGCGTGATTGACGAGGCGGACCTGTAGCGCGCTATTGCGGTGCGGGCGTGACAGTGCTCGCTACGTCATCGGCCAGCGCGGCAAGCGCACCATCGACAACGCTAAAGAACGCCCAGGTGCCACGCTTTTCTCGCGCTACTAGCCCGGCTTCGACTAGTTGACGTAAGTGGTGAGACACCGTGGGTTGGCTGAGCTCGAGCGGTCCCTCAAGGTCACACGCACACACAGACCCGTTGGCTGCCAGAATCTGCACAATGCGCACTCGCGTGGGGTCTCCCAATACTTTGAGTCGCGCTGCAAGGCCGTGCGGATCTGCATCGGGGATGCGCAACGTGGATCCCGGCACACACACGGTCTCGTCGGTCAGCAAATTTTCCCGGATGGTCATAAGCTCACGATAGTTCATCCAATCGACATCTATCGATATTGACAGGCGTCGATATGTACGCAACGCTATCTGCATGACTGAAACCAAGCCCTCAGTAATCTTCGTCTGCGTCCACAATGCAGGCCGCTCGCAAATGGCCGCCGGCTACATGACGCACCTAAGCGGCGGTCGTGTAGAGGTCCGCTCTGCTGGCTCCATGCCCGCAGACCAGATCAACCCCGCAGCCGTTGAAGCAATGCTTGAAGAGGGTATCGATATTCGCGCCCAACGACCCAAGGTTCTGAAGGACACAGACGTTGAAGCGTCCGATGCGGTCATTACCATGGGTTGCGGCGACGTTTGCCCGTACTACCCTGGCAAGCGATACGAAGACTGGGTACTTGAAGACCCCGCGGGCCAGGGCCTGGATGCCGTGCGGCCCATCCGTGACGAGATTCGCGGCCGCGTTGAAGCTCTCCTGGCTGATCTGCTCGGGTGAGACCGCTTCACCGTCGACTGTTCGCAGAACTGATCGGCTCGGCCGGCCTGTCGATGGCCGTGATCGGCTCGGGCATCATGGCCGCTCGGCTCAGCCCCACTGACGTTGGCCTGCAGCTACTCCACAATTCATACGCGACGGCCCTCGCCCTCGCGGTACTTATCGCAGTGTTGGCTCCCATTAGCGGTGCCCACTTCAACCCCGCCGTATCGATCGCGGAACGTTTTCTGAACCCAGGTGCGCGCACGCCGCGTGAGACGGGCCTCTACATTGGCGCCCAAGTGCTGGGCTGTTCACTAGGCGCCGTTCTCGCGAACCTCATGTTCGACCTCGCCCCCGTCAGTGTGGCGACCAACGACCGGGCAAGCGCACCGGCCTTATTAGCCGAGGTGATCGCCACCGCCGGCCTCGTTGCCACCATTTTTCTCTTAGTCAGGGCAAACCGTTTGGCGTTCATCGCACCCGCAGTCGGCGCCTATATTGGAGCCGCGTACTTCTTCACGAGTTCGACAAGTTTTGCTAATCCCGCGATCACCGTGGGGCGCATGTTGTCTGACACCTTTGCAGGTATCGCACCCACCTCCGTGTTGCCTTTTGTGGTAGCTCAACTGGTGGGCGCGCTCGTGGCGGTGGTAACGGTCCGGGCACTTATCCCCCGTGAGGCCGTTGTCGCAGTTCCGACTCCGTAATCGGGAACATACCTGCACCTAGGGACGTTCCCTTACCGCAGGCAACACCCCGCCTGCAAGAGAAGGAGGCCCACACATGGCTGATCGAGCATTGCGCGGCATGCGTCTTGGCACGCAAAGCATGGAGACCCCGGCAAATGCCGAGCTCGCCGAGCGCCGCGATGTCCACTATGACTGCCCTAACGGGCACGTCCTCACATTCCCATTTTCAGTTGAAGCTGAGGTTCCGCTGTCATGGGAATGCAGTTGCGGAGCACTCGCGTTGCTACGTGACGGCGAACAACCTGAGCCTAAGGACGTGAAGACTCAGCGCACCCACTGGGACATGTTGCTTGAACGTCGCAGCATCCCCGAGCTCGAAGAATTGCTGGACGAACGCCTAGAACTCTTGCGGGCCGGGCGTATCGGCTAACTCGCTTAAGACTTTGACCAAAGCGCGCGGCGTAATTGCGTCGCGCGCTTTGTCATGCCCCAAGAAGTCACCTTGATAAGAGCTTCACGAATGATCGCTCCAGACATCTTGGACGCGCCGAGCTCTCGCTCCACGAACACGATGGGTACCTCGACAACCACGCCGCCGGCTTGGATCACCCGCCACGCCATCTCTACCTGGAAGCTGTAACCCTGGGAGTTGACGCTGTCGAGGTCGAGCCCGCGCAGAATGCTACTGCGGTAAGCACGGAACCCGGCGGTTGCGTCTCGCACAGAAATACCCAGCATGAGCCGTACGTACGTGTTGGCTCCGGTCGACAAATAGCGCCGATGCGCGGGCCAGTTTTCGACCGCACCACCAGGGACCCATCGCGAACCGATAGCAAGGTCCCACTCCCCCGGTGCGTTCAGAACCTTGGGCAGGTCTTGGGCCCGGTGCGAGCCGTCGGCGTCCATCTCGACCAGCACGTCGTAGTCGCGCGCGAGCCCCCAAGCAAAGCCTGCCCGATAGGCCGCGCCCAGCCCTTGCTTACCTGGCCGATGCAAAACGTGTACCTGCGAATCTGAACCAGCCCGCGCATCGGCCCATTCGCCGGTTCCGTCGGGAGAATTGTCGTCCACCACGAGAATGTCGACATGGGGCGAGACTTCACGAACCGCATCTACTTGCAATGGCAGTGAGTCGCGCTCGTTATAGGTGGGGATGATGACGAGTGTTCTCACCAGTCATACCTCTCGTACAGGCGGCGGCTAATGGCTGTGCCCGCCAGAATCAAGGCCCCGAGCAGTGGTGCCCATGCCCACACCATGCGGAACCGCACAGCAGGCGTGATTTCATCGCGGAGGGGAACTTCTGCATACATGAACTCGGCAGTGAACAGTCCGGTCTCTTGGAGCACCCGACCGCGTGGATCGATGACGCCGCTCACGCCAACTGTTGAGGACTGGATAGTTGCCCGGCCAGTCTCGATGGCCCTCAAGCGAGACATCGCCAGTTGCTGCGTGGACTCTGCAGTCAGACCAAACGTAGCGTTGTTGGTTTGTACAAGGAGCACCTCACCGCCGTCGGCAATCGAGTCTGCGACCAAACGGTCGTACGCCACCTCGAAACAGATCACTGTGCCGAGCGTGACGGTACGGCCCAACTCGCTGGCTGGCAGTCGGATAGTCGCAGGCCCCTCCCCTGCGATTACCTCGGACGTCACTCGATCCACTGCTGGTGAGAATCGCTGAGCAATGTCACGCATAGGAATGTACTCAGCGAATGGCGCCGGTCGTTGCTTTGAATACGTATCGATGACTATGCCTTGTTGCGACCACAAGACAGACGTGTTGTACCGGCCCTCTTCGGGCGAGAAGTCGTTGGTGCCAAGCAACAACGGCGCGCCAGCGGCATGCACCGACTCATTTACAAGCCGCGCGGCCTCGGGGTCAACGCGCGGATCGTAATCTGCCGAGTTTTCTGGCCACAGCAAGAGGTCAATGGGTCCGGGGTTGCTCTCGGCTAGCGCCAGCGACATGTCGCGGTGATTGCGGGTCACTTCCCGAGCTTGAGCGAATGCGTCGAGGCCTGCGTTAGGAACGTTGCCTTGCACTACGCCAATGCGCAGGGTGCCAGTAGTGGCCTTGCCATCGAGCGGAATGAAGGCTCCGGAGGCAACGATGATGACCGCAAGGATGGGCGTCGATAGGCCAATCAACATACGGCCCCGCATGAGAGCGTGCGCCGCCAGCCCTACCAAGGAGCCCACAAGCGCCGCCATAAATGAGGTGAGTGCGGCGCCTCCTACCCAAGCGAAGTTCGCCAGCGATGAGTCCAGCTGCGAGAAGGCGATGCGACCCCACGGAAAACCGCCAAAGGGAACGATCGAGCGCAATGCCTCCATGCCCGTCCACAGCAATGCAAAAGCCGCAGGCGCAAACCAGGGCAGCTCCTGCAACAGTCCCGAGCGGAGCACATGTGCCCAGGCGGCAGCGAAGAGCCCATAAAACACACCAGAGGCGATGCTGAGCGCGATCCACGGCACTGCTCCCACCGCCTCGTGTGCCCACCACACGTGCGGCAACATAAACGCGGTGCCAAAGATCCACCCGTAAAAGTAAGCGCTCCATGCGCTTGCGCGGGCAAGCGTCAGCCACAGAACCGCAAGGGCCACATAAGCAAGCGGCCACCAGCCCAGGTTGGGAAACGACGACGCAAGAAGCAGGCCGCCTACTACTGAGAGCGTCACGCGAAGAAGAATGCCGTACACGGTACCCAGCCTAGGCGGACGTGGGAGTGGGAACGCGCATCGGCATACGTGTGTGCGACTAGTAGGCGGCTATGCGACTAGTAGGCGACCACGCCACGGCGCATGGCATCCACCGCGGTGCGGGCGCGCGCACGGAGCACCTCAGACACGGCCGACTGGGCGACCTGGTCAAGCACATCGATCACCTGTTTGCACCACCGGACCATGTCGCCGGGCGCGATGTCGGTGTCTGCGAGCACCTCGTCGAGACCTTTGCCTTGCGCCCAGCCGTGGATGGGCCCCACAAGCCCCCAGTGCGGTGCAGGGAGCTCAGGTAGGCCGCGGGCAGCTTGTACATCGTCGAGCGTGGACCAGATGCGCTGCGTCTGCGTAAGTGCTTTGCCCAGGATTCCGCGTGATCCGCCAGGGATGCGGGGAGGGCGCATGTCGTCCTCGCGTCGCCCTCGATAGAGCAACGACGACACGGTTGCGGCTAGCGCTGGCGGGTGCAACTGATCCCACGCGCCGGCCCGCAGGCACTCTGCCATCACCAGGTCATTCTCTGAATACAGGGTGCGTAGCGAGGTTCCTGCCGCGGTCACGGTTGTGTCTTCACCTTGGCCCGCAAGGTATCCGAGTTCGCGGAGCACATCGCAGCGCTTGTCGAACACGCGGGCAATGGATCCGGTGGCACGTGAGATCTCGCCGGCAACCTTGTCCCGTTCGCGCTGGGCACGGAAGTACCGCTCGGCCCACCGGGCGTGGTCTTCCCGTTCGGGGCAAGAGTGGCACGGGTGTGCGGTCATCGCGTTGCGTAACTCAGTGATGCGGCTCTCTTCGCCGCTGGTGCCGCGCGCGCGACGCTTCGATGGCGCATCGAACTCGTGCCTTGCGTTGTGGACCACTTGCGCGATTTCTTTGCGCTGGCGAGCATCACGTGCGTCGAACTTGGGCGACACCTTGATGCGACCGACGACCTCTATTCCATGGTGGAGATCTGCGACCGCTAGGCGGAACGAGCGCCCCTGCGTGGACACCACGGTGGGGCGGGGGGCATCAAGCGCATCGTCGGGACGCACCACGACCGCAAGTCCGGCCCGCTTGCCGCCACCGATGCGCACGACTGCACCGCGATCCAGGCCTGCGATCATGGCGGCGGTCGCTTCACGTTTACGGCGAGATACCGCTTTTGAAGCTCCCTTTTGAAGGCGGTTGAGCTTTTCGCGCAGGGACGCGTACTCCATGAAGTCGCCCTTGTCGCATTGGGCGGCCTCGCGCAGACCTGCGACATCGCCTTCGAGCTCGCGTGCCTTGCGGGCCTTACCCACCACGGACTGGTCCGCTTGATACTGAGCGAACGACAGTTCGAGTAGCTCACGTGCCTTCGTCACACCCGACTGACCGACAAGGTTGATGGTCATGTTGTAACTGGGCTGGAACGAACTGATGAGCGGATAGGTGCGTTTTGACGCGAGACGGCCCAGCTGCGCTGCATCAAAGCCGGGGTGCTCGATGACGACGGCGTGACCCTCGATGTCGATGCCGCGCCGTCCGGCCCGTCCCGTGAGCTGCGTGTACTCCCCTGCCGTCAAATCTTGGTGTCCCTGCCCGTCCCACTTCACAAGTTTTTCGAGCACCACCGAGCGGGCAGGCATGTTGATACCCAGCGCGAGAGTCTCGGTCGCGTAGACAACCTTGATAAGCCCGGCCGTAAACAGTTGCTCAACCACCTCTTTGAACAACGGGATCATGCCTGCGTGGTGGGCCGCGATGCCGCGCTCGAGATGGTCTCGCCAATGCAGGTAACCGAGCGCTCCAAGGTCTTCTGCCGGGATTGCCTCGCACCGTTCGTCGACAATGCGCGCAATCTCGGCGCGCTCGTCGTCTGTAGTGAGTTGCAGCCCTGCGGCACGCACCTGGTCAACCGCGTCTTCACAGCCTGCGCGCGAGAAGATAAACACGATTGCTGGCAACAGTCCGTTGCGGTCCAGGACGTCGACGACGGCGAACCTGGGAGGGGCGCGCCGTCCTTGTGGGCGACGGCCGCCCTTAGTGGGCCGGTGCCGGCTGCCGCCGCGGAAGCCTCCGTCGCCGTCTCGCGTGCGCCTGGTGATGGCCTCAAGCTCGGGGTTAAGGCGGGGGTTGGGCCCGGGCGACTGGGGGTCCACGCCGGGTGCGTAGAGGTCAAAAATACCTTCGCGCACCATGACGTGCGGCCACAGCGGTACGGGCCGCCGCTCGGACACGATCACGCGGGTGTCGCCGCGCACCTCGGTAAGCCACGCCCCGAACTCCTCGGCGTTAGACACGGTCGCGGACAGCGACACTATTGCCGTGCGGGCATCGAGGTGAACGATGACCTCTTCCCACACTGAGCCTCGGTGCCGGTCTGCGAGGTAGTGCACCTCGTCGAGTACCACCACGCCGAGGGTGTCGAGGGTGGTCGAGTTGGCGTAGATCATGTTGCGCAGCACCTCGGTGGTCATGACGACCACCTGTGCCTCAGGGTTGATTGACGTATCCCCAGTCAGAAGCCCTACGTTGGTTTCGCCGTAGACCTTGCGCAGTTCGTTGAACTTCTGGTTGCTCAGCGCCTTGATGGGCGTGGTGTAAAAAGCTTTTTCATTGCGCTCGAACGCGTGCCTGACTGCGAACTCCCCCACGACCGTTTTGCCTGCGCCGGTGGGCGCTGCCACCAGTACGGAGTGGCCTTGCGCTACGGCTTGGCAGGCTTCGCGCTGGAAGTCATCGAGCGGGAACGGGAGGTCTGCTTCAAAGAAACCGAGGTCGCTTTGGCGAGCCCGGGCCTTCGCGGCAGCGTATCTTTCCGCAGGAG
>CAZHTO010000071.1:1240-11100 GCA_964535845.1 uncultured Demequinaceae bacterium | reverse complement strand
GCGAGCCACGTTAGAGCCGATGTTGCCTGAACCGATGATGCCAATTGTCGTCATACACGCCACAACGTGCCGAGCAGCGCCAGAATTCCGAAACGAAAGTCAGACCATCACGGTCGGGTGGAAGTAGTCGTAGACACTCACATCGATTGGCTCGTCGAAGACGAGCTTCATGCGCACAATGTCGAGCTCCTGTCCTCGGTCGTTGAGCATTGTGGTTTGCTCAGGATCGTGCGCTGTTGCTCGTCCAAGGTAGAAGTGGTCGGAGCCGTCTGCGTCATCTTTTTTGACGAACACGTGGAGCGCAACTTCGTTTTCGATGATGTGGAGCGCTTCTCGCTTGTCTAACGTCACGCGGGACCTCGTGTACCAGCGCATAGTGCGGCGATCCAACAGCTCATCTTCATAGGTGGTGCTGGCTGAAATATCTTCGGCCTTGTGATAGGTCACGAAGATGGGGCACGTTCGAGTTCGCTCGTCGACACGATAGCCAAAGATCGTTGACTCACCGTTCTTATCCCAACCTAGAAGTCGGGAAGCGTCCTTCCGTGAATACTGCATCCCCTGCACAAAAGGAGTGCCGTGGCCATACCGACTCCCAATGAGGTCAAGCCCGGTTGCTATGAGGTCATCGACAGCGGCACGGAAATTGCCTCCGGCGGCATAGGAGTTTTGGAAGGCAGACGTGAGCGTAATGTTCCCCTCAACACTCTCAAGCAGCGGATGGCGGTAACGATCAATACCTGATTGGTGAAAGAAGCCAAGCGTGTACGTTGCGAGGGCGCTCTCGATGCTCGATCGCGTGACTGCCCAGCCATCTGCGTTGATGGACTCGACCAAACCCGAAACCGTACATTTCTGGTGTTCTATGAGCTTGCTGAGAACCAACAGTTCATGAACACGTTTCGCGGTAAGTGCCTCTTGACTCAGCAGATCAAGCGCCAGGTGCTCAGACTTAGACATACCCGAACTTGTCTTGGTGAACTTTTCGACGAGCCTCACATAGTTCTTGAATTTCGTGGCGACTAGAACAGGGTCCGCCGAGTCGAACCTATAGAAGTCGGCCAGCATTGGTGGCATACCGAGACGGTTACGGAGAATCTCGAATGCAAACTTCAAGTGTTGTGCGCTATCGAGCTTGGTGTCACTAATCGACTTGAGCACCCGCTCCTGAGCGATCTTGTCAAAGCGCACGCTCGACAACCCCGCGATCACGCCAGACTCCTCAGCCGCCAAGAGGTTCTTACGTAGCGATTCCTTATTCAAAGACTCGTCGCCAAACAGCGCGATTGGGATCAGGTAGTTGTTGGCGTAGTTGCCAATGAAGTCGATCACGACCGCATATTCCTTGTCGGGGTGCTTGCGCAGAGCTCGCCCCAGTTGTTGCACGAACACAATCGCGGACTGCGTTTGTCGGAGCATCACGACCTGGTTTACCGACGGGATGTCAACGCCTTCATTAAAAACATTGACCGTAAGTAGGTAGTCGAGTTCTCCTCGTTCGAGTTCGCGCACCGATGCTTCACGCTCCGGTATCGAGCTGATCCCAGATAGAGCTTTGGTCCTCAATGCTCGTCCGCGAAACTCGGTCTGGTTGAGCTGCTCCGCAAGGGCGACAGCCTCATCAACACGACTACAAAAAATCAGCCCTCGCGGTTCGACGCCAGCTTGAGAATAGGTTTCCAGCGCCTCGACTATGTGGTTCACGCGTACCTTCGAAACTAGTTCCGATAGGCCGCTTTCAACCGATGCTGTTCGATTGTCTTCGAAGGTGGCATCCGTAACGCCGTAGTAGTGAAATGGACTCAACATGCCCTCTTCGAGCGCGCGGTTCAGCCTGATCTCATACGGCACATTGAAGTCGAAAAGCTCGAAGACGCTGAACCCATCCGACCGCTCAGGGGTAGCCGTCATCCCTAACAGGAACTCAGGTTCGAAGTGCTCTAAAACCTTCCCATACGTTGTAGCTCCTGCCCTGTGAACCTCATCCACGAGGATGTAATCAAAGTCGTCAGGGCCAAACCTCGCAAGAGCCTCTGGCCGGGACAGCGTCTGAATCGTCGCGAACACATACTTGCGGTCGCGTTCGTGGGTGCCCCCTGAGAACTTTCCGAACGCACTATCCGGAGCGTCGAGCACACGCTTGAACTCAGAAATCGCCTTGTCAATGATCTGCTCCCGATGGACCACAAACAGCATGCGCCCAGGGTCGACTGCGCGCACATCAAGAGCAGCCAGGATGGTCTTTCCCGTTCCTGTCGCGGAAATCACGAGCGCACGCTTAGAACCATGCTGGCGTAACTCGCCTATTCGCGCTAAAGCCTCGCGCTGCATCGCGTTGGGGTCGACAACCTGGCCTGCAGACATCTGCAGCGTTGTGCCTGCCTGAAGTGAGTCGACGGTCGGAGCCAGATCGCTCCCGCCCAGCTCGGGGGTGGACGTGGCAACGGGTATTCGGACCATCGTTGCCACAGCTGGAGGGCGAGCACTGTACGCCGCCGAGTAGCGGTCCAACCAGTCATCGGTGATAGCGACACTGTCGTGGGCCTGCTGCTCAGTCAGGTTTCGGAGCTGATCGGCTAGGTCACTGCCAAGAGCGGCAGTGACTTTAAGGTTCCACTCGTGGTTCGAGACGAGTGCACTCTCGGTCAGGTTCGAACTGCCAAGGACTGCAGTGACGCGATCGGCGTGTTCGAAGACATATGCCTTGGGGTGGTAGGCGCTAGCAGTATGCAGCCGCGCCTGAATGCCCAATTTCTCGAGATTGAGGAGTTCCGCGAAAGCCTGAGGGGAGTTGAACCCTAGGTAGTCCGACGTAAAGATTCGCCCCTCGCCCGAGAACTCAACAAACTCCTGTTTGAGGAGCGCAATTGCTCGAGGCGACACGAACGCCACGGAAAAGGAAAAGCTCGTACAGTGTCGGAGTTCCTCACGGAGAACTCGCAGCATCGAGCCCGCCCCGCTGTTAACCACGACTTCGGGATTAAATTGCCGCGCCGCGGGGTGTGTGCCGTCCAGATACCCAAACTGCACGTCACTTTGCAGCATCGCCCTGAAGGCACCCTCGACCGTTGTCACACCGTTGCCTCCGCGATGATCTTCTCCACCGCGGGCACATCTGCCGGTGCCCACTCGAGGCTCATGAGCTCAGCTGGTTTAAGCCATGCCACTTCGCTGTGTTCTGTGAGCTGGGGTTCACCCGCGACAAGAACACAGTCGAAGGTCGTCAGCGTGACCTCACCAAAATCGTAGAGATATGTCGTTTTCTCGATACGTGAGCCGACGGTGACCTCACAGAGCAACTCTTCTTCGATCTCACGCGCGAGCGCTTGTTCAGGAGTCTCGCCTATTTCGATCTTTCCTCCGGGGAACTCCCACAGCCCAGGGAGGGCACCAGCACTCCCCCGTCGAGCGCACAGAATCTTGGTGTCCCGCCGGATCACGGCTCCCACAACGTTGATCTGCTTCACACCAGTTCCCTCAGGCAGTTGCGATCTCTGGTTTCGGCAGCTTAGCAGGGGCATGGCGAGGGAGGTCCGCCCGTATTCACTGCCGACGGCTCGCTAGCGGCCGGGTGAGGGAACTCACGAATGCGAGGGCGGCTGCGCCTTCGCGTAGATCTCGTCGACCAGAGCCGCATAGTTCGCCATAATGACGGCGCGGCGCGTCTTCAGCGAAGCGGTGAGCTCCTCGCGCGCCTCAGAAAACGAGTGGGGCAGGATCCGGAACTCCCGGATCGCCTCAGCGCGCGAAACCTGAGCGTTCGCCAACGCGATGGCACGGGAGATCAGATCGCGCACTCGCGAGTCACTCGCCGCCTCTTCGACACTCATGGCAGGCAACTCATGGGACTGGAGCCACGCGGGGAGCATCGCCTCGTCGAGCGCCACCAGGGCAGACACAAAGTGCTTCCCTTCACCCACCACCACTGAGTCCTGGATCGCGGGGTGCGAACGCATAGAGTTCTCGAGCACTGCGGGCTGAACATTCTTGCCCGAGGACAGCACCAGAATCTCCTTCTTACGCCCCACGATGTTCAGCGCACCGTCGACCATCTCGCCCATGTCTCCCGACGCAAACCAACCGTCGCGCATGACCTCTGCTGTCGCATCGGGCGAATTCCAATAACCCTTGAACAGGCTTGCGCCGCGGAGCAGAATCTCGCCGTCATCAGCCAACTTCATCTCGTTACCAGCGATGGGACGCCCCACAGTGCCCATGATGTTTGCATCTTCGGGAGTGCCCATGTGGGCAGCTGTGGTTTCGGTGAGGCCGTAGCCCTGCAACACGGTCACACCGAGCCCTACGAAGAAGTGCCCCACGTCCTCGTTGAGCCGCGCGCCACCGGCGAGGGCGTACTTGAGGTTGCCACCTAGTTTTTCGCGCAACTTGGACAACACGAGCTTGTCTGCCACCGCATACTTAGCCTTAAGGACTGCGCCGGGCACTCCCGAACTCTGAGCCTGCGCATATTGCCGCGTGACCTTGGCCGACCACCGGAAGATGCGCTTTTTGAGCCCCGTTTGCGAGGTGTCAGCACGGTTATAGACAGTCTCCAGCACCCGCGGCACCAGCACCAGGCAGGAGGGCCGGAAGGTCCCAAGGTCGTTCGCCAGCGTCTTATGGCTGGGCGCGTAGCCAATCACCGTGCCGGCAGACAGCGCAAGAATCATCGCGATGCGACCAAAGACGTGCGCGAGCGGCAGGAACAGCAACATCCGGGAATCGTCACCCTTCACAAAGCCGCCATAGCCCGGATCGCGTTCGATGTTCAGCACCTGCTCGACAAAGTTGCCGTGCGAGAGCATGGCACCCTTAGGCCGGCCCGTGGTGCCAGAGGTGTAGATAATCGTGGCGACGTTGTCACCCACAACGTCCGCGGTGCGTGCGTCAAGATCGGCGTCCGAGACGCTCTCCCCCGCCGCTGCCAACTCATCGAGCCCCGCATCGTCCAGCATGACCGACCCGACCGAGGCCTGCGCCACCAACTCCGCCCGCTCAGGGGTGTCGACAGCGACCAAGCCAATATCCGCATCGGCCACCATCCACTCCACCTGCGCGGCGGATGACGAAGGGTATACCGGCACGCTCACGCCGCCAGCGGCCATGATCGCGAAATCCATGACCGACCACTCGTAGCGGGTGTCCCCCATGATGCCCACGCGGTCACCTGGCTTGACACCGTGGGCGATCAGACCCTTCGCAGTGGCGCGCACACGCGAGTGATACTCGGCCAGGGTGATCGCGCGCCACGAATCCTCAGTGGCCTTGACCTCCGCGAAGACAGCGTTGGGGTTGGCAGCAGCACGCGCGGCAAGCATCGCAGGGAGGTGGGTGATCTCCTCGACCTCGACCAGCGTCGGCGTCGACAGTTCAAAACTCATACGCTTATCGTAACTTACGGTTGCGTAGGTTACAGATCAGAAAGGTCCCGTCTTTGCTGCGGGCGCGCTGTTACTATCGGCGGCCCGCGCACAGGGCCCCTACGAGCCGATCACGTCCCCCAGCAACAACCAAGCCCCACTAAGCGCACACGCCACGGTCACCAACCAAAAAACCGCCACCCAGAACAAGCCGGGGATTCGCGTGGACTGAGCCAGCGCATCGGCGTCCGAACTGCGACCCGCCGGCACCTTGCGAGAGGTATGCAACTCCATCACGGCGCGCACCGCACCCAGCAACAGCAGCCAAGTGACCGCGTAAGCGACGCCCACCCGCCACGGATCCGGCCCCGCCCAAGCCAGCCAGCCAAAGGCACCGATCGACAGCACCATCACCAAAAAGCCATAGACGTTGCGAATCTGCACCAACACAAGCAACAGGAGCAACACCGTGATCCACAACAACGCGAACGCGTACCCCGCACCCAACAAAGCTGCCGCACCCAGCCCCCACACAGCCGGTGCTGGATAGCCGGCAAAAGCCGTAAGCGCCAACGGCAACCGCTTTGTCGAACCGTAATGGGTGGTAAGGCCCGACGTATCGGCATGCAACCGAATGCCACGGACTTTGCGCCCCATCAACATCGCGACACCTGCGTGGCCCGCCTCGTGAACGATCGTCACAATGTGACGCACCACGCGCCACACCTGAGGCACCGCCAAGCAAATAATGACCACCGCGAGCGGCCATAGCGCAGTTGGCGTCGAGGCAGTCACCTGCGTTGTCGCATCTGCCCAAAGCTCGTTCCACACATCAGCAATGCTCATGTTTTCTCCAATCGCGCGCCTGCGCTGGTTGCGGGATCAGTCGCCTTGACCGGACGTCCGGTGCGGTTTATCTGCGTGGTCCCGACTACGGCCGCGCCCCCACAACGACGCACCCGTGCCCACGATCGTGAGAATCGCTTGTACTGCGGCAAACTCCACAACCCCCACCGCCCAAAAGGCCGCCGCTCCCGTCAACAACAGCGCGACTTGTACCGCTACCTTCACCCCAACCGGAAGCGGCATCGGCGAGTTGGGCGTCAAAAATTGCTGCCACAAAATCAACACCAGCACAGGGATACCAATGCCCGCCACCCAGGACATCGCGCCCGGGTATGCGAGGAGTCCCCACCACGACAACCCCACGAGCATGCCCAGTTGAGCCAAGAAAACACTGCCGCTGCCCATCATCTTCATGGGTGTCAGTGTGCCTTATCTCGCAGCAGGTAGGTTCGAGGAAACCCTGCGCTCAGATGTAAGGACTCGAAACCCATGACTACTCGCGACCCTCTCCCCCAGGTCACCGCAGTGCGCACCGCCAAAGACCTCTACACGATCCGTAACAAAAGCGGCGGTGAACTCCGGGTCGCCCCGCCCGGCACGGAAGGCACCTTCACCCCCGGTGAATTGCTACAGGCCGCTCTCGCCGGGTGCTGCGCCCTGTCCGCCGACGCACAACTTGACAGCAAACTCAGCCCCGACTTCGATGCCACCGTGACCGTGGACGCGACCCGCCACATAGAAGACAACCGAGTCGAGTCGCTCTTTGTCACCCTCGACGCGGACATGTCCAACCTCAGCACCGAAGACCGCGAAAAGCTCCTGATCCGCACCGACCGAATCATTGACCGCCTGTGTGCCATCAAACGCAGCCTTAACACCGGGGTCGAGTCCAGCATCACGGTTCGCGGGCAGGCTCCCGCTGGATAGGCGCCTGCTCCCAGAACTCCTCCAACATTCGCGCGTGAGCGGCAGGGTCATCGATCCACGGCTGGTGCCCCTGGCCCTCCATCACGCGCACGGTTGCCGCCTGCGCATGCGAGGCCCACGACCTAATGCGCTCGGGAGCGGCAAACGGGTCTCTCTCCCCCGCCACCCACAAGGACGGCACGGTGAGCGACCTGATGTCCTCGACACCTGCGGCCCACTCAGCGCGCGGCCCCCGCCACGTCGCCACCAGGCGCAATAGTTCCATTTCATGCGCATAGGTGGTGGTGTCACGGGACAACGAGTACCGCCACTCAAGATCCTGCAGCGTGATGCCGCCTGCAGCCACCAGGTCGCCATGCCCCATCGCACGGAACGACAAACGTAGATCACGTTTGGTCACCTGACGGCGAGCAACAAAACGCCCAATCGGAGCAACAGACGCCGCGCGCATGCCGAGGGGAAGCTTCATGCCCGCCACTGCGGGCGCGCCCAATAACGCGACACTTCGCACTAGTTCCGGGCGCCGTGACGCCAGTACCAACGCCACCATGCCTCCAGCTGAACTTGCCACCACATCAACCGGGCCGTTACCGACGGTTTCGATGACAGCGGCCGTCCACGCCTCAATCACATCGCGCAACCGCTCAGGGGTCATTCCCGTAAAGTCCAGCCCCTCGCTCAACCCGCATCCAGGACGGTCCACCACGATGGAACGCACGCCCTCAAAATGCCCCACGAGCGGCACAAACACCCCACCGGCAGTAGGTGTGCCGTGCACAAACAACACCGACCTGCCCTCACCATGAACCATCGCGCGCACGCGAATCCCGAGGGACGGGACCTCCGCCCAGCGCTCCGCCGGCTCCATGCCATGGCCCTGCCACATGGCACGCTCCGCGTTCCGGTAGATATCAAGGTCGCGGTCGCGAGCGCGCATCAAGCCCATCGTTGTAGCGTACGTGGATCATGGCTCTGCGCGTGGCGATGTCAGAGCACGCGAGTACCGTCAGTGGTGGGCAGTTCGCCATAGATCTGAGAGGGCTTAAAGGATGGACCACACACCACCTGCAGACGTGACGTACTACCTGATCCGCGGGGTGCGTGTGGGCAAAAAGGACGGCGACCATTTTCTCTACGCACCGGGTGAAGGGTGGGTGCGTGATATCAACAATGTCATCGCAGACAAACTCGCGGGCTACGACCCGACAGAGCCCGCCGGCTCCCCCTATGCGATGTACAACGAGTCCATCATGGACCAGATCGAGCAAATCACAGAGGCCAACGCGTTAGCGCTCATCGCCAAACTCGATAGCGACAGCGCTTAGGTTGAGCACTGTTGACACACACCCCTCACATCCTCACACTGCAGTTATGCCACACACCAACCTGTCTGCACCTGGGCTTGGATCAGCGCTTCTACGTCTGCTCCTCGTCGCGTTCGCCATCTTTCTCCTGGCGGCGTTGCCAGACAACTACTACGAATGGGACAACGACAGCGCCAGCGTGATCCCCAGCGAGCGCAACATGCCCATCTGGGGCAACTACGTTGTGGCCGCACTGTGCCTCGCGGCGTTGGGCTTGCTGATTATCGGATGGCTCCAGCGGCGCATCGGACAAGAACGCACACATCGCAGCCACGTGGCCATGGCGTGGCTGGCGTGCGTGGGTCACTTACTGTGGGCGGGCGTGTTGACCGTGTCGCAGGTCAAAGCACTCAGCAATGACGGCGGCGCGATGGGTAACGGAATCGGCTCCTACCTCGATGGTGTCTTCGCCCTGGTAGCGCTCGGTACCGCGGTACTACTCGCCCGCGACGCACTCAAACTCAGCCGCTAACCAGGACACCCCTCAACCACAACCCGGCCCGCGCATCGGCCCTAATCGACTGAGTACGTCCCAATCAGGTCCGTCGACTCGATGACCTCACCTCGGTACTCATTCATGAACTCTTCGCGCGTAGGTGTGCCCGCAACAGGCGTCTTCAGCGCGTACACAGAGAAAAAGTAGCGGTGGTCGCCGTCCCCCTTGGGCGGGAAGGGACCCACGTATCCCAGGCTTTCGTCGTCATTTGGTCCTGGCCGACCGGCCGATGCGTCCACAAGTCCCTCTGTCGCTGGCAGTCCGTAGTGGGTCCAGTGAGTGAAGCCGCCTTCCATGGGCGCGTCGGGGTCATGGCAGATCACCGCAAGCTCGACTGCGTCTTCTGGGATCGCCAGCACCTCTAAGCGTGGAGTCTCAGCACCTTCTTGGCCAGCGAAACGATCGGCAATACGCTCCCCTGGCGAAAGGTCAGGGCTCGTGATGGTGAGTTTGACTGGCATGGGGGCCTCCTTGAGGTGTGCATCGATGGACTACTTCCATCATGTGCACAGGCCGGGCGGGGACGCGACCTGAGCACTCCCGCGCGCTCAACATCCGTGAGCGTCCACTAGGAAACACGGGCCCCGCGAAAACCCACCGTCAGCGTCCACAGCGACGCTAAGGATTGGGGTCGGGCTAAGGATTACGCGACGCGGCGCATCCAGCCATACACGTCTTTGGCGCGACCGTACTGGATGTCAGTGAGCCGGCCGCGAATGGCCATCGTCACGTCGCCGGCCTCGCCACCGTTGATGGTCAGGTCGAAGTCCGGTGATGCGAGCCTGCCCACGGGTGTGACCACGGCAGCGGTGCCGCATGCGAACACCTCGGCGATGTCGCCGCTGTCCACTCCCGTGCGCACCTCAT
>CAZHTO010000071.1:0-1140 GCA_964535845.1 uncultured Demequinaceae bacterium | reverse complement strand
CCGCATGCGAACACCTCGGCGATGTCGCCGCTGTCCACTCCCGTGCGCACCTCATCGAGCGTAATGTCCTTCTCGATGATCTTGTGGCCGTCGTCTTCGAGTAACTGGATCACACTCGAGCGCGTGATGCCCTCGAGGATTGTGCCAGTGAGACGCGGAGTCTCGACCGTGCCGTCGTGGCGCACCACGAACACGTTCATGCCGCCTAGCTCTTCGAGAAAGCGCCCCTCTTTTGCGTCAAGGAACAGCACCTGTTGGCAGCCGTTCTGGGCCGCCTGCTGTTGCGGGAGTAGCGACGCCGCGTAGTTTCCTCCACACTTGGCGTCGCCGGTGCCGCCCGGGCCTGCGCGGTGAAAGCCCTGCGCTACCCAAATGGACACTGGCTTGACGCCACTGGGGAAGTACGGGCCTACGGGTGAGGCAATGAGCAGGTAGTCGACCACGCGTGCGGGGCGCACACCCAAGAACGCCTCGGAGGCAAACATGAACGGGCGCAGGTACAGGCTCGACTCAACCGAGCCGGGCACCCACTCGCTGTCGACGCCCACGAGCGCCTCGATCGAACCGATGAAGTCTGCGACATCTAGTTCAGGCAACGCCAACCGGCGTGCTGACTTATTGAAGCGCTCCGCGTTGGCATGCGGGCGGAACAGGCGCACTGAGCCATCGGCCCACTTGTAGGCCTTGAGGCCCTCAAAAATCTCTTGCGCGTAATGCAACACGGCTGCGGCCGGGTCCAGCTGGAGCGGGCCATACGGCTCTACGCGCCGGTCGGCCCAGCCTTCACCCTCGCGCCACTGCATGCGCGCCATGTGATCGGTGAACTGAGTGCCAAAGTTGAGGTCGGCGAGCGCGGCCTCACGCGCAGGGTCGGACACCGGCGCGGTATTACGCACGACGTCAAAGGCTCCGGCGTTGGACGCCACACCTTGAGCGATGGTCTCAGTCACTTCAGAGCCTTTCGTATGTTCTGGCCCCTGCGTGCTGCGGGGAACTGAGTGCCGTCTCCGGCGTGAATCCGGCACCTAGTTCCCCGCAGCACGCGAGGAAGAATTGCTAACCGCGAATGCGGGCCGCCAGCGCGTCGCCCACTTCAGAAGTGGAACGCTTGGTGTCTCCCTTAGCCGCCGCATCGGCCGC
>CAZHTO010000070.1:6173-11183 GCA_964535845.1 uncultured Demequinaceae bacterium | reverse complement strand
AGCGAGCATGATGACCGTGGCACCGGTCTTGGCGAACTGGAGGGGACGCGACTCGCCACCGAGAATGCTGACGAGCTCCTCGTTGACAATCTTGACAACCTGTTGGCCCGGGTTGAGTGCCTCGGAAACTTCGTCACCTAGTGCACGTTCGCGGACTTTTCCGGTGAAGGACCGCACCACAGATACAGCAACGTCGGCATCGAGCAACGCACGACGAATCTCGCGGATAGTGCCGTCGATATCTGCTTCGGAGAGCTTTCCCTTGCCACGCAGGTTCTTGAAAGTCGACGTCAAACGGTCGGAAAGGCTGGCGAACACGTACTGTCCCTTCGGAAAACGGCTAGAGGTTAAGCCTACCTGCGCTACACCAGGCGCTCATTCTGCTCGCCCACGGCGCCCGTGCCTGCGGGGGCGCAGGGCAGGCTTGATAGGCGGGCGGGCTTGATAGGCGGGCGGGGTGGATACGGCCGATGCGCGGGCTGGGTCACGCTCCGCCGCGGGGCTTTGGTGAGGGCTCGAGAGCGGTGCGGGCACTGTGCGTAAGGGTGTCGATAAGGCTGGCGCGCCAAGTGGTCCACGCTTTTGGGCCCGCTGCGCGGGCATCCGCCTCGGTAAGGACACGGAGCGTTTCGAGCAGGTCTGCGCGATGGTTCACGGCTGTCAGCAGGCTCGTCACAGTGGCAGGATCTGTCGGGTCCTCGGTGGTGGCGAGCGTCGCTAACGTGAGATGTTCGCGCACCAGCAATTGGACGTCTGCGGTGAGTGAGGCAGACAACCCAAGCCGCGCGCCAATACCCGGCACTAGCGCGGCGCCGTCGACGGAATGGTCGGTGGCGCCGGAGCGCTTGCCGATGTCGTGGAGCCATGCCGCGAGCAATAGCAGTTGCTCATCGACGCTCCCATCGCCCCCACGGCCTCGTAGTTGTCCAGCAAGAACCACAGTCTCGAGCAAGTGTCGGTCGACCGTGAATCGATGCACCGGGCTGTGTTGCGGGCGATTGCGCACCCCTTCCCACTCAGGTACCCACCTCACAACGTGGCCACCCAAGTCGAGCGCTTCCCACACGGAAACCAGGCGCGTATGCGAGCCCAAGAGGTGAAAGAGGTGTTCCCGTGCTTGTGAGGGCCACGGATGCGGCAAGTCGGGTGTTCGCGCAAGTTCCGTCAACAGGTGGGGCGCCAGAGTAAGCCCGGTGGTGGCTGCGGTGCTCGCGGCACGTAGCGGCAACAGCGGGTCGTCTAACCGCGCATCGGGAGTGAGCGTCAGGGCACCGTCAACGTTAATAAGGTCCGTGGTGACTGCCACGTGGCGAGGTGCGAGCCCATGGCGACGTGCTTTCCATGCACGTGATCCGATGCGTGGGCGTTCGAGCGCCTGCCGCGCTTTGGCTTGCGTGCTGTCGAGCGCATAGGCGACCACCCGGCCAGCCTGTGCGAGTGAGGCAAGCAGGTCATCGGGATGCGAGTAGCCCAGCAGGCCAGCCACCTCGTCGGCAAGATGGCGCCCCAGCACGTTGACGGAGCGACCAGCGACGAGGTGCACTGCGTCGCGCACGTCTTTAAGGTGTTCGCCTGCCTGGTCCACTGCACCGCGCGGCCGGTCTGTGAGCCAGGTCGCCGACAGTGCCGTAAGACTGAGATAGTCGCGAAGCCCTCCCCTGGCCTCTTTGAGGTGCGGCTCGATGAGGTAAGCCAATTCCCCGTGGCGATCAGCCCGCTGACGGGATGCGGCAAGCAACTCTGGCAAGCGTGAGCGGGCGGCCCTGCGCCAATCGTGGTAAATCGATGCGCGCACCTGAAACACCAAGTCGCTGTCGCCTGCCACGGGCCGCAAATCGAGCAGTCCAGCGCCCGCTGCCAGGTCCGACGACGCTACTTGCCGGCATTCAGACAGGGAGCGCATCGAGTGGTCGAGCTCGAGCCCCGCGTCCCAGAGCGGGTACCAGAGCCGGTGTGCCAGCTCAGCCACCGCATGGGCGGGATGACTACGGCCATCGTGCAAAAGCACGAGGTCGAGGTCGCAATGAGGGCCACCGTCTGCCCTCCCCACCGAGCCCACTGCCCCTAACGCCAGGCCAGAGCCCGCTGGCACGTTCGCGCCATCCCATAACTCGCGCAGGCGCATCACCGTGTGGTCGGCAACCGCGCGGCGGCGGCTAGCCCCGCTCCCAGCGGTCCCGGTCCAGGCCATCGCGATGTCGTGCCGTTCACGGACAAGGTCCCGCACTCCGTGAGAGTGCGGGACCCCGCCAGCGTGAGCGTTAGCCTCGATGTGCATGAGGCCTGGCGCTGACGACTTGAGCTGCGCTATTGGATGCCAGCATCAGAGCGCATCAGCACCACGTTCGCCGGTGCGCACCCGGGTGACATCATCCAATGCGATGGTCCACACCTTGCCATCGCCAATCTTTCCGCTTTGGGCAGCGGTGACGATTGCCTGGGTAACCGGAGCCGCATCAGCATCCTCGACCAGCACCTCGATGCGAGTCTTAGGGACCAGATCTACCGTGTACTCAGCTCCCCGGTAGACCTCGGTGTGGCCCTTTTGCCGGCCGTAACCGGCAGCCTCTGAGACTGTGACGCCCTTGACGCCCACCGCTTCAAGAGCGGCCCGCACCTGGTCCACACGGTGCGGCTGAATAATTGCAGTGACCAACTTCATGATGGCTACCTCGCCTCTTCGTATGCGGTCTCGCCGTGCTCGGCAAGGTCGATGCCAGACAGCTCAACCTCTTCGCTCACGCGGAACCCAATGGTGTACTTGATGAGTAGGCCAATGATGACCGTGACAACGGCGCAATAGACCATGGTGATGATGGCAGCCAGTGCTTGTGCACCAAGGGGCGCCAAGCCCCCACCCGTGAACAGGCCATTCCATGCGCCGAACGTGTCCGTACCGAACAGTCCAATCGCGAGGGTTCCCCACAGGCCCGCCACCAAGTGCACGCCCACCACGTCGAGCGAGTCGTCGTAGTTGAACTTGTACTTGAGACCTACCGCAAGCGCGGCAAGGATTCCGGCAATCACACCAATCAGTAGTGCTCCCCACGGGTCTACTGCCACTGCGGCAGGGGTGATCGCGACCAGGCCTGCAACGATGCCCGATGCGGCACCGAGCGACGTGGCCTTACCGTCACGCAAGCGCTCGACGAGCAACCAGCCCAAGATTGCGGCAGCGGTCGCGATAGTCGTGTTGACCCACGCTGCAGCCGCGTTGACGTCTGCGGCGAATGCCGAGCCGCCGTTGAAACCAAACCAGCCGAACCACAGCAGCGCCGCACCCAGCATGACAAACGGAAGGTTGTGAGGGCGCATGGGCTCTTTGCCAAAGCCCCGGCGCACACCCAGAATCAATGCGAGCACCAAGCCAGCGACACCGGCGTTGATGTGCACCACGGTGCCGCCAGCGAAGTCTTGTGGGAACCAGTCGGCCGTGAAGATGCCGCCGTCTTCAGCGAGGATTCCGCCGCCCCACACCCAGTGTGAGACTGGCGAGTAAACGAGAATCGCCCAAATGAAGGCGAAGATCATCCATGCCGAGAACTTCGCGCGGTCCGCGATGGAGCCCGAGATCAGCGCGACCGTAATGATCGCGAAGGTCGCACCGAAGCCGGTCGAGATGAGACTTTCACCGTCGCCCGCTGCCGCGAATTCTGACCACGAGGTGGCCAGCATAAAGTCCGATCCAGGGTTGCCGAACAGGCCACCAATGGAGTCGCCTACCGAAATCGAGTTACCAACGAGCACCCATGCAACTGCTACTACCGCAATTGCTCCAAAGCTCATCATCATCATGTTGAGGACTGACTTGCCACGCGACATGCCGCCGTAGAAGAACGCCAACCCGGGCGTCATCAGCAACACAAGCGATGCAGAGGTCAGGAGCCAGGCAATGTTGCCGCTATCCATCTGCTTCTCCCTTAAATAGATTCGCCCACTCGGCGATTCAGGAGTCAGACTTGCGCACCTCTGTTGCTCTTAGGGTGCATGCGTGTTTCCACTGTGTGACAAAGAAGGGGTCTTAAGTAAAAAGTGCGTTGCACACACGGGCTACTGGCCGAGCAGCCCATCCACAAACTGCTCGACATCGAAGGGTGCGAGGTCGTCTACCCCTTCGCCAAGGCCAATGAGTTTGACCGGCACACCAAGCTCTCGCTGGACCGCAACCACGATGCCGCCCTTCGCTGTGCCGTCCAATTTGGTGAGCACAATGCCCGTGACGTTGGCGACCTCAGCGAATACGCGCGCTTGCGCGAGGCCGTTCTGCCCGGTAGTCGCATCGAGCACTAAGAGCACCTCAACGGGAGGCTTCACTTTGGCCACTACGCGAATGATTTTGCCCAGCTCGTCCATGAGCCCGGCCTTGTTCTGCAAGCGCCCTGCGGTGTCGACGAGCAACACGTCTGTGCCAGTAGTCTTCGCCTGCTCGGCAGCTTCGTATGCGACAGAGGCCGGGTCTGCGCCGTCACGGTCGGAGCGCACCACTGGAACGCCCACGCGCGCACCCCACGTTTCGAGCTGATCGGCAGCGGCGGCGCGGAATGTGTCCGCAGCGGCCAGCACAGCCGTGCGACCCTCAGCTACCAGCACGCGAGCGATCTTGCCTACGGTCGTGGTTTTGCCCACTCCGTTGACACCGACCACGATGATGGGCTCGTGTTCACCCGCGCCCGGTGCCGCGAGGCGCAGCGACCGATCCAACGACGGGTCGACTGTCTCAATCAGTACGGCGCGGAGCGTGGCGCGTGGATCTTCGTCAGGCTGTTCACGAAGCCGGGCGCGCAAGCCAGCAAGGACGTCATCGGTAGCGGACGCACCTATGTCTGCAACGAGAAGCGTCTCTTCGAGTTCTTCCCAATCACTTTCGCTAAGCGAGTCGCGCGAAAAAATCGCCAGCATTTTCGCGCCTAGCCCGCCGCCCAGGCGAGAGCGCAACCGGGTGAGGCGTGACTCGGGAGCCTCTGGCGCATCGGCCGCATCGTCGTGCTCTTTAGTGTCGACGACCGTGCC
>CAZHTO010000070.1:0-6073 GCA_964535845.1 uncultured Demequinaceae bacterium | reverse complement strand
GGAGGTGTCTGAAGCCTTCCCGCCTCCACGGGAGCGCACCGCTACGCCCACCACTCCAGCGAGCACCGCGACGGCGCCAATGATGACCGCGAGGTCGTTTGAACCGGGGATCCACGAGACGTCCATAAACTTATTCTCTCAGGTACAGGTGAGGTTGCCCTGCCAGCCTCACGCGAGCGGGCATGCTCTGCGGTGCGCGCAGATTAACGGTGGGCGAGGCCCAGTTCTCCCGAGCGCGGCGCCTCGTGCTTGTCGTGGGGCTTGGCAATGGCACCAGCGCGCTCAGACACCGAGTCGGTGGCTTTTGACGCGACCTCTGCGGCCCAAGCTGCGACGCGTTCACCTGGCGCGGGGCGGTCGGGTTGCGAGTTCACGGCCTCCACTAACTCCCAGTCCGCCTCGTCACGAGGGACTTCTGCCAGAACATCGTCGAGGGTTTCACGAGACCGCGCTCCGAGGATGAGCCTCAGCAAATGCCGTCCACGGCCTTCGGCAAGCGCGGCAGCAATAAGAGCTACCACCGCAAGGACGAGAGCTACAGACAACGTGCTAGCCATCGACGAAAACATCAAGCCTCCTGTGGAAACAATACGGACAAAGTGTTACTCACTGCCGACCTCAGATTCAACCGACAAGTACTCAGGTGGGCTCCGGCGGGCGCGGCTACGACCACGCCAAGGATGAACCGTTACTCTCCCAGCATGACGAACATGCGGGCGGCTCGAAATATGCCCCGATGGGTGATACCAGCGGTAGCGATCACGGGCGTCGTGGTGGTGGCCGCAGTTGTCGCGGCGTTCGCATTTGGAGGGGAACACCCTGACTCGGATGCTGAGCCCACTCACGTGCCAGAGACTGCAGCGAGCGACGGCTGCAGTGGCGTCGATGCGGAGTCTATCGAACTCAACGGCCAACTGACTAGCCCCAGCGACCGTACGTGTTTTGTATTGGATCAGACGGCAGAAGTCCTCGTGAGCGCCGCTGCACTTGAGCCCACCGACGCGATTGTGCTGACGGTGATAGACGCCGACGGCAATGAGTTAGGGCGCGACGAAAGCACCCCCGATTGGGACCCAGACGTCACGGTCGTGCTCGAGCCGGGCGTGTACGTGATCGAGGTCACCGGTGCCGACGGGGCGGCCGCTCCACCATTTTTGCTCTTCACCGCATCGTTCGTGCCGCAAACCTCTGGCGGTGGCGGCATCGAGACTGATCCCGTCGAGTTACCGACGGTGGAGCAGTGTGGAACCGACATACCGTGGCTTACGGCCGATGCGCGGGTCACCGCCCGCGGTTTAGCGGACTTGGGCGGCGGGCAGGGCGAGGCGAGCGGCGCAAGTTACGCATGTATCGATGTGCCGGACGCGGTATTTGCGAAGATTGGGATCGAGTCTGAGGTGCCGGACGATCCTGACACACCTGACCTTGCGCTGGCCTTATGGGCCTTTGGTGCAGGCGAACCTGAATTCTTGCGGGCAAGCGACGACGTGTTTGGCTTTGACCCGGAGATGAGCATCGAGCTGGAACCCGGCGTATACCTAGTTGAGGGCTCTGCCTGGCGAACCGCCGAGACCGGCGAATTTGAGTTCTACTACGACGATGCAGCCGCACTGTTCCGCAAAGGCGAAGTGACGCCCGAACACGCCCAGCTCACACCGGAGCACTGCAAGCAGACGCCTATTGTGACCCCTGGTGACTCCATTACCGTCGAAGGTGAACGCACCTACTTGTGCATGGATGTGGACTCGGCCACCAGGCTCACCATTCAGGCCGCAACCCTCACTCGCCAGGACCTGATGCTTGAAGTCATTGGCTTTGACGATGAGGGGCCGTACCGGCTCGCGTGGGCAGACGACAACCCGTATTCGCAATCCCTTGCTGACTTTGACCCGCTGCTCGACATCCCCGTACCCGAGGGTCAATGGGTGCTGGCTGTGACCACCTATTTTGATGGCATAGCCGCTGACTACGACGTACGGGTGGTCGCCGGGGGCGGCGAGTAAGAGGTTCTAGGCGACGTTGTCGTCAGACAGCCGCTGACTAATAACAGTGGTGACGCCGTCGCCGCGCATGGTCACGCCATACAGGGCATCCGCGATCTCCATGGTGCGCTTTTGGTGCGTAATCACAATGAGCTGCGAGTCGTCACGCAGTTCACGGAAGATGTCGAGTAGCCGGCCCAAGTTCGCGTCGTCCAGCGCGGCCTCCACCTCATCCATGACATAGAACGGGCTTGGGCGCGCCTTAAAGATGGCGACAAGCATCGCCACTGCAGTGAGCGAACGCTCACCACCAGACAGCAACGACAGTCGCTTGACTTTTTTGCCTGCGGGGCGGGCCTCGACATCAATACCGGTCTCGAGCATGTTGCTGGGGTCGGTAAGCACGAGCCTGCCTTCACCACCGGGGAACAACCGTGGGAAGATCGCGTCGAACTCCCGCTTGGTGTCTTCAAAGGCCTGAACAAAAATCTGCTCAACGCGCTCGTCGATTTCGCGCACAATCTCCATGAGGTCTTCACGCGACTTCTTGATATCTGCGAGCTGGTCTTGCAAAAACTTGTGGCGCTCTTCAAGTGCTGCGAACTCTTCGAGTGCCAGCGGGTTCACTTGGCCTAGTTGCCTCATGGCCCGTTCAGCTGCGCGCAGGCGCTTCTCTTGCGCTTCGCGCACATAAGGCTGCGTGGGTGCCTCGCCATCCTCATCCGGCTCTGCACCCACGATGGGCACTGGCAGATGCGGACCAAACTCTTCCACCAACTTGGCTGGATCCATGCTCAACTCGTCGATTGCCCGTTGCTCGAGTTGCTCGAGACGCACCTTCAGCTCGGCCCGCGCCACTTCGTCACGGTGCGCATCATCAGTCAGACGTCGTTGCGCTTCTGACAAGTCCTCGACCTCGCGACGCACATCAGCGAGGTCAGAGGTGCGTTCAGCGCGCGCCGCCTCTGCCGCCGCCCTGGCGTCGTCAGCCTTGGCGACCGAGACGTCTATCGCTACCAGCGCATCGGCCGTACCGGCAATCACCTCTCGAGCCGCGATGGCCTGGCGTTCGCGCCGCTGTGCCGCCTGGGCCGCACGTTCGCGGGCGTTACGCTCGGCCACCACAGCACGTTCCAAGCTTTCAGCACGAGCCGCGAGCGCCCGCGCGCGCTCTTCAGAAGTACGCAGCGCAAGCCGGGCCTCAGTGTCTCGAGCCCGCGCGGCTACTGCGGCCTGCGCATCTTCATCACGTTGAGTCTGGGCCTGGGCTGTATCTTGCTCCGTCTGCTCCGGCTCGGCCTGCGCCGCAACTAACCGCTCGGCAAGGCCAGAGAGCTCTTCGGACTCGGCCGCCATTCGTGCCTGGGCGGCTTCGATCAAACCTTCTAGCCGCTCACCATCTGCACGGGCTGCGCGAGCTGCCGAACCCAGGTGTCCCAATTGCTCTGCCACGGCAGACATGCGGGCATCAGATTCGTTGAGGCGTTCGAGCGTAAACGAGTACGCCTGTTCCGCGCTCGCTTGGCGCTCCTCAGCCTTACGGATATTGAACGTCGTCGACTCGACAACCCCGGTCGCGGCATCGCGCTTGGCTTTCGCCTCGTCATACGCGGCCTGCATGTGCAACACGCTCGGGGCGTCGCCGGCCCCGCCAGAGGCGTTGGCGGCGCTCAGCACATCACCGCGACGAGTGACGGCCACGATCTCGCCGTGTTGCGTCACAAGGGCGCGCGCCGCAGCCAAGTCGTCCACGACAGCGACCCCGCTCAAAGAGGCGTACACCGTATCGACAATGCCTGCAGGGCCCGAGACCAAGTCAGCAGCCCAGGTCGCGCCCGCGGGGAGTTCGACGTCAGGGTTGTGAGCGCGGGCCTCTTTGTTCGCCACCACAAAGCGTGCACGGCCGGCATCTTCGTCTCTGAGCCACCGGATAGCGTCAACCGCGTCTTCGACAGAGTCCACTGCGAGCGCATCGGCCAACGGACCCAGTGCCGCCGCAATCGCGTCTTCTGCATGCTCGGCCACATCGAGCAACGCCGCGACTGTGCCACGCACTGACCGCAAGCCTGCAGCCAATAGCGCCCCGGCACCGTCCTTGCGGGTGAGCGACATCTCGAGCGCATCTACCTTCGCGGCCCACGTGTCACGCTCGCGCATTGCGGTATTGAGCGCGTCTTTTAGGTCAGTCAGCTGAGCCTTGGCGTCGTCCCACTCTTCGGTTGCCGCCTCGTGGGCCTGGTCCAGGTCCTCTTCGCCCTCTTCGACCGAGGCCACTTGTGTTTCGAGATGCTGGAAGTCGGTGTTGGCCTGGTGGGCACGGCGCTCGGCCTCTGCAAGGGACTCGCGAAGGCGGCCGATTTCTGCCTCAGCAGACTCGACCCGCGACCGCCTGGCCGCGACATCCCCAGCTAAACGCGCCACTCCCTCGCGCCGGTCTGCGACCGAACGCAAGAGGTTTGCGAGGTGTCGTTCGGAGGCCTCGGCAGTGTCTTCAGCGTCCCGACGTGCGGCTTCTGCTTGTTCGAGGGCGATCGCAGCGGCAGCGACTTCTGCATTGAGTTCAGCAGTTGCCGCGTGAGCGCGCTCGAGCTGCTCGTCGAGGTCAACCAAATCAGTTGGCGGCGCCTCATCGGTCGCGTTGCCGAGCATGCGCAAGCGTTCCTCGGCCAGTTGAGAAAGATTACGTAGCCGCTCGCGGATGGCGCTCAGGCGGTAGTACGTGTCGTTGGCTTTAGTGAGAGCTGGGGTCGCTTGGGCCGATGCGCGCTCAAGGCCGGCAAGGCGGTCACGTCCAGCCGCGAGGGCCTTCTCAACCTCCGCTTTGCGCTCGTTGAGCGCGGACTCATCGGCAGTCTCACGGGACATTCGCGCCTGGATTTGCGCGAGGTCGTCGGCAAGCAGCCGCGAACGCGCGTCGCGCACGTCGATCTGGATGGTCTGGGCCTGGCGAGCAACCTCTGCTTGGCGGCCAAGCGGACCCAGCTGACGGCGTAGCTCTGCGGTCAAGTCCGTCACGCGCGTGAGGTTGGCCTGCATCGCATCGAGTTTGCGTAGCGCTTTGTCTTTGCGTTTGCGGTGCTTGAGAATGCCGGCAGCCTCTTCAATGAAGTGGCGGCGATCCTCAGGAGTCGCGCGCAACACCGCGTCGAGTTGCCCCTGGCCCACGATCACGTGCATCTCACGGCCTAAGCCGGAGTCACTCAGTAGGTCCTGAATATCCATGAGCCGGCATGGAGAGCCGTTGATCGCATACTCGGAGCCACCCGTGCGGAACAGCGTGCGCGAGATGGTGACTTCGGAATACTCAATGGGTAGCGCGCCATCGCTGTTGTCGATGGTGAGAGAAACCTCGGCACGCCCCAACGGCGCACGCCCTGACGTGCCAGCAAAGATGACGTCGTCCATCTTGCCGCCGCGCAGAGTCTTAGCTCCCTGCTCCCCCATCACCCAGGCGAGCGCGTCCACCACATTGGACTTGCCTGAACCATTGGGCCCCACCACGCACGTGACGCCCGGCTCAAAATCGAGGGTCGTCGCAGACGCGAACGACTTGAAGCCGCGGAGCGTCAACGTCTTGAGGTGCACGAGTGCGAGTCTAAAGGCTAGCGGCGCATACGTAACTTAGGCGGGCGGGTGACCCGCGCATCGGCGCTATTGAAAGAAGGCCGATGCGCTCGTCACCTTTACAGGCTAGGGAACCAAATACTGATCTCGCGGGCAGCAGACTCTTCTGAGTCAGACCCGTGCACCAAGTTCTGGATGACCTTGGTGGGCCACTGGCGGCCCAAGTCGCCGCGAATGGTTCCGGGGGCGGCAGTCGTGGGGTCCGTGGCGCCCGCGAGCGAACGGAAGCCCTCGATGACGCGCTCACCCTCGGCCACAACCGCAAGGACGGGGCCCGAGAGCATGAACTCCACCAGTGGCTCATAGAACGGCTTGCCCACGTGCTCTTCATAGTGTTTCGCGAGCAGCTCGGGGGTAGCGTTCCGCAGCTCAACGGCCACCGGAACGTAGCCCTTCGCTTCGATGCGGCGCAAGATTTCGCCAGAGAGTCCACGCTCGACACCGTCGGGCTTGACCAGGATGAGGGT
>CAZHTO010000069.1:0-11262 GCA_964535845.1 uncultured Demequinaceae bacterium | reverse complement strand
TCGGCTGCTCTGCCAATTGAGCTATGGAGGATCGCAGTCAGCGAGTTTACATGATTTACAAGTGACTTCGGTACCTCGGCGAGACTCCAACACCACACTGGTGCTGGCACAGATAGACTAACCCGCGGTCGCGTTAGTGGCGGCCTCGTAGTGACACGTAGGGCCAGTAGCTCAGCCGGTTAGAGCAGCGGACTCATAATCCGTCGGTCGCGGGTTCAAGCCCCGCCTGGCCCACCTTTGTTCAAGATGCCTGGCGACGCCCCGCGCCCCGCCCCGCCCCTCGCCCATTCCGCGCCTTAGCGTCGTAGGGGTCGCTCACTGTGGTGTTTCGGGTACTCGGTGTCTCCTAGGGGTCGCTGAGTGATATTCGCCCGGGTAAAGAAGGCGCCAGGGACCGCATCGGGCGTCTCTCTGACGATGTGTAGCAACAGGCGAGAATTTGCCTCTTCTCAAACGGGATACCTACTGCTAGGTTAAGCGCGTCATGGGGGGCAATGCCTCCTTGTCTACGCTCTGGAGATACATAGTGAATATCCGTACAATCGCTGTGGCTGCCGTCACCGGCCTTGCCGCTTTGACTCTCGCCGCATGTTCAGGCGATGAGACCCCAGAAGAACCCACGTCACCGGAACCGGTTGTCGAGGCGCCTGTTGAGGAAGAGACCCCCGAGGCTCCCGAAGAGTCCCCCGAGCCCGAGGAAGAGCCTGAGGCTCCGGTCGGCGACGGTTCCGAGGCGGCGCCAGGTGCAAGCTTTGCCTATGGCGAGACCGCGCGGGTGAATTGGGATAGCCACCACAGTGACGACGGTGTTTTGCTTGATGTCACCGTTGAGGGAGTGCGCGAGGGCGACCTAGAGGACCTGCTGGCACTTGGCTTGAGGGATGAGACAGCGGCTGCGCTTGAGGGTCACAGCGTTCACTACGTGGACTACTCCATTACCAAGGTTGACCAGTCTCAGCCGGAGATCGCGTTTGGAAACGCGAGTGGTGCGGTGAGTGCCATGAACGCCGGTGGTTCTGAACTTCAGGAGTTCACCCTCTTGGGAGGCAGCTTCGACGCGTGCGAGAGCAACACCTTTAAGGCCGACATCGACACTGGTGGCGTCCTGACCTCTTGCTCGATCTTTATCATTCCCGGTGGCCAAGAGTTTGGTTCAGTTGTGTGGACTCAGTTCGACACGCCGTACGACAAGTACGACGGCGAGCCGATTTCCTGGCAGTAAAGCCGAACGTCGCGTAGCCCGCAGTACCCCGGTAGTGCCTGCCTAGTCAGGCGCAGGGGTATTGCGGGCTTTGTGCGCGATTGCGGCCAGCCCGCATCAGTCACGGTGCTTGCCAGGAACGCGCGGCAGGCGGCAAACAAGAAGCCAGACATTAAAGCAGCGCGCACCGCTTGAGTGCTGGCAAGGACGGAAATCACCGTTCATACATCTGGTGCCCGCCGCACTAACTGCGGTAGCCTGGCGCCACCTAACGTAAAGAGGGGTTCAAATTATGGGCTTCATTAAGGCCGCAGTCGGAGCAATCGGTGGAACATTTGCCGATCAGTGGATTGACTTCCTCACTCCGCCAGACAACGTTCCCGCCACCGCAGTGATGTTCCCTGCAGTGCCTAAGGGACAGAACGCTGGACGAGGTTCTAACGTCCGCGCTTCTGAGAATGTCATTACTAATGGCTCCAAGATTGTGGTGCCCGAGGGCTTTGGCCTTCTTACTTTCCAGAACGGCCGCATCACCAACTTTGTAGGTGAAGCTGGCGGGTTCGAGTTCTCAGACGACGACCAGCAAGCAAAGTCGATGTTTACGGGCGGCGGCTTGTTGTCATCGACCATCACGAGCTCGTGGGAGCGCTTTAAGTACGGTGGACAGCCGGGTGTTCAGCACCTTGCGTTCTACGTGAACCTCAAAGAGATCCCTAACAACCGCTTTGGCACGCAGGGGCCCATTTACTGGGACGACATGTATCTCAACACCCAGGCTGGTGCTGTGACGCGTGGTTCGTACACGCTCAAGGTCGTGGATCCCATTCTTTTCGTTAAGTCGATTGTCCCTGCGGAGTACATCACGCAGAACGCTGGCATTTTCGATATTACCGAGGTCAACAACCCGGTTTCCGAGCAGCTGTTCAACGAAGTGGTCGGTTCGCTGTCCGCGGCCTTCTCGCGCTACACCAACGACGGTGAGCGCGGTAACCGCATCTCGAAGATCCAGGGTGACGCGCTCGGGTTCTCTGCGGCGCTGTCTGAGGTTGTGGAAGAGCACTACCACTGGGAAGCAGAGCGTGGCATCACCATCCACAAGGCAGTGTTGCTTGCGATCGAATATGACGCACCTACTGCGAAACTCCTAGAAGACGTCCAAAAGGCCGATGCGCTGTCGGGCGGCCGTGGGGATTCGTTCCTACGTCAGTCGGCGGCACGCGGTATTCAGGGTGCCGGCGAAGGCGGGGGCGGCGAAGGCCTCGCGTTCATGGGTATGGGCATGAACGCGGCGGGCGGCGCGCTCGGTGGGCTGATGCAGAACCAGCAGGGCCAGCAGCAGCCTCAGATGGGCGTGCAGCAACCCCAACAGGCAGCAGCTGCGCCTGCAGCCGCCGCGGAGCCGAGTGCTGCCGATCAGATCCGTAGCGCGAAAGCGATGCTCGATGAGGGCCTTATCTCAGAAGACGACTTCGAGGCGCTCAAGCGCAAGGCCCTAGGTCTCTAGGCACGGCAAAGGATCAGATTATGACGTCAACAGCTGATTCCGGCGCGTCCGCATCAGGCTCACCGGCAGGGGAGTCGCACGCGGGTAGCGCGTCAATCGATGGTGCGAACGTGAGTGAGGTCCGTGCAAGCTCGGACCACATTATCGACACGAGCACAGGCCAGGCTCACGGCAAGGACTCGTGCCCGCAGTGTGGATCGAGCGAGATCTCGCGCAAGGGCAACACCATGAGCCTGATGTGCGAGTTCTGCCGTTACGAGTGGGTGGGGGCCAGGCTCGAAGATACGCATGGTCTGGGCGAGGGTATTGGCAATCTCGCGGGCCGGGTCATGACCAGCGGTGCGGTCGATATCACTAGCGAAGATTCGCTCGTCACCATGAAGTGCACCGGGTGTGGTTCGGAAGTGGTGGTGGATACCGAGCACACTCTTGACTCCCGCTGTCACTGGTGCCGATCAATATTGTCGATCAACGACAAGATTCCCAACGGCGCAGTGCCGGACGGAATTTTGCTGTTCGACATCAGTAAAGAAGACGCGATTTCTCGTATCTCTCAGTTCGCGGGCAAGCGCAAGTTCTTCGCTCTCAAGAAGTTCAAGGAAGAGTTCAAGCCAGAGAACGTCTTGGGTGTGTATATGCCCTACATGACGGTGGACGGGAACGTGAACTCCCGTCTGCACGGCAAGGGTGAGATCCAGACCCGCAAATATACGGTGCCGACGGGTAAGAATTCGCGCACGACGTATTACGACGCAGATGTATACGACGTGGTTCGTGACTTCGATTTACATATTGATGACCTGATCGTGGAGTCGTCGTCGACCCGGTCCAACATCGATAACAAGGCCAATACCAACAACATCATCAACTCGATTTTGCCCTTTGATGTCAAAAACATGGTGGCCTTCGACAGCCGCTATATGGGTGACCACTCGGCAGAGAAGCGCGACCTCGATATTGATGACGTGGCTCGCAAGGCACACACCCAGTTCCTCACCATGGCTCGCGAGTCGATACGCGACGATATTGCCGCATATGACCGTGGAGTCCATTGGACCCACGAGGAGATGGAAGTGCACGGTAGCCGTTGGGCATCAGTGTTCTTACCTGTGTGGCTATACAGCTACGCACAAAAGCAAGATTCGGGGACGGTCATGGTGCACTACATTGCAGTCAATGGGCGCAACGGGAACGTGATGGGATCCGTGCCCATCAACAAGTCGCGACTGTGGGGCGTGACCGGAATTGTGGCTGGGGTCGCGGCCGCAATCCTTTGGCCAATTGGCCTGATGGTGATGGCCGGATAATGAACTCATTAGTGCTCATGACCCCGTTCACCCCCGTCACCCTTGCTGCAGAGGCCCAGACCGGCTCGGCGATCTATGGCATCGTGTTGTTGCTGATCCCCTTCGTGGTGGGATGGTTCGTCTACAACACGCTGTACCGCCGTTACCGTAACCAGGACCAGCGGTATCATTTCGAGCAGACCACCTCTTCCGTGCGTTCTGAATTGAAGCGTTGGGATACGTTCGATCGCAAGAACAATCGCCAGAGAAACTCGACAATCTCAGGACAGAACGACAACCAGCCGTTCGAACGCGCGCAACATTCTGTGATTCGGGAAGCTCAGGTGGAGCGCAAAGCGCAAGCAGAGCGGCTCGCGCAAGAGGCCCGCGAGGCCCAACCCGCGCGTGACGCACAACAGGAACGCGATGCCCAACAAGCACGCGTCGCAGCACCCGACCAGAACCCGAACGGCACCACGCAGGCTTAGCCTGGACGTCCGTACGCGGCACATTTTTCCCAGCAATACGCAGTTGGGCACCTGACCTCACGGCCAGGTGCCCAACTGCGTTGCTGTTTCAGACGCTCTCGCCCGCAAGCGCTGCGATCACTCGCGGCAGTGCATTAGCAATGTCGAGAGCCGCAATTGGGCCGCCGTTGTTCGCTAGGCGAGCAGCCTCACTGTGAACCCAGGCGGCACATGCCCCCGCATCGGCTGCATTCAAGCCGCTCGCGAGAAGTGTTCCTGCGATGCCAGCCAACACATCGCCGGTCCCTGCGGTGGCAAGCCACGGCGGTGCCGGCGGGAGTGCGATGACCGACCCTCCTGGGGAGGCGATGATGGTGTGGGCGCCTTTAAGCAGTACGGTCGCGCGAGTCGCTTCTGCCAGCCAACGAGCGTGGCCAAGGCGGTCAGAGTCTACGTCTGTGCTTGAGACGTCATGGCGTAGTTCACGTAAAGTGCGCGCCAATTCTCCTGCGTGCGGAGTGAGCAGTACTCGGTCAGCTCCCAGGTCACGGGCGCCCGCCGCCCGGGAGCGTGCCACGACCTCAAGTGCTCCTGCATCGACAACCAAGGGCACGCCAGCTGCGATGACTGCACCGATTGCTGCGTCTTGTTCTGGGTGGTCTGCCACCCCAGGGCCTATCACCCATGCCTGGGCTCGTGGGAGGGACTCGGATACGTCGCCAGGATGGTGCACGATGCATTCGGGCCTATGTGCGAGCACTAAGTGTTGTGCGCCGGGTGGGCCTACGTAACGAACCATTCCCGCGCCCGCACGCACGGCGCCTGAGGCTGTAAGGATTGCCGCGCCCTGATAGGCATCGGATCCCGCGACGATTCCCACTACGCCACGCGAGTACTTGTCGTCAGTGGCGATGGGCATGGGCCAGTGTTCCCGTACGTGGGCTGCGTCCCACTGCACCGTTGAGCTCATGCCGCCAGCGTCGCACATATGAGCATCATTGTGCGCGAAACTACGCGCAGAATATGAACCTGCTTAAGGCCGTGAGAGAATGCTCCTCATGGCAATGCGTGACATCCGTGTGACCGGAGACCCCGTCCTACGCACTGTGTGCGACCCTATTCGCGACATCGATGATCGGGTACGCACCCTTGTGGAGGATCTACTAGAAACTGTCGACCACGAGGGGCGGGCAGGGCTCGCCGCCAACCAGATTGGCGTGAGCCTGCGGGCGTTCTCGTGGAACATCGAAGGGGAAGTGGGGTACATCATCAACCCCGAGATTGTTGAACGGGCCACTGACCTCCAGCCTCTTGGTGATGAAGGTTGCCTGTCGGTTCCGGGTCTTTGGTATCCATGTGAGCGACCCTCGTACACCAAGGCGGTTGGCACCGACCTTGATGGCAAAGAAGTCGTGATTGAGGGTGAAGAAATTTGGGCCCGGCTCATCAATCACGAGGTGGATCACCTCGACGGCAAGCTGTACCTTGACCGCCTGGCGAGGGATGTCCGTAAACGCGCAATGCGCGAACTCAGGGAGTCACTAGAAGTGTGACCCGCCTGAGCCCGCGCATGATGCGTGGATCTCGGCTAGCGCCTGTTAGTCGTCCTTGTTGCGGTCAGTAGCGTCGTTGTACTTGCCCGCGACGGAGTCCTTGACGTCCTCAACCTTGTCCTTGACGTTGGCCTTGGTCTGATCCCACTTGCCCTCGGCCTCGAGTTGGTCGTTGCCGGTCGCCTTTCCGGTACCTTCCTTGACCTTGCCTTTGGCGTCTTCGCCAGCATTACCTAGTCGATCTGCGTCGCCCATGATGCACCTCCGTAAGGGTTATTCGGTCACTATTGGCAACGTCAGTGATTCTCATAAGTATTCCGCGCACTCGTGACTGATGACACTGTTGTGGCTGGCTTCTTGCGTGATGGACTCAAGCGAAAGCAACACCAGTCAACGGATAGATCAAAAGTCAGCGAGGTGCGTAATGGTGGGGTGGATTGGAGCGGCTGGTGCCGTATTGTTCGTGGTGGTGTTCCTGATCGATGGAGCGACCCGGCCCGACTACTCGCCTCAGCACCACACGGTCAGCGCCCTCGCGACTGGACCCCGGGGATGGACCCAGACCGCGAACTTCTTGGTCAGCGGCGCCGCGATCGTGACCGCCGCGGTGGGCTTGATCGTCACCGGCCAATCAGTGCTGCTGGGATACGCGGTGGCCGTATTTGGCTTAGGGCTTGTGGCGTCGGGAGTCTTTCCGATGGACCCCATGCGTGGCTACCCGCCTGGCACGCCGAATAGGGATCCCCATTCGTTCTCACGTCGCCACCACTGGCACGACAACGCGGGAGCCGTGGTGTTCTTCTCTCTGCCCCTGATTGTGGGCGTGGTGATATTTGTTGGGCCCGGGGTGGGATGGCTTGTCGCGTCGGTGATTGTGCTGGTGGCGTTGATATGGGCGCTCGTCGCGTTCAATAAGGCCTGGGAGAATGACCTGCCTCATACCGGGCTGGTGCAACGGGTGTTCTTGGGCTTAGGCATGTTGTGGCTGGCTGCGGTGTTCGCACATTTTGCCTTGCTGGCGGGTTAGACCGCCCACTCCGGCGCCCGCGCCCTGGGCCAGTTTTACCCAAGAATCCCGTGGTGAAGAGCTCTCAACACAGCGTTAGTGCGGTCGCGAGAGTTCAACTTCAGTAGCACCGTGGAGACATAGTTCTTGACGGTACCCTCCGCGAGGTGCATCGATTGCGCGACCTGCTTATTGGTGAAGCCGGCTGCCATCAGGCGCAGTACGTCGAGCTCGCGCTCAGTGAGTGGCTCGAGTGGTAAGCCCTCGTCTGCAAGTGGGGGAGCGTCGCCGCGGCGAATGGCACGCAACAGCCGGTCTGTGATGGCGGGCTGAATCAACGTCCCGCCTCCCGCCAGACTTCGCACACCAGCGAGTAGTTGGTCAAGAGTCACGTCTTTGAGTAGGTACCCACGTGCCCCGGCACGTAGCGCGCGCAACACCAACTCTTCGTCGTCAAAAGTGGTGAGCACCAAAACAGGGACCTCGAGCTCAGATTCCCGTAACTGCTCGAGCACCCACACACCGTCGCGCTCCGGCATGCGCAAATCGAGCAGCACCACGTCGGGAAGGTGTTCATAGACTGCGGCCAGGCCAGCGACCCCACCGTCTGCCTCGGCGACTACCTCGATGTCGTCACCCAGTTCCACGAGGCTACGAATGCCTTGGCGCACCAGAGTCTGGTCGTCCACGATGATGACCCGAATCATGTCGCAGGAATCCTTACTTCCACGATGAAGCCAGAGTGAGCGGCGAAGTGGGACGTGCCACCTAACTGGGCAGCACGCTCGGCGATGCTGGTAAGCCCGCCCCCCGGGGCGACGACTCCGTGCGCAACTCCATTGTCGCGTGCGTTGAGCACCACCTCGTCGCCTTCGTGGCGCACGTCGATCCACAACGTGCGGGCTGCCGAGTGCTTGATGGCATTGGTCACGATCTCTTGGACGCATCTGACGAGCGCAAGCACGCGTTCCTCATCAACGGGAAGAGGGCTTTCGATGTCCATGCGCACTTCTGGCTCAGGGATGTCCTCGACTATCGTCTCGATCGCATCGCGCAAGTCTGGTGGGTGCAAGCGTAGGTCGCTCACCACTGCACGCACCTCGTCAAGCAGGTCACGAGCAATGGTGCGTGACCGTGCCACGTGGCTGGCAGCTTCATCAGGCCGATGCGAGGCGACTTCGAGTTCGAGCGTCAGGGCGGTCAGTTGGTGGCCCACCGCATCGTGAAGATCGCGGGCGATACGGAGCCGCTCTGCCGAGCGGGAGGTCTCGGCGAGTGCCGCACTGGTGGCTTTGAGCTCAGCGTGAGCCACTGCCAACTCTTGTCGCGTTCGGGACTCTCTCACAGTGGCAAACACCGACATCACTGTGGCCGTCTGGATGACCCCGTAGATGAGGGCAGAGAACACGATCTCGCTAAGCTTGCCCGACTGCACACTGGCGGCGACCCCGACCACCACGGTGTTGAGTCCAATAATTGCTGCCATGACACTCGCAGGCAGCAGGTAACTCCCAATCGCTGCGGTGAGAACCAAGATGATCGGCAACCAGCCAGCGCCCGGCGCGCCCAGCACGACCACGGGCCCTAAGACCACGCAGGCGCCGTATACCGCGAGTCCCATGCGCCTAGGCATGAGCCATATGAGCCAGCTTGTCGCAATCTGTGCCACGAGTAACGCGATGTAACCGGTGACCCACAACCACGCGGGTAGCACAGTCAGGTCGTTCCCGGCATACAGGCCCATGAGCACTGGGATACCGACCACGCCAGACATCAACGTGCTGAACAGGCCAGCACCCACGGCGACATCAATACGGGGCATGAACCCATCGTAGGGACCGAACCTAGAAACCTGCCCGTGCCAAAAGTCATACGGCGCATTAGTGACTGGCGGCACCTGTGCATGGTGCGCGGTCTGCGTAGCGTCGCAAGTGTCCATTACAGGACTGCAGCCCCTCTCGCAGGACTGCACTAAGCACGCAGAAAGGGTAGACATGAGCGCGATTGAAGTACGCGGACTACGGCGTACCTATGGCGACACGGTTGCCGTGGACACACTTGACCTGCACGTCGAGCATGGCGAGGTCGTAGGCCTGATGGGCCGCAACGGCGCGGGTAAGAGCACTGCGGTGGGGTGCATCGCGGGTACCAGGCGCCCCGACGCAGGCGAGGTGCGCGTGCTCGGGCTTGACCCACTCAGAGACCGCCGCAGACTGCGCACCGTACTTGGCGTTCAACCACAACAGGCGCGCGTGCATCTGTACCTCACTGCTCTCGAGCTGGCCACGCTGTTCAACTCGTTCTACCCACGGGCCAGGGACCCCCGGGCGGCGCTTGAGTCGGTGGGGCTGATGGAACAGGCGGGAACTCGGTTCGAGCAACTGTCGGGTGGGCAACAGCAGCGGCTGTCGATTGCGCTTGCTCTCATTGGCATGCCGCGAGTGGTCATCTTGGACGAGCTCACGACCGGGCTGGACCCGCGGGCCCGCCGGCGGCTATGGGAACTCGTCGAAGGGTTGCGTGAGGCAGGTGTCACCGTGTTGCTGGTGAGTCACCACATGGACGAAGTTGAGCGACTGTGTGACCGGGTAGTGCTCATGGATAACGGGCGGGTGACTGCGCAAGGTACTGCGCCTGAGGTCATCAACGAGGCCGGCCTCGACAGTGAAGCCACCCTCGAAGACGCGTTTTTGGCCCTCACCGGGCACCGGCCCGGAGATGAAGAGAGCGAGGTGGATGAGACATGGTGAACAACGCTTCTCACACAATGTCGGCTGACATTCAGCCGTACCGTCCTGGAATGAGTGCCCTCATGGCTCTGGTGCGCGCAGAGGCCCGCATGGTGATGCGCGACACCGGGGGACTGGTGGTTCCGCTGGGCCTGCCACTGCTTATTCTGGTCATGCAGGGGATGTCAATTACTGACAGGACATTGCCCGACGGACGCCACATCATCGATGCCTACGTGCTACCGGTGGTGGCACTGATCGTCATCGCCACCATTGGCGTCATCAACATGCCCAGCTTTCTTGCGATGTACCGCCGAGGCGGGGTGTTGGCGCGGCTTCAGGTCACTCCGGTGTCACCCATGCTCGTACTAATCGCGCAGGTAATCGTGTCCCTGCTCCAGACCCTGGTGGGCATCACCATTGCTTTTGCTGTGGCAATCACGTTCTATGACGCATCCCTCCCTAGCGCCCCGCTCGTCTCTGCAGGGGTGTTCTTGCTAGTTGCGGCTGCCATGTACTCGATAGGGATGATGGTCGCCGCGGTGTCACCCACCCCCAACTCGTCGGTCGCCATCGGACTCGTGGTCTTCTTTGCCATGGCAGCGATAGGGGGAATGTTCGGACCTGTCGAGAACCTGCCTGACACGGTGGCGCGCATCGGGTCGGCGCTGCCTTTTGGGGCGGGTGTCGAAGCCTTCTCGGCAGCGTGGAATGGTGACCTGCCCGCCGCGCGTAGCGTGATTGCGCTTGGCGTCGCGGTAGTGGTGCCGAGTGCGGTGGCGGCACGCTGGTTTAGGTGGTCTTGACCCGCCTTAGGTTGTAGGCACACCCAGTTGCACTACCACCACGCGACCGGCCGATGCGCGGGCCGGCTCTAGTACCAGGCATGGCTTGGGTGCGGTGAAGGTCACTGTGACATCAGCGCGCGCATGCGTGGCACTCGCATCGCCCGAATCCACATCCAGGCCTGAGGGGAGGTCGACGGCGACGACCAAGGCGCGGGCAGGGATGGCGGCGACCAGCGCATCGGCCGGTGGCCTGAGCCCAGGGGTGGCGCTGATGCCTACAATGCCATCGATCACGAGGTCCGCCGCCTCGATAGCGGCCTGAGCAGCCGGCTCATTGTCGTGTGCCCACACCACGTCTGCGCCAGCTGCTTGGCACTCGCCTAGGCCAATATCGTGCGCGCTGGAGCCCACCAATATGGCAGTGACGTGGGCGCCGCGGTAGTTCAAGCGGGCTCCTGCCAGCAGGCCGTCACCTCCGTTGTTGCCGCTACCGGCCAACACGACTACTCGGCGTTGCAAGGTGCCATAAAGCCCCAACAGGAGGGCTTCGCACTCAGCTGCCACCGCATCGGCCGCGCGCGCCATCAACGTCGCCTCAGAAACGGTCTGCATGGCACGTTCCTCTGCCGCGCGCACCTGTGCAGAGGTCATGGCGTCGGGTCGAAGTGGCATGATGACAGCGTCCCACAGAGCTGTTTCTTACGCGCTGTGCGTGGCCGCTGGCGCTT
>CAZHTO010000068.1:0-11461 GCA_964535845.1 uncultured Demequinaceae bacterium | reverse complement strand
GCGTGACGATGCCGTGCCGGTCCGCATCTGCATCATTACCAGTGGCGATGTCGTATGCGGCTTCTGAACCGGTCATGAGGGAACGCAGGCTCGCCATCGCGTGAGGTGACGAGCAATCCATGCGGATTTTGCCATCCCAGTCGAGCGTCATGAACGCCCATGTGGGGTCGACCTCCGGGTTGATCACCGTGAGGTCGAGCCGGTGCTCCTCCCCAATCGCACCCCAGTAGTCAACGGCGGCACCACCCAATGGATCAGCGCCGATGCGCACACCACCTTCACGAATTGCCTCCAGTTTGATGACACTCGGCAAGTGATCAAGGTAGAGCTTGAGGAAGTCGAAGCGCTCGGTGGTCTGGGCTGCGAGGGCGTCTTTCAGTTGGCGGCGGGGCACGTGCTTCCATGCGCCGCCTTTGAGGATCTCGTTGGCGCGGTTCGCAATCCAGGCGGTCGCATCGGAGTCTGCGGGACCACCGTGGGGCGGGTTGTATTTGAAGCCGCCATCGCGCGGTGGATTGTGGGAGGGGGTGACAACAATGCCGTCGGCTAGGCCGGGCCCCGACGTGCGCAGGCCACCGGGCGCCACAGCACCGTTGTCGACCAGAATTGCGAGCGACACGGCGGGCGTGGGTGTCCAGCGCTCGCGCGCGTCAATACGGACGCGCACACCCGCTGCGGCGAGCACCTCAAGCGCGGTGTCTTGCGCGGGCCCTGATAATGCGTGAGTGTCTTTGCCCAGGTAGAGAGGCCCGTCAGTGCCCTGGCGCTCCCGATACTCCACGATTGCCGCGGTGGTCGCGACAATGTGGGCCTCATTAAATGCGGTGTCGAATGCGCTACCACGGTGACCGGATGTACCAAAGACCACGCGTTGCGACGGCTCCGACGGGTCGGGGACGCGATCAAAGTAGTCGCCAATGAGGGCATCGACGTCAATAAGGTCTTGGGGTTGGGCCGGCTGGCCAGCGCGTTCATGCATGGGTCCACTCTTGCACCACGTATGCGCTGCGGCAATCTGGGCCAGTAGGTCACGGAAGGTTCAGGTCCGTGCCAAAGTTCGACAAAACGACCTTGAAGGGGCGCTAGGCTGAGAGCGTGGCCGCCGAGCGCAAAGACAGTGCGTCCCCGCCGCCAGTCGAGGGGGATGTGCCAGAGACGACGGACCCGGCCGGTCAGGTTGCCGAGCCGGGGCCTCGCGGTGCCCGTAAGCCCCGCACCTCGCCCGTAATCCGACGCCGGCGGGTCATCCGAGAGCCCGACGACCTTCACGGTGTCGCCGCACTTATCGTGGCGCATAACCAGGCGCGACGCATCGCTGCGACGGTACGGGCCGCACGAGCTATCCCAGGGATCGATCTGGTTCTCGTCGTCGATGATGCCTCGAGCGACAACACTCAACAGCTCGCCCGGAAAGCGGGCGCCGTCGTGGTTCGCCACTCCCACCATCGGGGCCGAGCAGCGTCCGTCGAGACCGGCGCTTCTGTGATTGAGATGCGCGACGAACCGGGTCGCGCACCACGTTCAGTGTTGCTGTTGCCTGGAAGTTTGGGCCAGCACGCGATTGGGGCGGCACCCTTAGTCCCTGCGATCACCGAACACGTTGCCGACATGGCTGTGGCAATCACGGAAGAGTCGGGCAAAGTTCCTGGCGCATCAGCCAAGGCTGCGCGCCGTGCGATTGAGCGCACCGCTGGCTGGGTTCCTCGAGAGCCGCTTGGAACTATCCGTTGCCTCACCCGCGAAGCCCTCGAGGCCGCGATCCCACTCGCTCGAGGGGCAGGCATGGACGTCGGGATGACCCTCGATGTGCTCCATGCAGGGCTCACGGTCACAGAAGTGGAATGCGAGATCAGGCACAAGGCAGCGAGCGGCCATGCGCGAGCCGTGGCCCGTGCGAGCCAGTATCGGGATGTGATGTTGGCTGTCAGCACAAGGGGCCTCAAGGGAACTTTGGCCACCACCGGAAGAGCCGTAGGGCGCCGGGTGCTGGGCCGTGAACCGCGAAACGACGGCGCTGACGCCAGCGCCACCAGCGCCACCGGCGCATCGGCCGTCATTGAGGTCGACGAGAGTTTTGAGCAAGAGGAGAAGCGTGACTGACAAGCCCACTTACGCCTACCTGGGACCCGCAGGCACCTTCACCGAGGCCGCCCTACGCACCATGGTGTCGCCCGAGCAGGCCGAATACGTTCCCGTGATCGACGTGCCCACCGCCCTCTCTGCGGTTCGCCGCGGTGACGTCGAGTATGCCGTCGTGGCTATCGAGAACACAGTCGAAGGTGGTGTGACGGCCACTCTCGACACGCTCGCTGAGGGAGCGCCCCTTGTGATTCTGGGTGAGACGGTGTTGCCCGTGGCGTTCGAGTTGCTCGTGAGGCCCGCAACAACGCTCGCTGACATCTCGCGGGTGAGCGCCCACTCCCACGGCTGGGCTCAAGTGCGGCAATGGGCGCACGCGACGTTGCCGCACGCGACCTTTGTCCCGGCGTCGTCCAACACGGCGGCGGCTCGTTTGCTCGCAGATATGGACACTCCGGCACACCAGGTGGGCTTCGAAGCAGCGCTCGCTCCCCCAGGAACGGGCGAGTCGCTAGGGCTCACTGTGCTGGCAGATCGCATTGCCGACAACGCAAACGCTTCGACTCGGTTTGTGCGCGTGGGCCGGCCGCAAGCTCCACCCCCAACGACCGGTGCCGACAAGACCACCCTCCAGGTGCATTTGCCTACAGACAAGTCCGGAGCGCTTTTGGAAATGCTCGAACAGTTCGCGGTGCGCGGCGTGAACCTCTCGCGCATCGAGTCGCGCCCCATTGGTGACCGTCCGGGCGAGTATTCGTTCTCAATCGACGCGCTCGCCCACATTGATGAGCAGCGCATGGCAGAAGTCATGATTGGCCTGCGCCGCACGTGCCCCGTGGTGCGCTACCTCGGGTCTTACCCCGCAATCCACCGGGACGTCACGGCAATCGCCCACGGGACTTCAGATGAGGACTTCACGCAGGCCCGCCAGTGGGTGGAAGAGTTACGCGCTGGCCGCCACGCCTAACCCGTTCGGCACAGCTGCTTAGGCCCGTTCGGCACAACTATTTAGGATTGTGCGGGCACCCGCATACGCAAGGCTTTTGGCTTAATGAAAGCGGAGAACTTGCGGGCTCGACCAAGAACTTCACCGTCAATTTGCACCCGCAGTGGTGAGGCCATGGTGATGGTGACCCGCTCGCCTTGCGCGTGGTCAATGCGTGACACGCGCCAGGCCTTGAGCAGTTCCGACTGTTTAATCCCTGCGCCTTGCGCCACGACAGTCCCAAACAAGTCCGTCCAGCCCACGATCCCAGCGCGCGCGTCAAGGCTGGCAATGTTGAGCTTGCCGTCCGTCAACGAGGCGTTGGGGATAAGTTGCAGACCCCCTGGTAAACGGCCAGAGTTTGCCATCAGTACGGTGCGCATCTCGTTGCTGACGGCTTCACCTCCGTCGATTTCGAGCGCGACGGTCACCCGCTTGTCGCCCAAGTGGCGTAGTGCGGCGAAGAAGTACGCGAGCCATCCAAAGCGACGCTTGAGATTGGGGTTGGCGCTTGCGACCATCTCGGCATCCATGCCAGCCCCGGCCATGACGAGGAATAGGTAACGCTTACCGACGGGCACGTTGGCGGCGCCGAGTTCAAGGTCCATGTAGCCCACGTCGATTGCCTTGTCTTCGCCGTCGAGGATTGCTCGCAAGAGCCCTCCGACATCGCCGATGGGTAACTCGAGGTTGCGTGCCAACAGGTTGCCGGTTCCGGCAGGCAAAATGCCCATCGCCACGTCAGCGCCTATGCATGCTTCTGCGACTGCTCGAACGGTGCCGTCTCCCCCGACTGCTACCACCACGTCTGCTCCAGCCGCGATCGCATCGGTCGCCTGCCCAAAGCCGGGGTCTTCCATAGTGGTGTGAAACCACATGGGTTGCGGCAAGTATCGAATGGAACACGCGCGAAGGGCCCGCTCGTGGAGCTCTTGAACGTTGTCTTTGGTGGGGTTGGCAATGAACGCCACCCGCATCTTCTCGGTGTCGGTTGCGGCGAAACGGCTGGTACTGGTGTGGGGGGTCGCCTTGACGCGCAGGCCCTTTCGCAACCACGCGGGAACCGCGAGGGGGTCGCGCGTGCCTGCTCTGCGCGCCACAGCCACACTCACCACGAGTGCGAAGAGCGCAATACCTAGGGCGATAGAGCCGAGCACGATACCGAGCATGAGCAGAGCCTAGTGGCCCGCCGTTAAACTTGCCCGCATGATCGACCTCAAACTTTTGCGTTCTGACCCTGACGTGGTGCGTGCGAGCCAGCGCGCACGCGGCGAAGACCCCGACATCGTCGACCAAGTGCTTGAAGCGGATGCCAGCCACCGTGGCGCGCTCACAAGCTTTGAAGAGGCCCGGGCTGAGCAAAAATCGTTGGGTAAAGAGGTGGCGCAAGCGCAGGGTGAGGCCAAGCAAGCGTTGCTTGCACGCACTAAGGAACTTGCGGCGCGCGTCAAAGAACTGCAGACAACGGCCGATGCGGCCGCCGCCCAAGCAGTCGAACTCACCCGGTCGTTGGGTAACCTTCCGGAGCCGGGCGTGCCCAGTGGCGGCGAAGAGAACTTTGCGGTGCTGCGCCACGAGGGCACACTGCGCGACTTTGCGGCTGAGGGTCTTGAGGTGCAGGACCACCTAGCCATCGCCGAGGGGCTGCAGGCCATCGACATGGTGCGCGGTGCCAAAGTGTCGGGAGCACGGTTCTATTTCATGAAGGGCGCGGGCGCGCGGCTCGAGTTGGCGATCATGAACGCCGCGATGAATATCGCGCAAGAGGCCGGCTTTAACCCCATGATCACGCCCACGCTGGTGCGCCCCGAGACCATGGATGGTACCGGCTACCTAGGCGATCACGCGGACGAGATCTACTACCTTGAACGCGACAATTTGTATTTGACGGGCACGTCCGAGGTGGCGCTCGCGGGTTATCACACCGACGAGATTCTGGACCTGAGCGACGGCCCTCTGCGCTACGCGGGCTGGAGCACCTGCTACCGCCGTGAGGCTGGTTCGGCGGGCCGCGATACGCGAGGCATCATCCGCGTGCACCAGTTTCAGAAGGTCGAGATGTTCAGTTACGTGACGGCGGCCGATGCGGCGGCTGAGCACGCACGCTTTCTTGAGATCGAGGAGCGCTTTTTGCAGGCACTCGAGCTGCCGTACCGCGTGATTGATACGGCGGCTGGAGACCTCGGAGCCTCGGCTGCGCGCAAGTTTGACTGTGAAGCATGGCTTCCCAGTCAGGAGCGGTGGATGGAGGTCACGTCGACCTCGAACTGCACCGCGTACCAGGCGCGACGTCTCCAGATCCGTGAGCGCGGTGAGCATGGCACCACGCCCGTGGCGACCATTAATGGCACCATCGGCACCACGCGCTGGATCGTCGCGCTCCTTGAGAACCACCAGCAAGCAGACGGGTCGGTCTACATCCCCGAGATCCTGCGCCCCTACCTCGGCGGCGTCGACCGCCTCGAGCCGGTGGCCTAGCGGTGAACCGAGGGCGCTTCGAGTTTGATCTCGAGCCGGGCGCCCCCGTGCTGCTCGCGCTGGATATCGACGAGACCTGCTCGTACCAAGAGACCGTCGACGGCACGCGCACGCTTGGGGTCGTCAGCCCCGCGGTGCAAGCAGCGATCAAACGCGTCCGTGCGGCCGGCGTGCATGTGGTGTTTGCGACCGGCCGCCAGACTGACTCGGCACTCGCGATGGCCCGGGAGCAGGGCTGGGGCGACCTGGACATGCTGTGCTCGCAAGGCGCCGTCACCGTCCACACCTCGCCCGACGCGATGGACTTCACCATCACCGAACGGCACACCTTCGACGCGCGCCCCGCGATCGCAGCGCTCCTCGCCCACTTCCCTGATCTTTGCTACAGCGTCGAGCACGTGGATGCCGGGCATGCGGTTGGAATCGCTCACCCGGCAGGGACTGTCTACGGCCGCATGGTGGTCGGTATGACGGATGAGCATGCTGCCGCTACAAGTGCACTGATGCTCAGTAGCCCAACCGTGCGTGGGGAAGACCTGCACGAGGTCGTTGCCGAACTGGGGTTGAGTTGTCACGCATTCACCGAGCTTGGCTCGGGCTGGCTCGATGTCTCGCCGCCTGGCGTGACTAAGGCTTCGGGGCTTGAGGCGCTGCGGCTTACTTACGGAGTGCCCACCCGCAACACGGTGGCCGTGGGTGACGGCGACAACGATTTGCCCATGTTTGCGTGGGCCGCGCAGTCGGTCGCCATGGGCCAGGCGACCCCCGAGGTGCGGGCGGCGGCCACGTACGTGACGGGTTCGTTGGTCGACGACGGAGTGGTGGCGGTGCTGGACGCGCTGGTCAGAGACGTGTCCCTGGCCGCTTAAGCGCGAATGAGCCGAGTTGTCCGACACTCGTCGTAGGCTCTTGACATGAGTCAGGCCCCACATGAACTCCGTCCACCTCTCGATCGTGACTCCTGGCGACTCGTCGGCCTCGACATTGATGGCACGCTGTTGCACTGGGGTGGAGAGATCTCCCCGGCGGTTGCTCGCGCTGTCGAACAAGTGCGGATGTGCCGCAACCACGTGGTGCTCGCGACGGGTCGCAACATCATCGGAACCATCCCCATCGCTCAGGCTTTGGGCATCAGGCGTGGTTGGGCGGTGTGCTCCAATGGCGCCGTGACGGTGCGCCTTAACCCGGCAACGCCGGGTGGCTACGACATTGTCGAGACCATCACCTTCAACCCCCGGGCGGCCCTGGAGTTGGTGCGCCAAGAGATGCCAGACGCGTATTTCGCGGTCGAAGACCTAGGTGTGGGCTTCCGGGTGAGCCGCGAGTTCCCCATGGGTGAGCTCGTAGGGAGGCAGCGGGTGGTGCAAACCTTTGACGAGCTCGCTGACGGCGAGGCCACCCGCGTGGTGATTCGCGCCCCCGGTGTAGACGTGTCTCATTTTGATGACTTGGTGCAACGTATTGGGCTGAGTGAAGTGACGTATGCCGTGGGTTATTCGGCTTGGCTCGATCTGACGCCTCCAAACGTGTCCAAGGCCTCGGCGCTCGAGGCCCTGCGTCGCCAGTTGGGGGTGTACCCGGACCACACGGTTGCGGTGGGTGACGGCAATAACGACATCGAGATGCTCAAGTGGGCAGGGCATTCGGCAGCGATGGGAACTGCGAACGAACGCGTGCGATCGGTGGCAGACGAGGTGCTGGCCTCGGTTGAGGATGACGGGATTTTGCCTTTGCTGGAGCGGCTCATTGACCCGGAGCGGCTCGCTGTTTTGTGATAACCCCGAGTCGATGACGCTGTGCCTTAGGCTCGGTGCATGATGTGGCTTAACACCCCCTCACACCACCGCTGGCTTGAGGCAGAAGCCGACCGGCTGCTGAGTTTCGCCCGGGAGAGTGTGGACCCGCGGGGCGGTTTTGGTTGGCTCGACGACGCTGGTAAGCGCGATAAGTCTCGGGGCGTCGAGCTGTGGATCACGTGCCGAATGACCCATGCGTTCGCGCTCGCGTCGTTAATGGGCAGGCCCGGTGCAGCAGCGCTCGTAGACAGCGGTATTGATGCGCTGCGGGGCCGGTTGCGTGATGAGCGCCACGGCGGTTGGTTTGCCGCGGTGGATGACAAGGGGCCTACTAACACTGCGAAGCAGGCGTACGGTCACGCGTTCGTGATTCTCGCCGCATCGTCCGCAACAGCGGCCGGTCGCCCGGGTGCGCGCAAACTTCTTGACGAGGCCCTTGCCGTTCACAGCGACAAGTTTTGGGACGACATCATGGGCATGAGCCGCGAGGCCTTTGCTGCCGACTGGACTGGTAGCGAGGACTATCGCGGCATCAACGCCAACATGCACACTGTCGAGGCTTACCTTGCGGCGGCAGACGTGACGGGCGACAAAGAACTGCTCCAGCGTGCCCTGCGCATCACCGAGCGGGCAGTCCATGGCTTTGCTCGTGAGCACAACTGGCGCTTACCCGAGCACTTCACGCGGGACTGGGAGCCGGACCTCGACTACAACGAAGAGACTCCGGCCCACAAGTTCCGTCCTTTTGGCTCCACGATTGGCCATTGGTTTGAGTGGTCGCGGCTCACGCTGCAGTTGGCCGCTTCACTTCAGCAGTCCGGCTTGGCGGCACCCGAGTGGATGAAGGCCGATGCGCGGGCGCTGTACGACGCAGGCGTGGCAGAAGGCTGGAGTGTTGATGGCGCACCGGGTTTTGTCTACACGGTGGACTGGGAAGGGCATCCAGTGGTGCGCGAGCGCATGCATTGGGTGGCAGCAGAAGCTATCGGGGCCGCCGCGGTGCTGTGGCAGTCGACGCGGCAGCCCGTCTATGCCGAGCAGTATGAACTGTGGTGGGACTACGTGGGCGAACACCATGTGGATCGCGAGGGCGGCTCGTGGTGGCACGAACTGGATGCAGGCAATCACGTGTCGCGCACCGTGTGGCAAGGCAAAGCCGACATTTACCACGCGCTTCAGGCAACTCTCATTCCCCGCTTGCCAACGTCGCCTGCGCTCGCTGCTTCGCTCGCAGCAGGAAATCTCGATTAACTACGGCCGATGCGCGGGTCACGGCTCACGCGTGCGCTCACCTGGGTGGTGAGTCGCCGACGGTCAACACCACTTTTCCGAAGACCTCGCCGCTGTCCATAGCGCGATGGGCGTCCGCAGCGTCTTCCAGGGTGTACGTTGCGTGCACCACGGGGCGTACGTGTTCGGGCACGTGTGGCCAGACGTTTTCGCACACGCCTGCAATGATTGCGCGCCTTTCGGCGAGGGGGCGTGAGCGCAACAGGGTGCCGGTGATGCGGGCACGTTTGGACAGCACGCCACCGAGGTTCAGGGAACCCTTGACGCCGCCCTGCATGCCGATAATTACCAGGCGCCCGTCAACTGCGAGGGCTTCAATGTTGCGGTCTAGATATGCGGCTCCCATCACGTCGAGGATCACGTCTGCACCTCCAGCTGCTTGGAGGTGGGCCACGAAGTCGTCGGCACGGTGGTCGATGGCGTGCGCGCCTAGCTCGGCACACCGTGCAGTGCGCTCTGGCCCGCCGGCAGTGGCCCACACGTCCATGCCCAGGGCTTTACATACTTGGATTGCCACATGCCCTACCCCGCCCGAGCCTCCGTGGACCAGAACGCGGTCCCCAGCCCGCGCATCGGCCGCAGTGAGGTTCGACCAGACGGTGCATGCCGCCTCGACTAGCCCAGCCGCCTCAGTCATGCTTAATCCGGGGGGTATGGGCAACACCAACCCGGCGTCGACGGCTACCTGCTCGGCGTAGCCACCCCCTGGTAACAATGCGCAGGCTCGGTCGCCTACAGACCACTGCGTGACCCCTGCCCCCACCGCACCGATAGTTCCTGCTATTTCCAGTCCAGGCCACGCGGGTGCGCCCTTGGGTGGCGAGTAGTGTCCCTGCCGTTGCAGGATGTCTGCACGGTTGACCCCCGCGGCCTCGACATGGATGACCACTTCACCCGCCTGGGCCGTAGGAGGGGCGACAGATTTGGTCACCAAAACGTCAGGATCACCGAAATCGTGCAAAGTGGTTATTCTCACACCGTTGCTCCTAGATAGCCGCGTCATAGTCGCGGCGGTATACCGTCTCTACACAGTAACGAGTCGTACTGACCTTTAAGTTATCTGCAGAGTGGCCGATAACTATGGCGTCCAGCAACTAGGGCAGGTGCCTCTACTGTTGGCACATCTTAGGTGGCGGCTCATGAGGGAGAGAGTAAATGCTCCAGAGGCTTAGTATCCGCGGGAAGATCCTCGCGGTTGTGGCGGTGCCCATTCTGGTGCTTGTGATGGCTGCTGGCGTTATTGCGTTCGGCTCCGTCCAAGACTTGAATGCGGCACGTAACGCTGAGGAGCTCGTAGACACGCTCGACCGCGCGCGCACACTTCAAGAAGACTTGCAGGTCGAGCGCAGCATCGGGGCCGACTTTGTGCACACCGTGACGGACTCTCAACGCAGGCTCAACGCCTCGTACGGCTTCACTGATAGCGCCTTGATCGACTTGAGTGCCCGTATTAGCGAATCTGGTGCGGACGACCCAGCAGCTATTCAGGCTCAGATTGATGACGCGATTTTGCGCCAAGGCGGCTCGTACATGAACGCCGCGCGCTCGATTTCTACGGCTCCCCCAAGTGAAGGCTCTGACGGCTGGTTGGTATTCCCTAACGAAGACGAGATCGCAACGATGCAGGCAGGCTATGCCTCCGCTGTCGACGCGGTAAACGCGCTCGCGGAATCTCTCGACCCGGAGTACCGCCTCAACGTGCCGTTGTCCGCCCTTGCGTTCCGTCTCAACGCCGAAAGTGAACTCGCCACCGCACTCTTCACTGCGCCGTTGGAATACCAAGACGGTTTCGACGCTACGACTCGTCAAGTAGATGCAGCGATCGAGTCGCTCGGAGGCTCCATCGAGGCGCTCGGTGAAACCGAGGCGAACTCGCAGGCCATCAACGCGCTGCTTGCCGGACAAGAGGCGATCGCTAACCTCGAGCAGACCCGCTCTAACGCTCGAGCTGCGGACATCAACCCCGCGACTTTGAGCACGTTCTACACCGACATTATCGACACCATCGTCGCGTCCGCTAACGACGTCGCAGTCGCGATGTCTGACCGCGTGATGGTCGCGTCTATTCAGGCGTACGGCGACCTCGATGCACTGGTCGAGAACATGAAATACGAGCGCGTGACTATCGACCGCTACATTCGCGCCGGTGAGTTCCTCCCGGGTGAAGCGGCTCAGGCGCGCGTCATGACCACCCAAACGGACCTTTCTCTTGAGGACTCCCAAAAGTCCTCCGCAGGTATTTCAGGCGCAGACGAAGTTCCACCTTTCGGTGCGTCAGCAAGTGACGCCATTGCCGACGCGAACTCGTTTAACTCGGTACGTACTCAGGTGCTGACAGGGCTGGACTCTTCGCTATTCGCAGCTCGTACAGGTGACTGGGCTACGCAGGTCGACGAAGAGCTCGCGGTTTACGAGCCGCTACGTGAAGCCATGTGGGACCGCATTGAAGCGCGGGCCGGGAGCAACGCCCAGAACGCGTTGATCGCCACCATCATCACGACCATTGCGATTGCGGCCGTCGTCATCATTTCGATTGTCGTGGCGCTCGTGATTGCGCGCCGCATTATTGGACCACTCCGTCGCTTGACCACCACCGCTACCGCAGTTCGTGAAGAACTGCCGCGCCTAGTGGAGCGAGTGGCGATTCCAGGTGAGACCGTCGATGTGACCGAAGTGCAGATTCCGGTGGAGTCGCGAGATGAGATTGGCCGTCTGGCCGAGGCGTTTAACGGCGTTAACGCCGCAACGCTAGCCATCGCAGGTGAGCAGGCCGCACTGCGTGGCTCGATCTCGGAGATGTTCGTTAACGTCGCGCGTCGTGACCAGGTGCTCC
>CAZHTO010000067.1:3480-11684 GCA_964535845.1 uncultured Demequinaceae bacterium | reverse complement strand
GCTGGATGGTTGCCCCGACGCGACGATGGTGGACGTGGACCAACTGCTCGCTCAAGATCAGGGCGCGACGTCGATCATTGATGGGACGTGGCTGGTGGGAGTCGATGTGCAATCCGGTACCTACGTGGGGGCTGAGGAGTTTTCGGACACCACTGAGTGGTGCATGCTCGGGGTGTGGGGTGATGCGCTGACCTATCAGGGTGACGCTGAGAAGGCTTGGCATGAATACGGTGCTGGGGATGATCCGGTCGAGGTGACTCTTGAACCGGGAGAAGTGATCGAGTCGATCGGGTGCGGCAAATGGACCCGATCAGGGTCCTAGCCGGGCGCCGGCTCGGGCACGCGGTTACGCGTCGTCGCGTTTGAGCTCACCGTAGATAGTGGGGAGCAGTTCTGCCACGGTGGGGTGGACTGGGAGCCAGCTATGAAGGGCCGATGCGGGCGCATCTACGTGCATCATCATGGATAAGGCGTGGATCACCTCGTCGCCGTGAAGACCTAGAACAGCGGCACCTACAAGCCGGTCACGGTCGGCATCTACGACCAGTCGCACCTTGCCTGTGGTGACGCCGTCGAGCGCGGCGCGGGCGATGTCTTTCATCTCGTAGTCTGCGACGGCGACCGTGATGCCAGATTCGCGAGCCTGTGTAAGCGTCATACCCACCCGACCTAAGGGTGGGTCAGTGAACACTGCATAGGTGGGGATGCGGTGGGCAACGGAGCGGTCTTTGCCCGCAAGGTGTTCGGCCAGGATCTCGTGATCCTGGTAGCTCGTGTGGGTAAACGCGCCCCGGCCATTCACGTCACCCAGTGCGTAGATACCCGGCGCGGTGGTCAAAAAGTGCTCATCGGTGAGTATGTAACCACGCTCGTCAGTCTCGACCCCTACTGTCGTTAGCCCTAAGTCATCACTGTTGGGGGCACGGCCAGCCGCGACGAGCACGCGGTCTCCTCGCACCTGCTCGCCGTTCTCGCTCGTCAGCACAACGCCGTCACCATCGGGCTCAGCCCGCATAATCCGCACGCCGGTGCGTACATCGATGCCTTCGTGGCGCAAAAACTCAGCGGCCGCATCGGCGATATCCCGGTCTTCTCGCGGCAACACCTGGTCGCCTGACTGGAGGATGGTGACTCGCGACCCAAAACGTGCCCAAATCTGGCCCAACTCCAGGCCAATGTAACTGCCGCCAATGATCAGCAGGTGGGCGGGGGCCTCGCGCAGATCAAGCAGCGAATGGTGGTCCAGAAAGTCGATGTCGGTTAACCCATCGATGTCTGGAGCAACCGACCGGGCGCCGGTATTGAGCACAATTCTGGGGGCCGTGACCACCTGTGAGCCGTCCGCGTCGTCGCGATATTCGACGCGATACAGGTCGCCGTCCTTGCCAATAAGGCGAGCCCGCGCGGTGACGTAGCTGATGGACTCGTGGTCTTCAAAGTAGTCGCCGCTACTGTCGCGCCACCCGTCAATGAGCGCGTCTTTACGGTCGATGGCCTCGCCGACATTCACGACGACGTCGCTCACATGGACTCCATGTGCGGTCGCAGTGCGCGCAGTATGAGCCGCGTGTGCTGAGGCGCGCAGGGCTTTGGTGGGCCGGCACCCGTCGTTCAGACACGTGCCCCCAAAGGGACCCTCTTGAAAGACCGCGACCCGTTCGCCCCGGCCATCAAGTTTGGTGGCAAGCGACGGCCCGGCCTGCCCGCCGCCAATGACGATGGTGTCGAACTCTGTGTGATGAAGACTCATGGCTCATTATGTGCCTGGCGAAGGCCCGTGCGCAGGGTGAGTAAGCGGCCGCACCAGGTGTTTGCGGTATTGGCGGCGTGAGTGGCGGTGGCCGACTAGGCCGGCGATCAGTCCTCGTCGGCTTTGCCCGATTCCAGGCCGCTACGGATGGCCTCCATGACCGAGGAGTCAGCGAGCGTGGTGACGTCGCCCACGGGCCGGTGTTCGGCCACATCGCGCAGCAAGCGCCGCATGATCTTGCCCGAGCGCGTCTTAGGCACCTCCGAGACAACCAAAATGGTGCGCGGCTTCGCGAGTGAACCGATTTCTTGCGCCACTTGCTCACGCAACGCCACTGCTACGTCCTTGCCGGTCGCATCGGCCCCACCCGCATCGGACCTCACGACGACAAAGGCGACCACAGCTTGACCGGTTGTCTGGTCCGTCGCGCCCACGACCGCCGCCTCAGCAACCCACGGGTGCGACACGAGTGCGTGTTCGATTTCAGTGGTGGACAACCGGTGTCCAGAGACGTTCATGACGTCGTCCACGCGGCCCAGCAGCCAGATGTCGCCGTCGGCGTCGCGCTTGGCCCCGTCGCCCGCAAAATATAGGCCAGGGAACCGGCTCCAGTAGGTCTTTTCGTAGCGCTCGCGGTCGCCCCAAATGCCGCGCAACATTGCGGGCCAGGGCTTGGTGATGGCGAGGTAGCCGCCGCGACCGGGGCCCACTTCGTTGCCTTCGTCGTCGACTACCGCGGCCGCGATACCGGGGATAGCGACCTGGGCCGAGCCTGGTTTGGTGGACGTTACACCTGGTAGCGGCGAGATCATGATCGCGCCGGTCTCGGTCTGCCACCACGTGTCCACGATGGGGCACCGGTCCCCACCAATCACGCGGCGGTACCACATCCAGGCCTCAGGATTAATGGGTTCGCCTACGGAGCCCAGCAGGCGTAGCGAACTCAAGTCGAACTTATTGGGGATCGCTTCGCCCCACTTCATGAACGTGCGGATTGCAGTGGGCGCGGTATAGAAAATGGTGACGCCGTACTTCTGAATGATCTCCCACCAGCGGCCCTCGTGCGGCTCGTTCGGCACGCCTTCGTACAGCACTTGGGTGGCGCCGTTGATCATGGGTCCGTACACGATGTAGCTGTGGCCAGTCACCCAGCCCACGTCTGCGGAGCACCAGAACACGTCCGTCTCGGGCTTGAGGTCAAACACAATGCGGTGGGTGTATGCCGCGCCGGTCAGATAGCCGCCGGTGGTGTGAAACAGGCCCTTGGGGGTGCCGGTGGTGCCCGAGGTGTAGAGGATGAACAGCGGGTGCTCGGCCTCAACCATCACGGGTTCGTGGCTGGCCGACGCCGGCTCCACGACGTCGTGCCACCACACGTCGCGGCCCTCGACCCAGTCGGTGTCTTGGCCGGTGCGCTTGACCACCAGCACGTGCTCGACGGACTCGGCGGGCGTGGGGTGCTGCTCGGACGGCGCAATGGCGGCGTCCACGAGCGGCTTAAGCGCCAAGTGCGAGCCGCGCCGGTTGCCACCGTCAGCCGTGATCACCAACTTTGCCTGCGCATCGTCTATGCGCTGGCGCAGCGACTCCGCGCTAAAGCCACCAAAAACAACAGAGTGAATAGCGCCGATGCGCGCGCACGCCAGCATCGAAATCACAGCTTGGGGGATTTGGGGCAAGTAGATTGCCACGCGGTCGCCCTTGGTGAGGCCCAGCGACTCGAGCGCGTTGGCGGCCTTCGAGACCTCGCGTTGCATGTCCGCGTAGGTGAGTGTGAGCTCGTCGCCGGGTTCGCCTTCGAAGTGGAAGGCCACGCGGTCGCCGCGGCCTTCGCGCACGTGGCGGTCTACTGCGTTGTCGCACGCATTGAGGGTGCCATCCGCAAACCAGCGGGCCACGGGGGCGTCTGACCAGTCGAGCACCTCGGTGAAGGGCGTGTCCCATGCGAGCGCGCGACCCTGCTCTTCCCACAGTTTCAGGTGGTCGGCATCGGCCTGCTCGTAGAGGTCTGCCTGCGCATTCGCTTGTGCAGCAAACTCAGGGCTTGGGGGGAAAGACCGGTCCTCGGTGTGGAGGTTCTCAAGCGTGGGGGACTGGGTGCGGGCGACGTTGACCATGGGTGTCAGCCTAGGAGGACTTTGGTCCTACGCCAAACACTTGTATGTGTGCCAGGTAATCGCACACCCACTCGCTTAAGAGTTGTCGCTCTTGAGCTCTCCATAGATGGTGGGCAACAGTTCCGCGACGGCGACCGTGACACCGGCCTCGCGGGCCTGCGCAATAGTCACTGTCCGTGCGCAGTGCGAGTATGGTCCTGGCTATCTAAACTTACGAAATCATCAGAAGCGCGCCCTTTTGGTCCAGTGTCTGCGCCTCTGCCCGTTCAGAGCCACGATAGGCCTGCCAGCGCTTCACAAAAGCGCGGAGCGCCTGTTCAACTTCAGCGCCACTGCGCACTGTGAACCCCTCAGATTCTGGTCTGTGCGCGCCTACAGCAGGCGCACCGCGTCCCCTGCATAGTACGTGTCTTGCATAAGCCGCTTATGTTGACGGCTTAGCTCGTCGATTGCACTTTCTAGGGCCAACTCGACGTTACGGTCACCACCTGACTTCTTGACCTTTGCTAGGCCTTTTTTGGCCCGTGCGATGGTGTGTTCGAGGTTAAGGAGCACAGCCGACACCTCGCCCATGGCGTCTTCAGACGCACTGGCGTTGGGGGGTGGCTCGTGTGAACGGGCTGGCGACGCGATGGTGACCTCCTAGTGACTACGTCCAGACTAACGGGCGCCACTGACATGTGGCCGCACGCGCTCACTTTGTGGATAACTCGTCTACGTAAGCATCTGGCGTGCACCTAGGCCTCGCGAGTGCGACTATGGGGACATGAGCGACACATACGAGTACGGCACCCGCAAGAACGGCGAAGTCGAGATCCTTCACAACGGTTCTCTGGCCAAGCTTTTGCAAGGTGACGAGGCTGAGGATTTTCTTGCGAAAGTGAAAGACGGCAACAAGCAGCAAGTACTTAAGAGCTTCGCAGGCGCACAGTCCTCGACCGGTAACGACGCAACGTCTGACCAGCACCCCGCGCTCGAAGACTCACGTCCCGGACCTGTCCCCCACGGGGATGGCGAGATTCGCGAAAAAGATGGGCAAGAGAGCCCGTAAACGCAGCGCACCGCCGCACTGGCGCGAGATGGTGCCACACATGTCAGGATGAGCACATGACAACAGCTGAAGGATTCGACTACCGCGAGCGCAAGAGCGGTGAGGTGGCGATTTTCCACCACGGCAAAATGGCCAAGATGATGCGCGGCGATGACGCGAAGAAGTTCTTGGCGGCTCTCAAGGAAGGCGAGCCGCAAGAGGTGATGTCGGAGTTTGCAGGCAACGACGGTCAGGTGGCACGTGCTGCCGGCCCGGGCTCATCTGGACCTTCGCTACACGGCAACGGTCAAGCGCATCAGCAGCGGGAGTTCCGCCGCAAGAGTGGTTAAAACCCGCTACTCGATAGTAAAGGTGGCTGGCGCAGAAATGGCGACTGCCGCATCGGCCTCAACCACGTAGTGGGTGGGCACGTCGCGCGTGAGCACTTCGGTGAGCACGTCTTGCGGGACGTCGCACAGCAGTTCGGTCTGGCCGCCAGGGGTGGTTGACTCGTCGCAATACTCCTGGATGCGCGGGTCGTCCTTGATGGGCGAATACCCTGCCGTGTACTGCAAATAGGCGAGCCCCGACAGGCCCTCTTCAGCGAGGGCGCGGGCGGCAGCGGCAGGTTCGCCCAAAATGACCGGCGTCCATGCGTACACCCTGTACTCGCCTGGTGGCAGTTCAGAGTTGTCTGACTCGAACTGCTCCGCAAGCCCTTGGCGCTCAGCGATCTGCTGTTCCGTTGCGCCATCCCAGTTGAAGTCATCCCAAATCGCAGACAACTCGGCGGCGGTGTCGCACAACGTCGCACCGGAGAAGTCGATAGAGCCAGACACCGGCGCGGCGGCCTCGGGCGTCGTGACAAACAGATCAGGCACAAACTCGCTGCCCCACGCCGGCGTGACGACTACGCCGTCACGGGTAATGATCAGTTGTCCTTCTTGCGCCAAGAACGCGGTGAGGGTGTCGTTGGAGTTGGCAAAAGTGACAGTGGCCGATGCGCGGGTAGCCCCGGTCACGACGGCCACTTCAGGCATCACACCGTGGGCAGCGGTGGGCTCGGCTGTCCACTTTTCACCGCACAAGGGGGGAGTGAACAGCCCAGTAGCTTCACTCTCAACCGCAGCCAAGTCGAACGCGAGGGGCACCGTAGGGACATCTACGGTTGGTGAAACGGTGGGTGACGCAAGGCCGGTCTCGTCGGAGCCGGTGAGCAACTTCACGCCGTACCAGCCAATAGCAGCCGAAAGTCCAGCGACCGCGACCGCCCCTACGGCCATGAGCCCCTTATTCATCGACTGCTGATAACCCCCTTGGCGCGCCCCATCGCCTGGTGTCAAAGATGGGCGTGCATTGAAATGTGTGTGGTGGCTCAAGGATACTTGCTCGCCGCTCCCTCTTGGCTACACCGGGAGGACGATTTGCCCCCTCCTCGGGTAGGGGATTACCCCCTGTGCATATAACGATGGACAGACCCAAAAGGTTGGGTGCGAATTTTGGGAGGGTTGTGGTGGCCTATTCAAAGCCCGGCACGGACGGCATGAGTACTAGCCCAGCAGACTCTTCCGTGGTGCCATCGTCATACGCTGCAGTGATGCGGGTCGCGAGCAGGCCTGTGTAGCCGGCGGCACTGAGGGCTGAGTTGTCCGCCGTGTGGTCATAGCCGTCGCACCACCCAAAGTCGGTGACGCTGAAGGACCAGTCTGCGGGGCCGTCATAGACGGAGATGTCAACGGTGGACTGACTGCCGGTGCCGGTGTCCATCCAACCCACAATCTTGTATCCGAACGTGACAATAGTGGTGGTCGCGCTCTCTCCTTCTTCTACCTGTGCGTCTAGCTGGTATTCACGCATCAACCACACACGTGGGTTCGTGGGCATTTCCACCACAGCGGTGCCCCACCCTGAGACCGCCTCTGGCCACAGGCTGGCGATCAAGGTATCGCCCGGGTGACGGGGCTCATCCCAAGCGGGCCATCGGGCATAGAGCGGGCTATCCACGTAGCCAAATATGTCGCCACACGCCGGGACCACTCCGGCCTCGTATGTGGGTCCGGAGCGTTGCATCCGCCCCACAGTGGACTCCTCACCCAGAGTTGCGGGTACAGGCTCGGAAACAAAAGTCAGTGACACGTCGCGCGAGTAGAGCGACGGGTTGTAAGGGATGGTCGCGCTATTGGACTCCTCGTCCATCTCGAAGCCCACCACCGCGTTCGGAGCACACGTGAGAGGCACCACGAGCTCAAAGGTGGACCACTGCTCACATAAATACGAGCCCTCTCGGAAAGCTGCGATACTCGAGGAAGTTGGCAACGTGTAGCCGTCCGAGAACAGACTCCACAGCGCCGCAGACTCGAGGTCATTGTGGACGGTCGTGACGAAGACGACCTCATAATCACCGGCAGGCAGTGACCTGTATTCGTCACACCCTTCCACCCAGCCCTGCCATGTCCAGGGAAATGTGCGGGTCTGGTCTGTCGTGAACGTATTGATGGCTGAGGACCTGTTCGGGTACGCGAAGCCCCTGACCTCGCCGTCTTGCACGAGCAGCCCCATGGGGCCGTCGATGAAAGCAGGCAGAGGGTCTGCACCGCGGTAGTCGAATGAGATCGAGTAGCCGGACTCCTCGCTTAGGGTTCTCAGGTCACGTGAGAGGTTCAGTTGTCCAGGCGTCACTTCGCCAACTATGAAGGCCTCGGCACTTGCCGAGGGGGAAGGCGCAGGCTTGCCGCACAACTCTAAGAAATCGACATCAAAGTCTCCACGCATTTCCCTCTCTGTGGGCAGCGGTACGACGGCGTAGTCACGCGCACCATCAACGGTGAAGTCGGGGGTGGGGCTCACGGTCGGTGTCACGGGCGGCTCGGAGCGGTCAGTAAAACCAAAGCCGGCGGCTGCCATCGCCCCGAGCGCGATCACGGCCAGGGCGCCCATTGAGCTGTGGAACGCACCCCGCCGCCTGGCAATAGTTCGACGCAACGTGTCAGGAGCGCGGGCCTCGGCGTTGGCAGCGCTGGTCTCACGAATCGCGGAGGTAAGACGCTGTCTCAACGGGTCAGAGTCGTGGTGCACGCTAGCGGCTCCGTTCGTGCGGAGCTACGACCACATGGGTGGCCGACGAGGACGGCGCAGATACGGGGTCAGGTTCGGGCGGGATCGTGATGTGGAGGCGCGGGCCTAGGGTCGCATGGCTTTCTCGAAGCTCCCTGACCACGGTTGCCACGTCCATTTTGAGTTGGGCCGCGATCTCGTGAGGGTCGCGCTGGTCATAGTGGCGTAGCACCGTGATGGCCCGTGCGCGCGG
>CAZHTO010000067.1:0-3380 GCA_964535845.1 uncultured Demequinaceae bacterium | reverse complement strand
GATTGCGCTAAGAATCCGGCCACGATCTCGCGCCGCACTTGGGCCTCGACCTCGACTGTTGTCCCGAGCCGGCGCGGCCTCGCAAAGGTGCAGGTGAGTGCTGAGGTGACGAGGGCATCGGCCGTGATGTCATCGCCGGTGAGCGCGTGCGCGTACGCAAGCAACAACGGATACTGCGGCCCAGCGAGCGCGTCGTAATGGTGCCGCCAGCGGGCCATCTCTATGCGGCTACTTGTCGCGGCCCGCGCGCGAGATGAGCACTATGCCCGTGACTACAGCCGCGACCGCGAGCAAGGTCAGTGCGGTCGAGCCAGCCGATGGCCCGGACTGCAGCCCCACGGGCTTCTTAAACGTGAGTGCGCCCCAGCCGTTGTGTACGGCAGCCCGACGCAACCCTCGGTCGGGATTGACCACAAAACCGTAGCCCACCGCGTTGAGCATGGGGGAGTCGGTGATGGAGTCGGAGTAGGCGTAGGAGCGCGCCAGGTCGTAACCCTTTTTGGCTGCGAGGTCCACAATGGCCTCAGCCTTGGCCTCGCCGTATGCATAGTAGGTGATGTCGCCGGTGTAAAAACCTTTGGTGACTTCGAGTTGTGAGGCGACCACCGCATCGGCACCCAGCAGTTCTGCGATGGGTTCCACGATGTCAGCGGCCGATGCGCTCACAATCACCACGTCGCGCCCGTTGGCTTGGTGGCGGCGAATCAGCTGCAGGGCCTCGTCGTAGACCACTGGGTCGATGTAGTCGTGGATGGTCTCGGCGACAATTTGCTTGACTTTGGAGACTTCCCAGCCCTTGATGAGGTCGCTGAGTGAGTCGCGCAGGCGGCTGGTTTGGCGGTCGTCGGCGCCACCGACGAGGTACAGGAATTGGGCGTATGCGGTGCGCAGGGCATGGGTGCGGGTGACCAGGCCGCCGTCGTAAAAGGGCCGCGAGAACGCCATCGACGAGCTGGTCGCGATGATGGTTTTGTCGAGGTCGAAGAACGCAGCGCTGCGTCCAATGCTCGGTTTGCCAGCCATGGAACCTCCCTGTTGCCTCAAGTCTAATCAACTGGGCCAAAGTGGCGACCGTTGCGGCGCGTCCCCGGGCCGGGAGGGGTGGTGGTTTGTCCACAGAACGGCATTGCGGCCGATGCGCGGGTGGGCTTAGGCGCGGAGACTGGGGGCCGTGGCGGACAGCGGTGGTGACGAGAGTGAGGGCGAACAACGGACTGTTGGTGACGCGGATTGGGCGGGGCCGTTAGGGATGCTGTTGCGCACCCCCGGGGTGACCGATGTGCTTGTGCACCGGCCTGGTGAGGCGTGGATTGACCGTGGAATGGGGCTCGAACGAGTGGACGTAGCCCTGCCTAGCGGGGAGGCGGTGCGGGCGCTCGCGGTGCGGCTCGCGGCAGCCGGTGGGCAACGGCTTGACGATGCGAGCCCGGTGGCGGATGCACGCCTGCCAGATGGCAACCGGCTCCATGCGGTGTTGCCGCCCGTGTCCCCTGGGTGCGCGGCGATTTCGGTGCGAGTGGTGCGGTCCCAGGCGCTGAGTTTGGACGATCTGGTGGCGTCGGGGGCGGTTGATGCTCCCACCGCGGGCTTGCTTGCTGCGATTGTGGAGGCCCGGTTGTCGGTGCTGGTATGTGGAGCGACAGGTAGCGGTAAAACCACGTTGATGGCGACGTTGTTGTCGCTTGTGGGTGCGCACGAGCGCATTGTGGTGATCGAAGAGGCCGGTGAGATTGCGCCTGCTCATCCGCATGTGGTGAGGCTCGTGGAGCGGCGAGCGAACGTTGAAGGTGCGGGGGCCGTCGAGTTAGCGCGACTGGTGCGTGAGGCCCTGCGAATGCGCCCCGATCGCGTGGTGCTGGGCGAGTGTCGCGGGGCCGAGCTGCGCGAGGTTTTGGCCGCGTTCAACACCGGCCACCGCGGCGGCATGACCACCATTCACGCCAACTCTCCCCACGACGTGCCTGTGCGGCTCACCACTCTTGGCGCGCTCGGTGGCATGCCGGCGGTGGCCGTTGAAGAGCAGGCCGCGGCAGGGCTGGATGTGGTGCTGCATGTGGCACGTATGGGTGGAGTGCGTCGGTTGGTTGAGGTCGGCGTGCTGGTGGCGCGCCATCCAGGGCTCGTGGTCGAGACCGCGTGGTCGCGCCGCGGTGATGGCACGTGGGGGCCGGGGCCTGCGTGGGAGCGGCTGCGGCCGCATCTTGAAAGTCAGGCCACTGGGCTCCAGGCAACGAGACAAACACAGGGAGCGGGCATTCATGACGTGGCGTAGGCGGCGGCGGGCACGGGCAGCGGGCAAAGAAGCGCCGGATGATGTGGCTGACCCCTCGGCGGTTTTGGCCGATGCGATCGCTTTACTTGAGGCGGGCCTGTCACCTGGGCGAGCGTGGCAGTTGGCAGGGGTTGAGGTAGATGCGGCAGGCATGCCGTTGGCGAGTACGCGCGTGTGGGGAGAAGAGGGCACCGTGGCGGCTTCAGTGGCTGCGGCATGTGCTCTGGCGCAAGAGACAGGAATGCCGCTTGCGAGGGTATTGGCGCGGGTGGACGATGCGGTGGCCCGTGAACGCGACGCTCGTGATGCTGCGGACGCTCAACTCGCAGGCCCGCGGATGAGCGCCAAGATTCTGCGCTGGCTGCCGCTTGTGGGGATTGTGCTCGCAGCGGCCGTTGACCCTGGAGCGCTCGCGATGCTGGTGACGTCCCCGCTTGGGTGGGTGTTGCTCGCGGCGGCCGGGGGTCTCACATGGGCGGGCTCCGCGTGGATGTCCCGGCTCGTGGCTCGGGCGGGCGCCAAGACCTCGGCGGCGCTCCCGGTGCCAGTAGTGCTGTCGCTGGTTGACGCGGCGCTGGCTGCGGGCCTCGATGTGTCCACGGCGCTGGCCCGCACCGCAGATGCGGTGGATCCGCAGAGCCAGGCAACCTTGCGAGCCATGGCAGCCGCGCATGCATATGGGGATGGGGCACAAGGGCTGTCCGGGCCGCTCGCGCTCGCGTTGGCTCGGCCGCTCCGGTTGGCCCAGCAAGCCGGTGCGCCTGCTGGCCATGGGCTGCGGGCGGCGATGGTCCGGCTCGACCGCGAGGCCCGTCGCGAGGCTGCAAAATCCGCGGGCGAGCTGGGGGTGCGGCTAGCCTTGCCGCTGGCCGCCTGTATGTTGCCGGCCTTTGCGCTCGCGGGCGTGGTGCCGCTGATTATTGCTGTGGTGGCGGGCGCAGACATCGGATCGCTCGATCCAGGCGACATCGACACGGGCGTGTCGGTGCCATGAGCAGTGGGTATTCCGGGGGCGATACTCTCGTGTGTGACGTGCCCTAGCCGCGAGGTGCACCCCCACCGACCGGCCGACATTTCGGTGTCTGGCGAGGGAGGCAGTCCCGTTCGA
>CAZHTO010000066.1:0-11923 GCA_964535845.1 uncultured Demequinaceae bacterium | reverse complement strand
GCCACAGCCCGTTACAGCCTGATTATCGTACCGGATGCAAGCGAGTGCCCGTGACATCAACTAGCCAAAATACCGGCCTGGCCGATGATTGATGGCCAGTACCAAGTTGAGTAGCACTGCGCCAAGGATGGAGTACGCCAGGATGTCGAGCGGCACCAGCGCGAGTGACGCTCCCACCACCACCATGTCGAGTGCACCTTGGACGTACCCTGCGCGCCAGCCCCGTCGCTCTTGCATGTAGGCGGCGAGAATGCCAAAACCCCCGGCCGATGCGCCGTGCCGGAAGATCATAATCATCCCCACTCCAAGGGCGAGGCCAGCGAAAACAGCGCCGTACAGCGGCGCGATGGAAGTCACGTCGAGATAAAGCCCGTGGAGCGCCGTAAACACCGAGACCAGAGTGACGGTGATCAGCGTTTTCACCGTGAACGCCCAGCCCATGCGGCGCACTGCAAGCCAGTAGAACGGCACATTTACCACAAAGAACAGCACTCCGAACGGCAACCCGGTCCAGTAGCCGCCTAAGATCGCCACTCCCGCGAGACCGCCTGCCACTCCCCCAATTTCTCCCAGCAGAAATAGCCCGTATGACATCAAGAACGCTCCGCTGGGGAGCGCCAGCGCGTCTTCCCACAGTGCATGATGTCGTGCAATAGGTGGATCAACCACGCTCATCCGAGTAGTCCTATCGCCGGCGCAACCACTACGAGCAGAATCTCTGACACGGAACTATCGAACCACGCGATAAGCCCTTCAACTGCGCAATGGCGGCTCCCTCTTCCCTAAAGCCCGACAAAGCCAGCCGTCAGGAGCCCAAAGCCCACACCCCATAGGGTGATCGACACACTTTGCCAAATGATCACTGCTCGTCGCGACGCACCAAAGCCCACCATTGCCGCAGACGTCAGCTGACTGGGCAACATGGTCTGACCCAGGAGCGACACTCCGGGTACACCCCACTTGTCGAATGTTCGCTTGACTTTGGCTTGGCGGGCAGTCAGTGGCGCGTCGGGGTCGACTTTGCGATTACGGATCGCTTGGGCGCCGTACACAAAACCAATCATGGACAGGATGTTGCCTACCACGGCAGCGCTCACCGCAACTGTGACGTGCAACCCTGCGAGTACTCCAATGACGGAACCGAGATACGACTCCACGAACGGGATGGCTGAGAGCAACACCACGGCGAACCATTGCAGCCAGTCCGGAAATTGCGTGGCAAAGTTCTGCAGGCTATCGATCATGCGGGGACCAATCCTGGGACGCGGGGCACGGGAGCTACAAGGCTAACGGCCGATGCGCCCGTACCTAGTCATCTCGCCGCTGTTGTCAGTACTTGAGTACGGTTGTTAGTCCTTAAGTATTGCGGCCCCTAGCCAGGACTCCGGAACGCCGAGCCCTTCTACCAAGGACAACGCGTGAGGACGGAGCTCGCGACACAACTCGTTGATCTGTGCACCGATGGCCTTTGAACGAGCAGAACTAATGCGGTTGTGCTCCATGAACCACGCTCGGCTGTCATGGATAGATCCGAGGGCAAACAAGTCGCCCACCTTCGACAGAACGTCTCGCTCTTCACTGTCCTCGAGCGCATCGAGCCCGTCCACAAAGGCGTCGAGAATCCACTCCTCCATATAGGCGCGCGCCACAAACTGAACATGGTCGCCCAACGCATTAAAGGCCTCGAACTGATCGTCCTTGGTCTTCGCCACTGCCCTCATGCGCATGGCCAGCGACTCAAGTGAGTGTCGTTTGCGCTCATCGAACATGAGCGCGTGCCATCGCCTGTCCACCAGCGTGGTCTCTTCTGGCTTACGGCGCACCGCGTCGGCAAGCCTTTCGAGAATCAGGTTTGCGGAGGTCGCCTCCATGACGCTCTCCCCCGCGACCCGTGCGGTCGCTTGCACCACGCCCGAGCGGTCCAGCTCGCCCCATTCTTTGCGATAGTCAGTGAGCAAGGCCTTGGTCACTAACTGCATGAGCACTGTGTTGTCGCCTTCGAAGGTCGCGAAGATGTCGACATCGCCACGCATTTCGGTGAGCATGTTCTCGCTCATATAGCCTGACCCACCGCAAGCTTCTCGTGCCTCTTGCACGGTGTCGTTGGCAAACCAGGTAGACACCGCTTTCAAGCCTGCAGCGTGTGTTTCGAGGTTTCGCTGATCCGCCTCAGTCGACTCGTGGGGTCCTTGGACCTTCACGAGTCCATCGATCAAACGGTTCTGCGCGAACCCGAGCGCATATGCGCGTGCCACTCTTGGAAGTAGCCGCTTTTGGTGCACGAGGTAGTCCATGAGCAGTACGCCGTCGGGCCGCCCTGCTGCAGGGAATTGGCGCCTGCGCAAGCCGTGACGAACCGCAATTGAAAGTGCACGGCGAGCAGTGATCGCACCACCTCCACCCACACATACGCGGCCACGCACGAGCGTGCCGAGCATGGTGAAGAACCGCCGATTAGGGTTCTCAATGGGAGATTCGTATACGCCGTCGTCGTTGACCCCGCCATAACGGTTGAGAAGCATACGCCTGGGTACACGTACATGGTCAAAGCGAATGGTGCCGTTGTCGACGCCAAGCAATCCGCCTTTGTGCCCGTGGTCGCCAGTGGTAACACCGGGCAAATCATTGCCCTCATCGTCTCGAAGCGGCACGAGTGCCACATGCACGCCGTGGCCCTTGCCGTCGACGATGAGCTGACCAAAAACTGCCGCCATGGTCCCGTCTAGTGCGGCGTTGCCGATGTACGCCTTGGTGGCTCCCGGGGTGGATGAATGCACCTCGTATTCATCGGTCTCGGGAATGTAGGTAATCGTTGTCTCAAGACTCGCCACATCGCTGCCGTGCCCGAGCTCGGTCATGGCGAAGCCGCCCAGCAATGACATATCGGTGATAGCCGGCAAATACGTTTCGTGATGCCAGTCGGTGCCGAGGTTGGTGACGGCGCCTCCGAACAATCCAAACTGCACACCAGACTTGATGGTCACCGACAGGTCGCCATAGGAGAGCGTCTCGAATGCCAACACTGCCGTCAAAGGGTCAGAGATTGCATTGGGGCCGTCGGGCACACCGGCATGGCCAAAGCCGTGCGCGTCAAGCGCAAGCAGCCGTTCGAGTGTCCATTTTCGTGACGCTGCAATGTCGAGCTCGGGGTCACGGTGCATGTTCTCAGAGGGGAACGTGGCACGGGCACGAGCGCGTTCTTGCGCGTATTCGCCATCTAGCGCCTTGCGTAAGTTTGCTCCCAGCGTCGTGAGCTTTTCGGTAGTAGCTTCGGGCTGCGTCAACGTCATTGTTGTGCTCCTAGTTAAGGGGTAGTAGGCGCGTTCACGCCGGCATGTGCGGGTGGGAAAAACTGGGCGATGTGAGTGACGACGTCGTCACGGGCTGGTCGCGGTTCAGATGCCATCCAGTGGTCGGCGACCGCCTTGATAAAACCGACGAGCCCGTGCCCCCATGTGGAGGCGCTCGTTGAGTCCAAACCCTGCTCATCAAGGTGGGTGGCGAGCGCTTGCGCTATTTGGTCACCGATAAGCCCAGGTAACCCGCGTACGGGGTCTGCGACCGCATCGGCCGCTGGTGCTGGCGGGGTCATCACAAAACGGTAAATCTCAGGGTCGCGTTCGACTAGCTCAAGATAAGCATCTGCAAGATCGGCTGTAAGCCGGCCAAAGTCAGTCGGGTCTGAGAATCTGAACGCAGTAGCAAGCCCCGTGTAGATGTAACTGTGCACGGACTCCACCACCGCGTCATATAGGCCAGCCCTGTCTCCGAAGTGCCGGTAGATCACAGTCTTGGATGTACCCGCTCGTTGGGCGATGGCGTCCATGCCCAATTGTGCGCCGTGAACGCGTATTGCGCGCAGTGCATGGGAGACGAGCTCTTGGCGCCTTTCGGCGCGGTGTTGCTCCCAGCGGGTGTCTCTGCCGTCGTTGGCCATGCGGCCACCGTACCCGATACCGTCGGTATCTGCTACTGTCGGTATCAGTTAGTTTCTCTCAACGACGGAGGCAAAATGACACACAACGCCGTGGTCATCGGGGGTAATCGCACCCCATTCGCGAAGGCAGGTGGGCCATTCGCCCAGGCCTCTAATCACGATCTTCTCACTGCAGCTCTAGAAGGGCTCATCGCCCGCTACGGCCTCGCAGGCCAAAGCATGGGTGAGGTCGCCGCCGGTGCGGTCCTCAAACACCCCAAAGACTTCAACCTCACACGCGAGGCTGTGCTGAGCTCTGCGCTGGCACCCACCACTCCCGCAGTCGACGTGCAACAGGCCTGCGGCACGGGGCTCGAGACCACCGTCTATATCGCCAACAAAATCGCGCTTGGGCAAATCGACAACGGCATCTCGGGTGGTGTGGACTCCACGTCCAATGCGCCCATCACTGTTTCTGAACCACTGCGCCGCGCCCTGGTCAAAGCCAACTCCGCTAAGACCGCCCCGCAACGCCTCAAGGCACTGAGCCGTATTCGTCCCAGCCACCTCAAGCCCCAAGCACCTAGCGTCACCGAGCCTCGGACCGGCCTTTCCATGGGTGAACACCAAGCGCTCACCACCGCTCGCTGGGGAATCTCACGCGAGGCTCAAGACGAGATCGCCGCGGCCTCGCACCACAACCTTGCCGCTGCATGGGACGAAGGCTTTTTTGACGACCTCGTCACGCCATATCTTGGCGTTATCCGTGACGCAATTTTGCGAGCAGATACCTCGATAGAAAAGCTTGCGAAGCTGCGCCCCGTCTTTGGCGGACCGCAAGGCACCATGACTGCCGGAAACTCCACCGCACTTTCTGACGGAGCCGCCGTCGCCCTATTGGGTAGCGAGGAGTGGGCGAAGGCCAACAACCTGCCTGTGCTCGCCAAGGTGGTCGACGCACAAGTCGCGGCCGTGGACCACCCCGGGGGTGACGATCTGCTTTTAGGGCCCGTCGCAGCCGCCGGGCGCATGCTTGCACGCCAAGGACTCACACTCGCCGACTTTGAACTCATCGAGATTCACGAAGCCTTTGCATCCACGGTGCTGACCACCCTTGAAGCATGGAAGTCAGAGGACTACTGCCGTGCAGTGGGACTCGACGGTGCTCTAGGAACCATCGATCAGGCCCGTCTCAACGTCACAGGCTCGTCGCTAGCCGCGGGCCACCCCTTCGCGGCGACTGGTGCACGCATTGTTCCCACCCTCGCAAAACTGCTCGCCAAGCGCGGCCCGGGGTCAAAAGGGCTTATCTCGATGTGCGCTGCAGGCGGGCAAGGGGTCGTCGCAATATTGGAGGCAGTCTGATGGGAATCCTTGAAAAGGCGTTCTACTCCCCTGCTGGAAAAGCCGTCGCCTCGAAGGCCGGCCTCAAAGAACCCCCGCGTTTACGTCGGGGACGCACGTGGCCCAAGGGCGCTATCGTGCTCGCCCCAATCGGGAACGGCACCCTCGCTGGTGACACTCTCGATCTTCTAGGGCGGGCAGTCGAGGCCCCGATCGTTGACGACCAGCCAGACTCGCCTGCAGGTTACGGGGCTCCCATCGGCGCCCTCGTTGTCGACGCCACTCAGTTGACGACCATTGCCCAACTCGAAGATCTGCGAGCGATGTTGCGCCCAGCCGTCAGAGCTGTCGAGGGTTCCGGGCGAATCGTGATCGTGGCGCGCCCGCCCTCCGGTGACTGGGAGGCGCAGGCTGTGGCTCGTGCGTTGGACGGCATTAACCGCACGGTGGGTAAGGAGCTACGCAAGGGTGCGACTTCGACCCTTTTGCACGTTGACCCTGCCGCGTCTCCAGCCGATCTCGCGTCCACATTGGGCTTTGTTCTGCAGGGCCGTTCCGCGTTTGTCTCCGGACAAACATGGCAGGTAGGGGTAGCGGGAACTATTGCCGATCCGCTCACCAAAAAGCCACTCGACGGCAAGGTGATTGTCGTGACTGGAGCCGCCCGGGGCATTGGAGCCGCCATCGCGAGAACGTTGGCACGCGATGGCGCCCAGATTGTGGCTATCGACATTCCTCCCGCGGGAGAGTCACTCGCTGCTATCGCGAACAAAGTAGGTGGCACTGCCCTGCAATTGGACATCACTGCGGCCGATGCGGGGGCTAAGATCGCGGCCCACGTTGCCGGCCGTGGGGAACAGATTTATGGCGTTGTTCACAATGCCGGCATTACTCGCGACAAGATGCTCGTCAACACCGATGCTGACCGATGGCATTCGGTACTAGACGTGAACCTCACCGCTCAAATGCGCATCAACGAAGTACTGCTTGACCCCGCTACCGCGGGTGGGCTGGTGGATGGTGGGGCACTCGTGGGGATCGCTTCTACCTCTGGGCTCGCAGGCAACAAGGGCCAGACCAACTACGCAGCCTCGAAGGCCGGCGTCGCTGGACTCGTGGCCGCCATGGCACCAGATCTTGCGCAGCGCGGCATCACCGTGAACGCTGTTGCCCCCGGCTTTATTGAGACCGAGATGACCGAGCGCATCCCCTTTGTGCAGCGAGAGATCTTCCGCCGCTCAAACTCCCTGAACCAAGGCGGGCGACCCATTGACGTCGCCGACACCATCGGCTACCTGCTCGACCCCGCCTCTCAGGCAGTGAGCGGCCAAGTCATTCGGGTCTGCGGCCAAAACCTGGTGGGCGCCTAATGGTCACCCGACCCGTCGAGTACCTGGACGCTCCCCCTGCCCTCGCAAAAACATTCACGCGTGCACTAGTGCCAAGCCGCGCATCGGGCCCTCCCACAGTCCCCGAACAAGCCGTACGTCTCACTAACCAACGTCAAGACCTGGACAGACTGGCTGCGTACACACGGGTATGTGGCTTCACGTTGCGCGATCAGGTCCCGCCCACGTGGCTTCACACACTCGCGTTCCCTCTTCACGTGCACCTACTGAGCGACCCGAGTTCGTCTGTGGGCCTGGTTGGCGCAGTTCACGTCAGCAACACGATGACGCTACATAGGCCCGTGATGAGCACCGAGCGTCTTGAGGTCTCAGTTCACCTGGACAATTTGCGGCCCCACAAGCGAGGCGCCCTCGTCGACGTCATGGCGCAAATAGACGTGGATGGAGAAACTGTATGGGATGGAGTCAGCACCTACTTGTCCAGTTCCACTCGCGTGCCCGGCACGCCTAGTCCGACGGACCGCACCGAGTTCTCACCCGCGGCTCCTCAAGGAAAGTGGCGACTCCCCGGCGATCTCGGCAAGCAGTACCGGCAGGTCTCTGGGGACCCGAATCCTATCCATACCAGCCGGCTGGCGGCCAAAACATTTGGATTTCCGCGCCCCGTCGCGCACGGCATGTGGACGCACTCGAAAGCGCTCGCGACAATCGAGCCGCGACTTCCCTCGGCTTACACCGCCTCGGTCGACTTTGTGAAGCCTATTTTCTTGCCTAGCAGTGTGGGCTTTCGTGCATGGCAAGCCGGTGGGATCACCCATGTCGCCGTCACGTCACGCTCTGGAGTGAAGCCTCACTTGCTCATGTCGGTGAAGGAGAATTAGCCCATGAACTTGTGGCTCAGGCTTTTACGTGTGCGGTTAGCTGCTGCCCGCAAAGCGGCAGTGTCATTGTGGGACACGTCAGCAGTTCGTTTTCGGGTCACCGTCGGTGATCTGGACACTGTGGGCCACATGAACAATGGCCGCTACCTCACCTTGCTCGATTTGGGACGTCTCGACCTCATGGTCAGATCGGGACTGTGGGCCAGGTGTCAAAAGCTCAGTTGGGTCCCCGTAGTCGCGGGGCAAACTATTACGTACTGGAAAGACCTCAAACTGGGCCAATCCTTCGAGGTCAACACTCGCATTCTTGGAATCGACGACCGCTGGTTCTATCTCGAGCAACAGTTCAGGCGTGGCGAGACAGTGCATGCGCAAGCAGTGATTCGAGGCTGCTTTATCAAGCCCGGGCAAGGCAGGGTCAGCGTCGAGGAACTCGAAAGTGAACTCGATGACATCCCTGACCAACGTGTCGTACCTGACTGGGTACGTTCTTGGACTCAAGACTCTTCAGTCAAAGCCGCACATACTTAAGTAAGCTCCCCGTCCCCACACCACCATGTCCCCACACCACCATCAACATCAACGGAGATGAAGATGACCGATACGACCCTTCCCGCAATCGACCCTGTCGGCGATCACACCAGACCGTGGTTCGACTACTATCCGCCAGGCGTCAACCCCAAGATCGACCCACCTGTTGAGAAGTCGCTTGGGGATATGGCAGCGGGGGCCGCAGTCCGATACGGCGACCGCGTGGCGTTTTCAAACCTTGGCGGCACACTCACGTTTCGCGAGGTCGACCTACTGGCCACCCGCATCGGCTCATATCTGCAAAACGAGTTAGGGCTGGTCAAGGGTGACCGGATCGTCTTACAGATGCCCAACCTCATGCAGTACCCCGTGGCTTTATACGGAGCACTGCGGGCAGGGCTAGTCGTAGTCAACGCAAATCCGCTCTACACCGCAAAAGAGCTCACCGCAGTTGTGAAAGACGCCGAGCCACGGGCAATTGTGGTGCTCGCTAACTTTGCAGACAAGCTCGAGAAGGTGCTCGCTCAGCACCCGATCGAGCACGTAATCATCACTCAAGCGGGCGACATGTTGCCGCAACCCAAGCGGTCGATCGTCAATTTTGTGGCGGCAAAGATCAAGAAGATGGTGCCCTCCTACTCCGTGCCTCAGGCCATCAACTTTCGCGACCTGCTTGGTGGTGACCCTGCGGCCTTTGTCGACACAAAGGTGGTCCACACCGATGTCGCGTTCTTGCAATACACGGGCGGCACCACGGGTGGCACCAAGGCCGCCGTGCTTACCCACTGGAACGTGCTCAACAACCAAGAGCAGTTCATTGGCCAAATTAGGGCCGTGCTCGACGAGGGCGACTCGACCGTGATCGCGGCCCTACCGCTTTATCACGTCTTCGCACTGACCGTAAATTGCGTGGGCTTTTTCAGGTTTGGTGGCCACAACGTACTCATCACCAACCCTCGCGACATTCCAGGCTTCATCAAGACCCTCAGCGTGTCCAAACCACATGCGCTCGTCCTTGTCAGCACGCTCGCAGGCGCGCTCATGGAGAACCCAAAGTTTGCTGCGTTGGATATGTCAAACGTCAAGATCTCGGTGGCCGGCGGCATGGCACTGCGTACGGCGGTCGGTAGCCGCTGGCGCGAGCTGACGGACTCCGAAATTATTGAAGGCTACGGCCTCACTGAAGCGTCTCCGGTGGTGAGCGTCAACCCCACCCATCTCCCACCTCGAGTTGGCACCGTAGGCGTGCCGCTACCGTCCACTGATGTCCGAATACTGGACGAGGACGGCAAGGACGTCACACCTGGAGAGCCAGGCGAACTTGCATGCAAGGGCCCCCAGGTGATGGTCGGGTATTGGAACAAACCCGAGGCAACCGCTGCGGTGTTCACCGACGACGGGTGGCTGCTCACCGGAGACATCGCGAAAATGGACAAAGACGGTTACATACAAATTGTGGACCGCAAAAAAGAGATCATCGTGGTTTCAGGGTTCAACGTTTACCCTGGCGACCTTGAAGACGCGGCGATGCAACACCCCAAAGTGCTCGAGGTGGGCGCAATACCCATCCCCGACGACCATTCAGGAGAAGTACCCAAATTGTTTGTGGTCCGTAGGGACCAGTCGCTCACGGAAGCCGAGCTCATGACCTTCCTCAAGACCGAGCTCACCGGATACAAGCGACCTCGCGCAATCGAATTTTTGGATGAACTTCCTAAAACGAACGTCGGCAAAGTGCTACGCCGTGGCTTGCGCGAGATGGAGGCGGCAAAGCACCAGCGCGACAAGTAACGCAGTTCGACTAGCGACTAGCAACCAACTCTTGATCCTTGAGAGCACGCACAGCCTTGCCCAATGTGGGATCTCGCAAGGCGCCGGTGGCAGACATGACGGCGTCAGCACCTGCGTCAATGTAGGCCTGGTAGTCGCTCGCTGACATCACGCCGCCCACCCCAATGATTTCAAGCGGGACGCCAAGCGTGTCACGGTGTTGTGCAATGCGGCGGGTCATCTCGAGCCCCGCCCAGCGAATGGCGGCGCCACATACGCCGGCCACTTCGCGCCCCTGCCCGGGCAGCGCTTGTGCTCCTTGCGCATCAACCAAACGGGCCGGCAACGTGTTAATCGCAGCGATGCCGTCCACGAGCGTGCCCGCCTCGCGAACCAAGGCTTCAAGCAAGCCGTCGTGAGGAAAATAAGCGATCTTGATTAACACGCTCAAATCGCCAATGCGCTCGCGCACAGCATGAGCAATCTTGACTACGAGCGGCACGTCAAAACAGACCAATGACTGCACTCCCTCGTTGGGGCAACTGAGGTTCATTTCGAGTACCTTGACGCCCGTCTCTGCCACGAGCGCAGCGGTGCGTGCATAATCCGCCACGAGCGCGTCTTCGTCATCACCCGAACGCGTGCCCTGGAACGATCCCACGAGGAGCTGCCCTGGTCCGGCGGCGGCGGCAGCGGCGAACATCTGCGGCTGCCACACGTCGGGATCTGGAGACGGCACACCATACGAGTTAGAGATGCTTGTGGCTCCACTGAGGTCCTGGTCTGCCACGACCACCGGAACCGATGACTCGAGATCACCGTCAACGCGCACAGCGAGCGTGTTCGGGAATGGGTGTGAACGTGATTCGCGCGACCGTACGGTCTTATAAACATTGACGTCAAAGCCGTTACGGAAGGCCGCCGCACAGTGTCGAGCAGTGGGCAACGGACCCGCAGGTATGCCAAACGGTGTCGTCACCTTATGGCCCAAGAACGTCTCTTGGGGCGCGCCGCGATTATCAATCTCCCGCGCCGCCTTCGCAAACGCCCCAAAGGGTCCATGCACGAGGTTATCCGTGTAGTTGCGCGTGGGATCGAACCACCATTGGTCATGAGAAGACTGCATATTCTGACCGTAGTCCCAGGGCTCCGCCCAACTACGTGACCTCCGACCTAACCCGGTCCCGTTCTTCGAGCACTCGTCGCTCTAAACACCGTTGTCGTTCTACAAACCCTCGTCCTTCTATAAACACGGTGTCGCCTGCCTCAAGGGATGCCTGCACGTCCACTACCCGCTGGTTGCTCGACCCGCGAAAAGCGAGGGAGAGATCTTTACGCGCCACATCAAACGGACCGTCAACGAGCACATCCACAAGGGCAAGCAATTCACGCTTGTCGTCACTGTCCATCAAGAGTTGCTCAAAGCGATATCCGCTCCAGGCCCACACGTCTTTGCCGGGTAGTTGCTCCCGCATGCGCCGCACCACGCGCAGGCACACGGAGGTGTTGAGAAACGGCTCGCCTCCCAGGAGCGATAGTCCTTGCACGCCAGGATGCGCCAGGTCAGCCAGAATCCGGTCCTCAAGTTCGCGGGTAAACGGCTCGCCGTACTTGAAGCTCCACGCTGCCTCATTGAAGCAACCGTCACATGCGAAGAGGCACCCCGACACATACAGACTGCACCGCACGCCCTCGCCGTCCACAAACTGGAACGGCTTGTAGTCCGCTACGTGGTCATGGCTGACCTTGTCGGCGCGCCACGTGGCGGGGTCAGGCGTGCGGTGCGTCATGTCAGCTGCCGTCCTTAAAGGACTCCTCGGCACGAACCATGCGGTCCACCAGCGCTGGCGCTACCCGCACGTCACCGGGTATGTGCTTGACACGGGCTGCGATCTCCTCGTGACGCCCATGCACCATGGGCCGCTGTTGCGGGTTGCCCAAATACCCGCATGTGCGCTTCACCACATCGCACGTCTTGGGATCGGCATTGCCGCACTCGGGGCACGCGAAACCGCGTGCCGTGGGCGCAAAGTCGCCGCCGTAACCGCATTCGTAGCAGCGGTCGATCGGGGCGTTTGTTCCCAAATAGCCGATGCGGTCGTACGAGTAGTCCCACACCGCTTCGAGGGCCT
>CAZHTO010000065.1:0-12135 GCA_964535845.1 uncultured Demequinaceae bacterium | reverse complement strand
GCCTACAACGTTTACCTGTCCCCGCCTACGATTCATGGCCGTGACACTACCGACAACTGGGTTCCAGCAACAGGGCAAACCGGCAACCTGTGGACAAAACCCATGCAAGTCCCCGCCTTCAACCGCGCTCAGCGACCCGCAGAACGCACCACACCCCCGAAACTCAACACTGAGCGACCCCTACGGCGCTAAGGTGCGGAAATGTTGAGGGTGGGTGCGGAGGCGGCGCGGGCAGGGCGGGTGCGGGTGCGGAAATGTTGAGGGCGGGCGGCGCGGCCGGGCTAGTCGCGCAGGTTTCCGGCCTCGTCGACTAGGCCCTGACGGCGCAGGCGAGTGATGTAGCGTGCTTGGCCGCGTTCGCCCTTGCCGCGGAACATCGGCAACAAGCGCGGCAACTGGTTAGGCACCAGCAACGCGACTCGCACTAGCCACGATTCGCTGGGCTTGGGATACGCCTCGAGGCGGGGCTTGTCGAGCAGGCGGACCATGCATTTGGCTACGTGATCGGCCGATTGCGGCGGGTCCTGGAACTGGAACGCGTTGCCGCCGTCGAGGGCCTCTTGGCGCAGCATGCGAGTGTCCGTCGCGCTGGGCAACACCGACGACACCGTGATGCCCTTGTCTCGCAGGTCCAGCGCGATTGACAGCATCGCGCCGCGCAGCCCGTACTTAGACGCCGTATATATAGGGGTCTCGCCCAACGGAAAGATCGCGCCAAGTGACACGACGGTAATGACCCGTGGGTCTGCCGATGCGCGCAACAGCGGTATCGCCAGCCGCGTCAGCATGAGCGGCGCATTCAAATTGACGCGCAACTCCAGATCAATTGACTCAACGCTGCGCTCATCAAAACGCTCCGCACTGGTCATCCCCATCGAGTTCACGAGCACATCAATGCGCCCGTGAGCCGCCTCGATCTCGCCCAGCACCCGCTCGACTTCACTACGCACTGTCAAATCCCCGGTGACCACCGAATGCCCTGAGCCGGGGAGGGTGGCGAGTACCGCATCGGCCGCATGGGGGCGAAGGTCCACCAACACCACTGTCGCGCCGCGCTCGGCAACGCGGCGCGCGAAGGCACTGCCAATGCCGCCACCCCCGCCCGTGACTACGACCACAGCTCCAGCAGCGTTGAACGTCATGACAGCTCCTCAGCGAACTCGACTATGCCTGATCGTAGAGCGTCCGGGCCCAGACTGGGATTGTCTGAGAGGCAACGCGGGTTACGGTTGCATCAACGCCTCGGACAAGGGAGTACGCGTGCCTACTATTGCGATTGTTGGAGCAGGGCCAAACTTGGGTGCCGCGGTGGCGCGGCGTTTTGGGCGCGACGGGTTTTCGGTGGCGCTCATCGCCCGCGACCAGGCCAAGCTCGACGAGTTGGCGGCCCAGTTGGGTGAGGACGGCATCACCGCTCAGGGCTTTGCGGCCGATGTGCGTGAACCCGTCGAATTAGAGGGCGCCTTGGCAAGGGCATCAGAATTATTGGGCCCTATCTCGGTGCTTCAGTACAGCCCGCTACCGGCGCGTGAGTACTTGAAGCCCGTGTTGGACCTCACGCCCGAGCTCGCGCTCGATGCGCTGCAGTTCTCTGCATTGGGTCTGATTCATGCGGCACGCGCGGTGCTGCCGCACATGCGGGCCGCGGGCGAAGGGTCCATCATCTTGATCAATGGCGGTACCTCTGTGAAAGCGCGCGCAGATTTTGCGGGCACGTCAGTGGCGTTCCCTGCCGAGAGCGCGTACGGCGAGATGCTGCACGAGGCGCTCGTGGACGAAGGCATCAATGTTACGCAGTTGGTGATCCCCGGGTCTATTCCTAAGCTTCAGGTTGAGGACGGTCTCGATGGGGTGGCAGACCGGATTTGGGGTTTGCACCAGACGCCTGGGCAGTTCCGCACCATGCTGATTCCGCTTGAAGAGGGGCGCGAGTAGCGAGAGGGCTAGTCTGCTGCGGGCGAGGGCATCGCGGGGCGCACCTGTGCGGGCTCGGCCAACTCGGCTTGTGCCCGTCCCGCCTTTACCCAACTGGACTCTGACGAAGTTGAGTCCGCTTGCGCTTTACCGGACTCTTCGGACTGCGCCCGTCTGTACAGCACGGTGGACCAGGTGAGTGTCCCAACCCCTAGAACGATGAGCGCGATGCCGAACCCGAGGGTGAGCCACTGGACGGCGCCCGCGACGGCCTCGCCTCGCTCGTGATCTGCTGAGGCAACGCCCGTGGAACTGACTAACGCCGTGATGCCCGAGACCAGCGCCGCGACACCCACGACAAAGTAGGTGGTCACAGACTTCGGGTTTGAGTTCTTCATTGGGGCTCCAAGGCACGGTCCAAGTGTGACATCCGTCACACCTTATGAATGGTGACTTTAGCCGGTACGACAGGGGCCCGCCAGCCCAAGAGGTTTCGAAAACGGGTGGCCCGGTTGCTGTCCAGGCGAGTGACGGGCTTAAGGCAATTCCCAGGCCATACGGTGGGCCACGGCGCGTAGGTAGCGTTGGATGGCCTGCGAGTCGACGTAGCCCTGGTGACGGGGTGAGTCGACAAAGTTGATGCCGCCGCTCAGGTCAGGCTGGTCGTGGTGGATGTGGTGTTCGAACCGCTCCCATTGGTGGGGCCGGGTCTCGCGGTCCAGAATGTGCTGGGCAACCATTGCGGCGAGCATTTCCATAAGGCGGTAGGCGCCGGAGTTGGTCTCGACAAATCCCACTCCGTAGAGCCCGGGCGTGCGCGCAAATGCGGTGAGGTACATGTCCGGGTGTTGCTGGTCGCCAAACAGGCTTTGCGCGTACGGCACGCTGTGGCGGTAGCCGGTGGCAGTCAGAATCAGGTCGAACTCGCCGCTACTTCCATCAACGAAAGTCACCTGCTTTTTTGCGGCCGATGCGATGGCGGGGCGCGCACTGATGTCACCGTGCTGCAAGTGGTGCAGTAGTTGGCTGTTGAGAATGGGGTGGGTTTCGAACAGTTTGTGGTCTGGCTCTTGGAGCCCAAGGCGAGTGACGTCGCCGTTGATAATGCGCAAAAGGCGACCGAAAATGGCTTGTTCCACGCGCATCGGCAAAGGAGGGCCTTCGTCTGCGAACACGTCAACGGGCTTGCCAAAGATGTGTTTGGGGATAAACCAGTAGCCGCGGCGCATAGATATGGCGGCGGTGTGGGCAGTCCGGGCGGCGTCGCACGCGATGTCGCAACCAGAGTTGCCGGCGCCAATGATCAGCACGCGCTTGCCGCGTAGCTCGTCGGGGGAGCGGTAGGTAACGGAGTGGCGCACCTCGCCGGTGAAGCCGGGAATGTCGATGGTGTGGGGGTCCCATTGGACGCCCGATGCGGCGATCACGTGCGCGTGCTCTGTCACCGACCCGTCGGCATAGGAGGCCTGGTAGGTGCCGTCTGGCCGGCGCGTGATGTCGGTGACAGTGGTGTTGAAGCGAACGTGCTCGGTAAGCCCGTAATGGTCGGCGAAGTTGCGCAGGTATTCGAGTATTTGGCGGTGGTTGGGGTAGTCCGGGAAGTGATCCGGCATGGGGAAGTCTGAGAAGCCCGAGAGGGTTTTTGAGCTGATGAAGTGCGCCGATTCATACATGGGCGAACCAGGGTTGTCGATGTCCCAGAGGCCACCCACGGCGCTGTGACGTTCGACGTGGGTGTAGGGGAGGTCGTACTCACGGAGCGCGCGGGCGGCGGCAAGGCCTGCGGGGCCCGCGCCCACGATGAGGGTGTCGAGTGACGTCGCCATCGGTGTTCCTCTCAGCAGTGAGAACTGAGAGTCATCGTAGGCCTAGCGGCCTACTTTCATGGACGGCCGATGCGCGGGTCGGGCGAGCAGGTCGTGTCACCGAGGTGTTCGCCACTAGCGAGGTAGAAAGGTGGATGGCCAGGGGTGCGCCAAGTTTCTTGGCCTGAGTCCAACGTCCCGCATGTTGGCGGAATGTGATGAAATCGTAAGGGTACTAGTTACTTACACCCCGGAAAGGTTAACTTCATGGCTACTTTGTTTGACGAGTTCCAACTCAAAGACCTGACTCTCCCTAACCGCCTCGTCATGGGCCCCATGACGCGCGCGAAGGCGACCCCCGAGGGTGTTCCCACACCCATCATGGCCACCCACTATGCGCAGCGCGCGAGTGCCGGGCTGATCATCTCGGAGGGCACGTGGCCCGAGCGCCGCGGTCAGGGCTACTGCGACATCCCCGGCATCGCGACCCAAGAGCAAGAAGACGCATGGCGCACCGTCACGGACGCAGTCCACGAGAAGGGTGGGCGCATCTTCTTGCAGATGGAGCACACCGGCCGCGTGGGTCACGAGATCAACAACGGCGGCATCCAGATGGTGTCGTCGACCTCTGAGCCAGCCGACTTCCAGATCTACACGCACGAGCACGGCATGGTCCAAATGACCACCGACGTGCACGAGCTCACCACCGAAGAAGTCCACGAAGTCATCGAGAGCTACTACCAGGCTGCTCTGCGCACTAAAGCGGCAGGCTTCGATGGGATTGAACTCCACGGCGCATCGGGCTATCTGCCCCACCAGTTCCTGTCTGACGTTGCCAACCAGCGCGACGACGAGTTTGGTGGCAGCCCTTATAAGCGCACCGAATTCACAATCCAGGTACTCAAAAAGCTGATCGAGGCATGGGGAACCAGCCACCGCATCGGCGTCAAGATCTCTCCAAATATTCGGTTCAACGGCATCTCGGAAGAGGACCCGAACTCGACCTACGAGGTGCTGCTCGAGCGGCTCAACGAACTCGACTTGGCCTATGTCGCGTTCCAGACTCCCGAGAGCCTGCGGTCACTATCCGGCCTGGATAACGACGACCTGGCTGACGGCGAGATCTGGCACCGCTACCCGTACGAGTTTATTCGCGAGCGCTACAACGGCACGGTGATTGCCTCGGGTGACCTCACGCAGGAGTACGCCCAGAAGGCGCTCGAGGCCGGCAAGTCTGACTTGTTCGTCTTTGGCCGCGACTACATGTCCAACCCGGACCTCGTGGAGCGCATGAAGTACGGCTGGCCCATCACCAAGGTCGACATGCGCAGGGCTTATGGCTCTGCGGATGCCGAGGTGGGTTACAACGACTACCCCACGTATCCGGAGGAGCGCGCTCAGGCCAAGAAGGCTGAGCCGGAGCAGAAGATCTCCTAACGGGAGACTTCCTCATCAATGGCGCTGAGGGGTGCCGGGGCCGTGCCTGACCATCGTGTCGGGTGCGGCCCTTTTGCGCGTTCTATGGCCGATGCGCGGGTTGGCTGAGTAGCCTATGGCACGATGACCGAGGGAAAACAGGGGAGGGGCACCATGCACGTGCGCAGAGTTTCGGTGGTAGCGGCAATGCTGATGCTAGTCCTTGGGTTGACGGGTTGCGCGAGGTCTGCGCCCGAGATCACCTACGAGCAGGTTGAGGCGTGGATGGCGATGGGGCAAGAGATGGTCCCTTCCGCCACCGCGATCACCGTTGAGACCGACCAGGCGGTCAACATGGTGGGGGGCGGCTCGAACTCTGTGTGGATTGAGGTGAGTTTTGCGAACTTCGCTGACCTGAAGGACAACGCGAAGGCGGTTGACGATTTCGAAGCTGCCATCGAGGAGCAATCCGGGGCATGGGTAGAAACCCAGTTGGTTAATGCGGGCGCAGAAGAGTTCGATGAGGTCGTGGCGGCGCTACTGGTTGACAAGGTCCCCGGAGCCGAAGGCGCCTTTGTGGAGTCAGAGGTCTGGACCCACACCGAGGATGGCGTCGCTCAACTCGAGGTGGACGCGTTTGTGTACGTCAGTGACGAAGATGTCGTGGACCCAGCGTGGCTCGATGCCGTGTCCGACAACGCCCAACAAGCGATCACCGACGAGGGCGGCGGGTCAATCAAAAGGATTACCGTCTTGCCCGCCCGTGTTCTCGAGCTAGGACCCGAAGGTGCTCACATCGAACAATCTAGGCTCTGGGTTTGGGATCTACCGGGGGTCAAGGACGTTGCCGCCGGCAATGATTGCGTACGTACCAGTTCTTGGGCGTACGACGTATCTCACCCGTGGGCAGCGGTGTCGCCCGCAAGCGAACCCCGCGGGGCGTGTGGTCCCGTGATCCAAGAGGAGTAGACCTCACTCAGGTGTTGGTGCAGTCTTTAGCGCTCACGGAAGCGTTTGGCACGGACTTCGTCGTCGACATGGAGGACCGCGGCGGCGCCTTCTAAGAGCCGGTGGCGCTCCTCAGGATGTTTGAGGTAATAGTCGATGACGGTCCCCGCGGCGTGGAGGTTGCCTCCAAGGGCGTAGTTGTGGATGCGTAGACGGCAGTCGCCGGCGACAAGGCTGATGAAATTGAATCGTTTGGATTTGGCCACGAGTACGAGGGAGAGCTGTTCCCATCTGAGGTCAACCCGTGGCCCGGCCCGCACTCCGTATAAACCTTCCGGGGTCAGCGTGAGTCAAACCAACCTTGGAGGGCCGGACCGCCACCGTCTGCGGGCGTTGCCATACTGAAGCGAGCCATTCGTTGGCAGAAAGACTTAAGGCCATACCGGCGAATAGCAACGCGACCGCGGTCTGAATCGTCCCGGGTTTAGTGGAGGGCGGGTTCTCCCAGCAGCGGTTGCTGCTGGGTCGTGTTCTCACGGTAGTACAGGTCTTCTTTCTCGATCGGTGTGAGGTAGTCGATCGCTGAGTGCAGCCGGTTTTCGTTGAACCAGTGGACCCAGGAAAGGGTGGCGAGTTCTACCTCGTCGGTGGTGCGGAACGGGCCGTCGAGTTTCACGCATTCGTTCTTGTAGAGTCCGACGACGGTCTCGGCCAGAGCATTGTCGTAACGGTCGCCGACGGTACCGATTGACGCGACCGCTCCCACGTCAGCGAGGCGTTCCGAGTAGCGGATGCTCGTGTATTGAGCTCCGGCGTCCGAGTGTTGAACGACTCCGGTGATGTCGTGGCCGGCCCGGTCTCGCACCCACAAAGCCATTTCGAGTGCGTCCAGGGGCAGTTCGGTGGGCATCTTTGCCATGGTGCGCCAGCCCACGATCCTTCGTGAGTACACGTCGGTCACGAACGCGGTGAACGCCATGCCCGACCAGGTGGGCACATAGGTGAAGTCCACGACCCACAACTCGTTGGGACGTTGCGCACGGAAGTTGCGCTTCACGTGGTCTGGGGCTCTGGTCGCTTCCGCGTCGGGGCGGGTGGTGACGAACTGTTTGCCTCGACGCACTCCACGCAGGCCTTGGTCACGCATGAGACGCTCGACCGTGCAGCGGGCCACGACCACGCCATCTCGTTTCAGCAGGCGCCACACTTTGCGCACTCCAGCGACACCGCGCCCGAGGTTGCGGTCCCAGAACACTCGCTCGATCTCGAGGGTCACCTCCTGATCGCGCAACTGACGGGCCGCGACTGGGCGTGTCTTGAACGCGTAATAGCCAGACGGGGCAATCCGGCATCCGTGCTCCGTGAGCACCCGACAGATTGGCTCGACCCCGAACCGCGAGCGATGCTCATCGATAAAGGCCACTAAAACGGCAAACGCGGGTCGAGCTCCCGCGCGAAGAAACTCGAAGCCGCGAGCAAAATCTCATTCGCGCGCTTCAGCTCCCGGTTTTCACGCTCAAGATCCTTGATCTTGGCTGCGTCATCCGTGGTAATACCGGCAACTTCGCCAGCATCGACTCGGGCCTGTCTGACCCACCCACGCAACGTGTCTGGATGCACCCCGACCCGGCGCCACATGCGGACCACAGCCGCATTGAGCGACAGCGACGTCTCTTGAGACATCGCTTCCCTGACAAGCCGCACGGACCGCTCTTTGAGCTCCTGCGGATACTTCCTCGGTGCTGGCATGACTCCCATCCTTTCGGGGAATCAGACCCTCCACCAAACCCGGGGCGATTCAGTCGGCCATCCCGGAGAGTTTGCTCTCGCGCTCAGCAGGAGTACCACCGCAATCACAAGGGCAACAAGCGCAGCCGCTTCTCGATGGCCCTTCACGGTTGGCCGAAACCCCATGCGGACCCGCACAAGCTGTGACTTAGTCATCCCATTGCCACCAGGGTCCCGCTGGTTGAGTCTCACGGCAAAAACTGATTCAAAACCTGATCCAGCTGGCGATCTATTGATTCGCGGGTGCGGAGACTCACCTCCACTTCCCAGAGCCACTGCACAGGTTGCGCTGCCATCCAGGCCCCAAACACGATGGCGATGGCACCGAGAAAGAAGCGCCCATGGTTCTTAGGGCCAGGCTGCCCAGATGGCGTGGAAGTCATGTCTTTTACGTTCCCCCTTGTCGCTGACAGCATAGGGAGGCATCGCGTGACGGTCAATAATAGTGCCGCGTTCCTGTGGACGACGCGGCGCCAAGCGTGAGAGCGCCCACGCCTTGCCCCTGATATCGACCATCAACTGCGAGCCGAGCACTTCCGTGCGCGCCCTGTGACATTGGCAACCTTTAGGTGCACGGCTTTGGCGCTGTTACCTGCCCACCGATAACGTTGGCATATGAACTTCGGACGGCTCTCTACGCCTCAACGTATCTCCGCTTTCGCGATGTTGGTCGTGGCTGTGGCGGCTTTTCTCCCGTGGGTCTCTTTCTTCGGTATGAGCGCCGTTGGTGTTGAAGGGGACGGGGTGATCACCCTTGGGCTCGCGGTTGTGGGACTAGTCGTGCTCGTCTTGACCGCCGGAGTGGTGGGTAAAGAGCGCACTCAGGGGCGGGCGTCGCAGATTGTCCTCCTCGTGCTTGCGAGCTTTGTCGCGTTCGTCGGTTTTTTTGACATGAATAGCTTTGCCGCCATTGGCCTGTACCTCACGATGTTCGCGGGTGTCGCATGGCTGGTTGGCGCTATATGGCAGATGACCCTCCCCAGGCAAGACGCTGTGTCACCTGCAGACGAACCGCAACTCTAGGCAGGCACAATCGCCCGGTTCGCTTTGACGTGATCCGCAAAATGTAGGCGCTTGTCTTGGAGAAAACCATGACATTGCGCTGAAAGCTCGAGGAATGCCATTGCAGGTGTTGACGTTTCTCACAACTGACCGCTACCTTTGGCGCATGAACATTGAACGGCTCTCTATGCCCCAACGTCTGATGGCTATCGCGATCGTGGTCGTCATTATCGCCGCGTTTCTTCCGTGGGTCTCACTCTTCGGCTTTAGTGCGAGTGGTCTTGACACGGATGGAAGGATCACGCTCCTGCTGGGTATCGGTGGCGCGGCTGTCCTCGCCTTGTCGACCGGCCTGATCGGTAAGGAGCAGATTCCGGCAAACATTGGAGAGATTGCCCTCGCTGTGCTCGGAGGCATCGTCGCCCTGATCGGCCTCATGGACATGAACAGCGCGGCTGCTATTGGCCTGTACCTGACACTCCTTGGCGGTGTCGCGTGGGCTGGTCTCGCTGGCTGGCAGCTTTACCTCTCCAAGCAGGGCAACTCGACGCCTACAGATGGTCCTGCACAGCAAGACTAAATAGTTCGTCCGCATGCGGACGAAGATTTGAGAACTGGCTTAACTTTTAGCCACGTTTTCTATAAACGCACCTCCAGCGAAGTCGCTGGAGGTGCGTTTATGCTTTTCGGCTACGCGAAGGCGGTATTTTATTTTGTCGCTCAGGCCTAAAACCTCGCGTGCGTGTGCACATTTTGCATGCAGTCGCTTTGCGAGCTCGGGCTCAAGGCAGGGCAACCGTGTCGGGTCAGTGTTGTCCGCAATGTCGGCGTGCTTGACCATAAGCGCGATTGCTCCGCGCTCGCGGATTGCCCGGTAGTAGTCGTCCGTGTCTACGTCGGTGTCTACGTCGCCCGATCGGGAGAGCAAAAGCACCGCGCCGACTACTTGCGCGCCAAAGCCGTCATCGACGGTGTGAAGGCTGCCCGCGTCCCCCGGTTCGTCAAGACCACCGGCAACAGCCGATCACTCGATCACAGCGCGCTGGCCAGGGCCCGCCGGGTCGCTGGCTTAAAGGGCTACGTCACGAACATTCCCGCGAGCGTGATGGACGCACCCGAGGTGGCGTCCAGTTACCACCTCCTGTGGCACGTCGAGCAGTCGTTCCGGATGTCCAAGACCGACCTCGCGGCCCGCCCCATGTTCGCGCGGCATGGGCGCGAGGACGATCCCCCTAGCGGAACCAGGTGCTGCGGCGTCAAGTGGAACGTCAGTCAATCGCTCAGCCCCGCTTGCAGGGTGACGAGCAGATCCCGAGCTGCTTCCCATTGCCGCGGCCCCGCCCGGTCCGCGAGGTCAGCGGCCGACATCATCAACGGCACCTGTTCTGGCGGCATCCATTCGTCGCGGACTACTCGTATGGCTGCAGTTGCCCGAATGGAGGGGACTGCTACAAGTGCATGACGACGGCGCAGTGCATCCCAATCGTGGTCGCTTACATAGAGGTCTGCCACGTCACTCGCTCGGAGCAGGGACCTCGGGTCGCTTACTCCAGAGCGCACTGTCTTCGCGTCGCCGAGTAGGCCGTCCAGGTCCGGGACTCTGACGTGCTGAACGCTGGCACGGCTGGCAAGCCATGCTTGGACAAGGCCAACAGCATCGTCGGGCGCGGCCTGGGTGAACTCCGTGAGATATTTGCGGAGACGGTAGCGCCGTTGCGGGTCAACCTCGGGTTGCACGCCTTCCGCCATGTAGGCCAAGGCCCAAGCCCCCGCGGTATTGAGCGGTCGTCGTCGTCGTGGCATGTGGTCGAGTGCTTCTGGGTATACGAGCCAGCGCCCGTCTATGCGTGTGGCTGGGATCCTGCCCTCCTGCGCAAGTTGTTGTGCACGCTGGCGGCCGATGCTCTTGGCTTGTGCGTACTCACGCAGGCTCATGCTTGGCTCGCTCATATACATAACTATAGCGGATATGCTAGGGATGTGTACATGCCACTGCGCACGCGGGTGGTGGCCTTCGGTTAGCCGTCCAACCCTAAGAGTTCGCAAGCATCCGCATATTTGGCGCGTAGTCGCGTGGCGAGCTCGGGCTCGAGCCTTGCGAGCCGCTCGGTGTCGGTGTTGTCCGCAGTGTCGGCGTGCCGCGCCTGATTTGATCTCTCTTGCCAAACAGCTTCTGTATTGACGTTGTCATGACGAACGGCCTACGATGGAGGCCACTAGTTCCTAGGAGGCCGCCATGTCAACGAGCACCCGCGACACCACCATGCAGATTCGCATTGCGAGCGAGGACAAGGACTTGATCCGTCGCGCTGCTGCTCAGTCAGGGCAGGACTTGTCGTCGTTCGTGCTGCAGCACATGAGGAAGGTCGCAGACGAGATTCTTGCCGAGCGCACGGTCTTCACCATGTCAGACGAGCAGTTCGACACGTTCCTGGAGCAACTCGACGCACCCGCGCGTGCTCTCCCGGGCCTGACGGCGCTGTTTGATCGCCCGTCACCTTTCAGCGACCGCTAAACGAGGTCACTGATCTTGGCCGCGTATGCCACGCCCACTCACCTCGCCAAACGCCACAACTTAAGCCAGTTCAAGTGTGCCAGCGACCAACTGAGTACCTGGCTGATTAACCACGCTCGCAGCTCCCACGCTGGGGGGCATACGCGCGTCGCAGTGGTGACGGAGCACGGCAGTGACGACGTCATTGGCTTCTACGCGCTCGCGCCAGGCAGTGTCGCTCCATTTGATGCGACGGAGCGAATGCGTGCTGGCGGTGGGCGACACCCCGTTCCTGTCGTTGTTCTTGCCCGGCTCGCGGTTCACTCCGACCACGCGGGCCGTGGGCTAGGCGGTGCGTTGCTTGGCGATGCAGTCCTGCGAGCTCTGGCTGCGTCACAAGACATTGGCGGGCGTGCCCTTGTCGTCACCTGCAAAGATGACGATGCCAAGGCGTTCTACCTCAGTCAGATCCCAGAATTCGAGGAACTGCCTCACAACCCATTGCAACTAGCGCTCATGTTTAAGGACGTGCGAGCCACCCTTGGTCTACCTTGATTCGCTAAAGGACAAAGGGCCGATGCGCAGGTTAAGCCCCGCAGATTGCTCACCTGAGATCTCAGTCGCCTAGGCCCAGTTGCGTCATTGCGTGCGCGTACTTGCGGCGCAAGCGTTCCGCGAGCTGGGGCTCAAGGCGACCCAGCCGCGCCGGGTCAGTGTTGTCCGCGATGTCCGCGTGCTTGACCATCAGTGCAATCCCGCCGCGCTCGC
>CAZHTO010000064.1:0-12201 GCA_964535845.1 uncultured Demequinaceae bacterium | reverse complement strand
ACGGGGCGCTACGCCTGGGTGTTGGGCTTCTTGGCTTGGATCCCGATCCCCTTCCTTGGGCTGACGATTGCCGCAGTGGCAATGGCCTCCGTCTACCGGACAGGCCGACTCAAGGGCTCGGTTGTATGCACTGAGAACACCCGCAGGGCGGCGAACTGGGGGCTGACCATGCTCACAATGACGGCACTGTGTGTGTTCTATGGCCTAGTGGTGGCGGTCATAGTCCCAGGTGCAACTAAGGCTGGCTTTTTCCCCATTGGCGCCGCCCTCGTTGCGTACTTTGTGCTGGTGCTTGCACACGCGTTTGTCACCATTGCGGGAACTGTGGTGGCGGGTCGCGGCAGAACGTTCAACCCCCGGATCGCGATCCCGTTTTTTAGGCGCTGATCGCTCCGTGGGTCTGGCGCGGCCCCATTTTCGGCTTTTTAGCCGGTTTATCCACAGGGTCTGATGTCTGTGGGTATTCGTGTGCCGTATGCGGATTATGAGTTGGAGTCTGCGCAAACGTTGATGGGTACGCTTGCTGGTACTGCGGGTGTGATTGAGGATGCGGCACAGAATTTGCGGGTGCATTGGCGGGTGCTGCCGGCGGTGTTGTCTGGGTCATCAGTGTCGACCTCGGGGTTCTATACCGCGATGGAGTTTCCGCTACGTGAAGCTGAAGAGCTGGCAGGGATGCTGCGGGGGGTGTGGAAAGCACTCAACCGGTATGTGGATGAGGCGGAATATCCCCTTTCTCGTCTGAGGTTGTTGCGGGACGAGGTCGCCCAGTGGCACTCCACCACACCTCACACGGTGGATGTAGTGCCGGGGATGGCTGAAGAAGACCTGTGGGCGTTGCAAGCAGGTTTCACCCCAGGCACAGTGTGTATGGGGGAAAGTCCGTGGGTGGCATGGAATGCGCAGCGTGAACGTCTGGAATCTGATGTGCGCTACTGGACGGGTGAGTATCAGCGGGCATCACAAGGGTGTGTGACTGCACTGCGTCATGTGAAAGATCCGTCGGTGTGGTCGTGGTGGACCCAGTTCACCAGCAGTGTCGCCTCAGGCCGGTATGAAGACTTTGGTGTCAGTAAAGATCAACGCTCCAGTGTCGAAGCGATCATGCTGGTGGGCCGCCTAGTAGACGGAAACCTGGACCAGGCGGGGACCACACGTCTAGAACAACTCCTAGTAGGGCTCAGCACCTCCCCAAAAGCGGCAGCAACGTTCTGGACAGCCGTAGGAGGCACGCGTGCGCTCGGGCTGTTGATGGTGTTGGACCAGCGGGCATCAGTTCACGATGATGGTGCGGGTTCTGCGCATTCGTTGGTGTTAGCGGTGCGTGAATCATTATCGGCAGGCACACAACAATGGGACGCAGGTCAGGCTACAAGTTTTGTTGACGCCATGTGGGAAGGGATGGGGCGCGACAACCTCAGCCTGCATGCGGTGAGTTTCTTGTTCAACCGTCCTGACCAGTATCCAATGGGCTTAGAGTTCACGGTCGCGGTCGCCAACAAGTTCGACTCATGGGAACGTAACCCGGCAGGGGCCCATCCTGGGCCTGCGTTCAGTAGTGGTGCTCGGGGTGGGTTGATAGAGATCGCGCAACAAGAAAGCATTGTGTTAGGACACGAACCTGAGCAAGCCAATGACCCGATGGGGCGAGTGTTTTCCACCCTGGCACTCACCCACGACGCGTCCTTGCACTGGTTTACCGAACCAGGCGATGACTCTTGCTCGAAGGGCCAATCAACAGGCGCGGCACGTATCGAGTACTGGTTCGGTCAACGCCCCTGGCACCAAGACCACTTCACCGGCATCGCAGCCACATGGGACTCCGCCATGCTCACTCACGGTGGAGTCCACAGCGCCGACACCACGAGCGACGTCTATAAGAGCCAAACTGAGTTGACTTCCCATATTTTCCACGCGTTGGGTCGCCGTGATGATGCGCTGTTCGGGCCGGATTTGCTGTCGGATCCTGCTGCAGAGAGTATGGCCAAGGCGATCAGCGGCGCGTTGCCTTGGCTTGTGGAAACAGCAGGTACTGCCGGCGACGCCTACGAAGGGTCCCCAACTGCTGTCGAGGTGCAGTTCTTTGAAGCTGGGGCAGTTACCTGGATGCCGAGTGTGCACGGCGCAGATGCCGCTAAAGTGTGGGGCACGGTCGGGGGCAATGACCACGGGCTATTTGTATTGAGCGAAGCAGTCTATAGCTATCAGATCAAGGCATTGGCATTCGCGATCGGATCTGATCAGACAGGTGCGACGTGGGAGAACGCGCTTGAGCGCTTCATGAAACTCGACGGTTTCCATCAGGGATCCGTGGGTGGGGTGCAAGAACTACAAGCGAGGATCAGAGATGAGAAGTTCTCAGCTGTCATGGACAAAATGAGTCTCGTAGCTGACTTGGTCCCGCTCCCGGCCGCATCCAAGTTGCCGGAGGTCGGTGCATGGGCCCTTAACGCCGGCGTGCCACTGGTGTCGAGCGGGGCCGGTGAGGCAGCGATCAGCACCTGGGGCGATGATGCCGCCACTGCTGTTGCTGAAAGCAACACCGAGTTACTGGCGGGGTTGGAGGTCAATGACCGGCGTCTAGAAGTTTGGTGGAACAGCGACGCTATGGGCCTACGTGAGTCATTCCCAGGAGTGGACTTCAAGTCATGGCGCAACGGCTTCCGCACTGATTACTCACACACATATCTCAACGCGCTTGTCATGGTAGACCGAGAGGGTGTCGCACAAGCCTTCGAGGAGGCGCGCACTCAATGACTCTTGTCCAGAAGTTACTGCGTGCCACCGCCACGTTAGGGACCCTCGTCACCTTAGCTGCATGTGGTGCCAACGGGCCATCCGTACTTGAGACGCCCAATGTGATTTGGCCTGACGGGGTACCGACAGGTGAATATGAAAACGATCCTGCAGTCAAGGCCCTGCGGGCAGCGTTGCTGGCAGAGGCCGTAGCGTGGAACGCGTTGGACTATTCGGACCCCGACCTCGTGTATCGCTGGGGTCTTCCGCCCTACCCATTGGATATTGCTGAGGAACTTGCGTATCGAGCGGACTCGTACATCAGTCGCGGTCTGAACGAACCGGCACGTTGGACGGCCCTTGGTCCGCAGGCGTTTACTGTCTACGAAGTCGCCCACACGACTAACGTGACGTCGATCGTGGTGTGTACACCGGCACCATTTTCTCAACATCTTGACAACTTTCCGATGTTGCTCCTGGAATACCATGTCGAGCTATTCGACGACGGGTCTAGTCGGGTTGAAATGACAAGGACGTGGGACCAGGCTGACGCCGACTATTTCGAGCGATGTAAGACAGACTCCCCAGTGCAGGGCTACTTCGACCCGCGACCAGAACTATTCAGCGGCGACGGTAGCGACATAAAATTCCCCGCCGCTGCAAAAGAGTACGGCTTCGAGAACGTCTCTTGACCCCACCCCAGCCCAGGTGAAGCGTCTGCGCCTCGCTACTCGCGCATCGGCCGTAGTAGTGAATGTTGCGACGCACTGCAGCCAGCGTCAGTGAGCAGAGGTGGAGGGGTCGCCTGGGAGCTAGCTAAGCGTCATCAGGTCGCCAGTAACGCGCCACGATATCTTCCAGGGTTTGAGTGAGCACATGTGAGGCGTAGCGCGCGTCCCATAGGCTCATTCGCTTAGCAGCGAGCCCGCCGTCGATGAGCAGCAGGGTATAGGGGTAGTCATCGAGCAGCGTGCATCGAGGGTGGACAACGTCGTCAGCCCATGAATCCCTGAAGCCATAGTCGCGCGTTGCTGAGGACACCGCCTTGTAGGCGATCCATTTTTCTGCGTGACTCCACGAAGAAAACCACGCCTCGTGATCAAAACCGTAGGCACGCTCCCGGGCAGAAAACTGGTCCACGCTGCCGTCAGGGTTCACAATCCAACGATCAAAGGGTGGAGACAAACTAGTCCCGATGTCCCACCACGTCCCATCTTTCGACGTGGTCCACCCCAGGCCCGCATGCTCAATAATCTCCGTGACGCTCGGGGAAAGCGCAGGCTTGGGTAGGTTCTCACTGTCGCTCGCCAGTTGCCGCGCAACACGCAGCTCGCTGATGCCATGGGAGAGGGCGCTGGCCTCGCCGGTGAACTGGAGGGCGCTGACCACGGCGCCGTGCTGATCCGAGCGAGCCACGTGCCAGGTGCCGCGCCCACCCCACAGGGCCACGGTGTTCGCTTGGTCAAGGGGCTGCGAAAAGGTTGCCCACTGGCTTAAGCCCTCACGGTCGATGACGAGTCGCGCATTGGCCTGAGTCATATCGATCCACGGCGGTGTGACCCGAGTGCGAGTGGTCACCATGGTGAGGTCAGGGTTATCTGGCTGAACTATCCACTCGAGGTTCTCGTGAGCCCCTCGAGAGTCGCCATCAGACGGGACTGTGTACACCACGAGCGCACCCACGCCCGCCGCAGTCGTATCCACGTCATAGCCCACGTATGTTCCTGGTTGACGGTATCGGGAGGCAGGCACCCGCGGCTCCACCACAACATCGTGGCCCAGGTAGGTACCGTGCGTGCGGTACTCGAAGCAATCGAACCATTCGTCGCCGCCCAGCCAGTAGCAGTAGGAGCCCTCCGGGTGGCGTTCAAAGTCAGCCTGGTTCAGCGGCGTATACAGGCGATACTGGCCCTCGTGGTCACGCACGAGCGGAAATTCCTCACCGGCATACGTGACATACAGTCCGTCCTGGAGAAACACTGAAAACCTTTCTGAAGGTGGTTTTAGCGGTGTTGGGGTGTGATGCGTAGGGTGGTCCAGTGGTGGACGCGGGTCATCATTTCGCGTATGGATTCTTCGGTGGGGTCTAGGAGTGGGGGGTGGCCGAAGAAGGTGGTGGTGGACAGGGTGGGGCCTATGCGGGCGGCGATGTTGAACATGCCGTGTTCGTTTTCGAGTGCGAAGGCGATTTCGAAGCGTTCTCGGATGATGGCGGTGACGTGGCGGTTGTTGTGGTCGGTGTTGACGATGATGCCGTGGTCGCCGAAGACGTCGGTGAAGATTGCGGTCATTTCGTTGACGGTGGTGATTGTCATCGTTTTGGGTCCCATTGGTTGAGGGGGATGGCGTGGCCGGCGGTGACGTCGTAGACGTATCCCATGTCGTCGCGCAGTATTCGCCATTGTTCACCGAGTATGGATGTTTCGGGTTGGGTGCGGGGGTCGGTGGCGAATCGGATGGGGCCGCGGGTGGCGATTTCTTGGAGGAAGGGTCGGATGAACATGTCGACCATGTGCCGGTCGGTTAGTCCGTATTGGGTTTTGAGTTCTTGCCATTTGGTGTCGGGCATTGCGAACTGGGGGCTGTCAGTCATTGGTGGTCTCCGTGGTGGGAGCGTGTGGCACGGGTTGGGTGGGGCCGCTGATACCGGGCAGGGGTCCGTAGCCGGCTTCTAGGCCGGCAAGGAAGTCCTCAGGTAGTACCCGCACGCACCAGGCACGAATGTCGGTGAGGGCTATCTCAAGTTCCAACGGATCCCACGAACCGGGAAGAACGGCCTCCCCTATTGCAGGCATCGTCTCGTGCGCAGCCATGTTGACGGTGAAAGTTGATTTCATAGAGCGTGAGCCGTCTTGGGTGATAGTGAGCTCGAATGCTTCCATCACTTGTGCGGTGATCACGAAACGTCCTGAGTCGTCGATGCTGTCAATACGGGTGGTCGCACCAAAGGTTTTATAGATCAGGTTCACCAAGATGGGGACCTCGGTGGGACGGGGCCAACGCATATATGCCGGATGCACCTTCAATGTGGGCAGTTGGTGACGGACCGCTTTCCATTGCTCAAACCACTGCACATACTGTGGTGGAAGCAAGCTAGTGACTAGCTGGCGTTCCTTGTCGAAAATCGGGGCGAACACTTGCGCATTCCACACCTCCGGCAGCGGATAGTCACGTAACGGCACCACACGATAGTCGTTCAGTACTGGCCCGAAACTTAACTTCGATCCATCATTCGCCAACACACAGCCGAAGGCATCTGCCCCCACCCAACTAACGAACGCACAATAGCCGCCATCGGGCGTAGTCCACCCGAAGGTGCGTTGTCCCAGCACTTGCGCACAGACATCCATGAACTCGTTAACCTGTACGTCACTCAATCGCGGGTCAGCCATCGATATGTTTCGCAATCCAGTCGGTCGTGCTGTCCGCTCTGCCATAGAGGGGCGATTGCTCGACCCACTGGTACTCACGCGCTAGCGCTGTACCCTTGCCCGTTGCAGGATCGAGTTTTCTGAAATCTGGTAACGGGTCGTGCGTGAATTTGATGTTCATGTTGCGGGAGCCGATTTCGTCGAGGAAGGGTTTGTTGAATAGGTCGAACATGTCGGAGTCGGTGAGGTTGTAGGCATCGCGCACCCCTGACCAGTGGCTGTCTTCCAAACTGAAGTGTGCATGACCTTCGGTGCGGGCGACGTTTTGGTAGGACGCGGGATCGTTGGGGCCATCAAATTTTCCTAACACGGCAGTGTTTGCTGTACCCATGTGGTGGGTGGCTTCGACGTAGGTGTGGGTCCACACGTCCTCAGTCATACCAGCATTGCGTGCGGCAGTAGGTATTTCGGGTGCAGGGGGGATGGGTCGTGATGTGTAGAGTTCCCCATCGACCATGTAGGTGCGACGCTGCAGAACTACGGGTGCTTCAGCGCCCACACCTGTAGGTCCGGGACTATCAGGAGAGCCCTCACCATCCCCGCTATGCCCACTGCTGTGACCAGTGTGGTCCCCACCCGTGGAGTTGCTTGATGTGGCGCTGTCGGGTGTGGCAGTGTCTGTGTGTGCTCGTGCTACGTCGTCCACTGCATGATGAGCACCCGGACTTGGAGTATTACTGTCGGTCTTGCCTGCGTTGCCATTGTCTGTGTCAGGTGCCCGGGTTTCGGGTTGATTGTGGCCCTCAGCGTTGGTGGTTTCGGGGGTGTCGCGCACTTCGGTGTTGGTGTCGCTGTCGGTTCGTGTGGCCACGCCAGGGGTGTCGGGTCCGTCGGCATTGACACGAGGTCCATCTGCGTCGACGCGTGGCCCGTCGACATCGACACGCGCGCCGTCAATATCGATGTCGATATCGAAGTCCAGCCGAATGGCGGGGCCGGTCAGGCGTGACATGGCGGCGGGGCCGAGGTTGTCGAGCGTGTTGAGCATCCCAGTGATACGAGTGGCGCCAGCAGCTTTGGACAACCCTTTCAGGCCAGCGAACACGGCTCCGCCCACGGGAATGAACGCGGTTCCGATGTTCAAGATGGTTTCGGTGGCGGCTTGGGCGGGGGCGTCTTCCCACGTGTCCCAGGCAATCATCGACTTTCCGACCTCGGTGAGGGTTTCACCACGCTCGGCAACCCAGTCACCGTGGCCGGTGGCGTAAAGCGTGCCCATCAGCGCGGGACTGGTCACGACCACCAGGGAGACCACGACGTCGCCTATGCCGGCCCACGACTGTCCAGCGTGGTCCCAGTCGCCCCACTCGCCTTTCATGGGGTTATAGGAAATCAGCGACCCGAGGCCTTCGACCGTGCCCACACCAAACTCGTAGAACCCGTGGCCTACTTGTTCACCACAGTTGCGTTGTTCCTCAACCCGCGCACCCCAGGGAAGGTCCACACCGTCTTGCTTCAGCTGCCACGCCTCAACCGCTTCGACCGGTGCCACGCACGCATCTTCACGCAGCGCGTTGATACGGCCGATGCGGTGGCAGCTTCGTGTTGTAGTGGGCTTGTGCCGTGGTCACGATTTTTGTCGCGCCTAGATGGCCGCGATTTGCTTGCCGGGCTCCCCGGGACGCAACGGCCTTAGTGCTAGCGCTCCGTCTTTCGCTCGTTGCGGTAACTCTGGATCTGCGCCGAAAGGCGTAGGCGCCGAAGGAACAGCTCAAGTGCCTCAGACTCAGTTTGGAATGTACGGTGAGCACCTGGCACAGCGCGTTCATCTGTGTTGATGACATGCCAGTGCCCGTCCTCCTCGTAGATCGCGGTGCTGTTGGTTGCGTTTCGAGGGTGACCGAATACCGCGTAGCGCTCAAGCTCCTCGAATTTTATGAGCGCCATAACTGAGTCGAGTGTCATATCTGTCACGGTACCTCCCGATGATGTCGGTATTGCTGAGGTCATCGCCTGGCGTCCTTCGCAGGCCGTGCAACTGCTCATTCGACAAGCCCCGTGAGTCTGCGATGTGCCAATCGACGGCCGTACGTCGAATCTAAATCGGCGCCTGTGCACAACCACGCCTCCTAATGTGACGGTACGCATGTTGCTATTCACTGGACACAAAACGTTGGAGCCGAGTACCCCCTCGAGGGTCCGTAAACCAGGTACGCAACGCTTCGGGTGCTGCATCGGCGTACCAGGAGAACCCCACCGCTCGATACGGAACGCTGGTGTGGAGAAACCCCGCTACAGTGCGACCGGTTGTCGAGTCAACGAGCTCGGCCCACCCGTCGCTGACCTCGTCGATGTGGTATCCGTCGGCTACGTCATCGACCGCGTATGGAAGAAGAATCTGGGCAAATCCCAGTTGAGACCGTATGTCCCACCCGATCTGCTCAGTGAGATGTCGTTCAATGTTCGAAAGATCCGCAGCGACCATGAGAACCGTCTCGTCGCCTGCACGTTCGGCTCGCGACAGCACCCACCGTTCGTCGTCATTGCGGACGTAGAAGCGGATCTCGCCGCCTTCGTCCGCGATGGTTATGGCACCGTCGTCGACAAGCCGGGTGTAGCCCGCCTGAGCCGCCCAGGCGGCGAACGGCACGAGCACCTTAGGGTTCATGATCCCACCTTAGGCTCGACCTCCGACAGTACTTGCAGTCGAATGAGGTCCTTCACGCTCATGCTCTTGCCGGAAACATCAGTGATGACCACCTGGACCCCGCCCCCAGGTTGCCCGAACGCCGGAGCGATCTCACTAATCTGGATCTTGAAGCCCGCGGGGAGGCTCCCATTGAACTGGTACATCGTGAAGTCCTTGGCGAGTGACCCGAGAGGAAGCCCACGTTCTTCGAACGATGCGGGGATACCGTCGGGCCGCAGACCGAGGTAGCTGCCTGCCGGGAACCTCAACGCTCTTGAGGATGCCGGGCTGGGGTTCGTTGTCGGCTCCCGCCTCACCAAAGCCCCGTCTGACCTGGAGGAACACTTCACCGCCCACGGCAACCACTTTGTGGATGGGCAGATCCTGGAATCGACTCGTGGGATGGGCACCGATGGTGGGCGCGTGAGCGCCGGATCGTGTATCAGTGGTCGTTCAAACGCAACAAGAGGGACGACCGCAACATCAACCTCATGATCGCCAAAGCCGAGAAGATCGCGGCCGGAGCGATGCCGCTACGCAAAGCCAGGTTCTTGAAAGTGTCGGGCGCGAGGAAGGAACTTGATCAGACCACCATTGATCGGGCACGCCAGCTCGCCGGCATCAAGGGCTACGTCACCAACATCCCACCAGACGTCATGCCTGGCAGCACAGTGATCAGCGCCTACCACGACTTGTGGAAAGTCGAGCAGTCTTTCAGGATGACGAGGTCCGACCTGAAAGCCCGGTCTGTGTTCCACCACCAGCGCGACGCTATCGAAGTCCACCTGACCGTCGTGTTCGCTGCCCTCGCGATCACGAGACACCTCACCTCAACAACCGGGGTATCGGTCAAGAAGTTCGTGCGCACCCTGCAACCTCTGCGCTCGGTATGTATCGCTATCGGTCCCCGCGAATTGACGGCCGAACCTCAGATCAACGCCGACGCCCGCGCCACCGTCGCGACCGGCCGACCGGTGTTGTCCACCAGCTTCACGGCCTCATCTTTGTACCCCGGCGAAAACTGCCGACGTTGTCTTCTGACAAAGGACATCCTCTCTTACAAGGTGTCCACTACCCAGGGTCAAGGCCACCAATCACCGTGGGGCACCAGGCCGGTGAAACTCGGGAGACTCGGGTCAGAGCCCTATCGGATTACTAGTAGTAACCGCGTTCACTTAACCGTTTGGTTCTGCGTAAGTCTTCAATGAACTCTTTGAGAGCATCCTTTTCAGTGGAGTAAGCTGTGTCAGCAACCACGACCGCGCGCTCGTCAGTCACACTTATGTGCCAGCCATCCGCGTCCTGCCAGAGGTGTATGCGGTTAGCTTCCCCTGCAGGTCGTGTGAATTGTGCCCAATGGAGCAAGCCCTCGTTCCGGATCACTTCTTGTGCTGCTTCAAACGCACCTGGTGCAATCATAACTTCTTCACCATCCCAATCTCTTCAAGCATCTTTAGGGGTAGAGGTAACTCCCACTGAATCCCGCCACCCGGGTCGCCGAATCCAGGGGAAATCTCGCCGGACCTTGTATGCATCGCGTCCCATGTCAACCGGTGATTCGCCATGTGGTCATCAATATCCCTACGAACAACTGCTGGAGCAGACTCGTAGAAATTACGGAGTTTGTCCATATCGGCGGTGAATTGGTACTGGTGGTAGTGGGTGGGGTCTTCTACGTAGGGTAGTGAGCGTTGTTCGTATTTGTAGGGACCGGTTTCGGGGACGGGCGAGGTGTAGCGTCCTCCTGGTGGTCCGTAGCGGTCTTTGACGAGTATGCGCAAAGGGTGTTGGTGCTGTCAGTGCCGCGGGTTGTTGAGTACCGGGGGGGACATGTCTCGGGTGCTCGGCGTTGCGCCGGAAAGGCTGCCCCGGCGCCCACACTTTTGGGCCGAAGGCTCAGCGCAGTTCGCGGACCCCAGTCTTGGCCTTGCGATAGCGACCGCACTCGCTGAACACTGCGGGGGAGCTTTGGTGGTTCGTAGTACCGGGGATGTGCTTTAACCGACACCAGTGACCGCTAGGTCGCGACGCCCAGTGCGCGCAGCATGGGCTCAAGTTTGGCTTCGGACTCTGCCCACTCTGACTCGGGCTCGCTCGCGGCGACAATGCCGCAGCCGGCAAACAGCCGCAGCTGCGACGGGTCCTCACGCGAGATTTCTGCCGAACGCAACCCAATGCACCACTCACCATCGCCCGCCGCATCAATCCACCCCACTGGCCCTGCATAGCGGCCGCGGTCCAGGTTCTCGAGCTCATCAATAACGCGCGCCGCAGTGAGAGTCGGCGTTCCGCACACAGCCGCGCTGGGGTGGAGTTCGCGCACCAGTTCGAGGGCGCTCGCGTTATGGCTGAGCACGCCCGTGACGTCCGTGGCGAGGTGCATCACATTGGGCAGGTGCAGCACGCTCGGCTCATCAGGCACGTTCACGGATCCACAGTGGGCTTCAAGCACATTGGTCACAGACTGCACCGCGTATTCGTGCTCTTCGCGGTCCTTTGAAGATCGCGCGAGTGCCGCCGCGTGAGCCAAATCGGCAGTCTCGTCGCCCGTAGGCCTAATGGTCCCCGCAAGTACGCGCGACGTCACCAAGCCACGGTCCACCCGCGCCAACATCTCAGGCGTGGCACCTACCAGGCCGTCTACATGGAACGTCCAGCAACTGGGATACCCGTCCGCGAGGGTGGTGAGAATGGTGCGGACGTCAACTGGCGCATCGGCCGTCACTGTGACTGCTCGTGCGAGTACCACCTTGTCTAGCTCGCCGCCACTAATACGCTCTACGGCCTGTGCGACTGCTTGGTCCCACTGTTTGCGGTCAGAGGGGTCGATGGTCACCTTGGGTAGCGGTGCCGGGGCGGAGGCGTGGGCGACAGGTTGGTCGATATTGGGCGCATCGCCCAGGCCGTCTTCGGAGATGACAGTGAGCCACGCATCGTCTCCCCGTACGCCAATGACGTAACGCGGAATGATGAGGGTGCCGCCCGCATTGGACGAGTCTGAGAATGCGAACGAGCCAAAAGAGATGAGTCCCGTGCCAGGGCAGTTCACCTCGTCGCGCACCACCGCATGGCGGGTGATGCGGCGCCACCATGAGTTCGCCTCGTCGATACGGCTGGCGCCATGAGTGTCAAAGCGCGCCACTTCGCCCCACGCGATCATGCCTTCGCCGCGGCGTACCCACGAGATGCCGTGCTCTGGCAGGGTCGCCAGCAGGTTCGCTGGGGGGCCGATGGCGACTGTCCTGACCGTCAGGGGCCCGGGCGTCGCAGCTTGCACACTCACTCGTTGATCTTAAGCCGCGCGGAGCGTGCTGCCCTCTGTAGGAACGTCAGGACTCAGAATCTGGGGTGACCGCCTTCTGTAGGAACCTCAGGACTCATTCGGGCCTATACCCGCACACCCAG
>CAZHTO010000063.1:0-12249 GCA_964535845.1 uncultured Demequinaceae bacterium | reverse complement strand
GGTCACCGGAATCAAGTAAGCGAGGACTCACCATGGCTTCAAAGAAGGGCGCAAGCTCAACACGTAACGGCCGCGACTCCAACCCGCAGTACCTGGGTGTGAAGCGGTTCGGTGGCGAGGTCGTCTCGGCTGGCGAGATTCTCGTCCGTCAGCGCGGCACTCGGCACCACCCCGGCGACAACGTTGGCCTTGGCCGCGATGACACCCTGTTCGCGCTCGCCGCGGGCACGGTCCAGTTTGCTCAGCGTCGTGGCCGCAAGGTCGTTGACGTGGTGGCTGGCTAACGCCACATTCATTAGCTTTCCGTCAGGGGCGTCGCCGTCATGGTGGCGCCCCTGACGTCTATCTAGAATAAATAAGCGGAAGGGCAGGCGTACATGGCAACGTTCGTGGATCGCGTTACTCTTCACGTGACAGCAGGCAATGGCGGGCACGGGGTCGCATCCGTTCACAGTGAGAAGTTCAAGCCTCTCGGGGGGCCGGACGGCGGCAACGGTGGCCGGGGCGGTTCTGTAGTCCTCGTTGTCGACTCGCAAGTCAACACGTTGCTCGACTATCACCACAGCCCTCACCGCACGGCAGCCAATGGCAAGCAAGGTGCCGGTGGGAATAGGCATGGTGCGAACTCGCCTGACATGCGCTTACGGGTGCCCAACGGGACCATCGTCAAGAACGCGGCCGGCGATGTGCTGATCGACCTCGTGGGGGAGGGCGCAGAGTACGTCGTTGCGCAGGGCGGCAGGGGTGGGCTCGGTAACGCGGCCCTTGCTACCAACAAGCGCAAGGCCCCTGGTTTCGCTCTCCTGGGTGAGCCGGGCGACGAGGCCACCGTGGTGCTCGAGCTCAAGTCAATTGCAGACGTGGCGCTGGTGGGCTATCCCAGCGCAGGTAAATCGTCACTCATCGCATCGATGAGTAAGGTCCGTCCCAAGATTGCGGACTACCCCTTCACCACGTTGGTCCCGAACCTTGGAGTTGTCCAGGCAGGCGACGCCAAGTTCACCATGGCGGATGTCCCGGGTCTGATTGAAGGCGCATCGCAGGGTAAGGGCCTAGGCCACGACTTTTTGCGCCACATCGAGCGGTGCTCTGTCATCGCACACGTGCTCGACACCGCGACTCTCGAAACTGACCGTGACCCCATTCGCGACCTTGAAGTAATCGCGGGTGAACTACGGGCCTACACCGGGGACGAGGCGATTAGCGGTGTGCCCCTTGCGGAGCGGCCGCAGATCATCATCCTCAATAAGATCGATGTGCCCGATGGGCGGGAGCTCGCTGCCATGGTGCGGCCCGATCTCGAAGCTACAGGTATGCCTGTCTACGAAGTCAGCGCTGTGAGCCGCGAGGGTTTGCGGGAACTTGCCTTTGCGCTAGCGAGCCAGGTAGAAGAGCACCGCCTTGCGGAGCCCGAGCTTGAAAGCGCCCCCATTGTGATCAGGCCGCGTGCGGTCAACGACACTGGCTTTACCGTCGAACGTGTGCGACATGGTGTGGAGGACTACTACCAGGTACGCGGAACCCGCGTTGAACGGTGGGTAAGACAAACGAACTTCGCTAACGATGAGGCGGTCGGGTATCTCGCCGACCAACTGGCCAAGGCGGGAGTGGAGAAGGCGCTGTTCCGTGCCGGAGCACTTCCGGGTTCCGAAGTGGTCATTGGGCCCCGTGAGGGAGGCATCATTTTCGACTGGGAACCCACAATGGCTGCGGGGGCGGAACTTCTAGGACAACGCGGCAGCGACCTGCGGGTGGAAGACCATGAACGGGCGCCTCGCGCTACGCGTGCAGAAAAGCGTGCACAGCATAAGGAACGAATGGATGGCAAGACGGCCGCACGTGAAGAACTGTGGACTGAACGTGACGCTGGCCACTGGACGGACCCTGCCGAGGACGACTGAACTGGCATGAGTGAGATTGAGAGAGGGTTCGTGGACGCAACCTCTGCTGCTATCGCACCTGAAGAAGGCGCGCGCGAGACCATCGCCCATGCGCGCCGGCTCGTGGTCAAAATTGGCTCATCTTCGCTCACGGAAGCAGACGGTCACTTGAGTGAGTCGCGAGTCGAGCTCCTTGCTGAAGTACTTGCGGGGGTGCGGGCAGCTGGCCGCCAAGTGATTCTTGTGACCTCAGGTGCGATCGCGGCAGGCATCGGCCCCATGGGCCTCGCGTCTAGGCCCCGCGATCTCGCGACGGCCCAGGCGACTGCGTCTGTGGGCCAGGGCGCCCTTATCGCGTCTTATTCCGCGGCTTTCGCTCGCTACGGCCTCACTGTTGGGCAAGTGCTCCTTACTGCGGATGACATGGTGCGTCGATCGCACTATGGCAATGCGCAGCGGGCTTTCAATCGCCTGCTTGACCTCGGAGTGCTGCCCATCGTTAACGAAAACGATGCGGTTGCCACCGACGAGATTCGCTTTGGCGATAACGATCGCCTTGCAGCCCTGGTGGCGACCGTTGCCCATGCAGACGCATTGGTGCTCCTCACGGACGTGGACGGGTTGTATACCGCCGCACCTGGCACGGAAGGGGCTCGGCGCATCGACGTGGTGAGCGGGCCACAAGATGTGGAAGGTATTGATGTCTCTCGGCGCGGAACCGCGATCGGCACCGGTGGCATGATCACCAAACTCGAAGCCGCGTCATTAGCAACCAGTTCCGGCATTTCTGTGGTGCTGGCGAGTGCGGCCGATGCGGCGGCGGCAGTTGCCGGCGACGGAGTGGGCACGCTGTTCCTGCCCACCGGTAAGCGGGACACCACCCGTTTACAGTGGCTGGCCCATGCCGCCCAGACTCGCGGAGCGATCGTGGTGGACGAGGGGGCCGCGCGGGCACTACGGACCCGTAGGGCCTCACTACTTGCAGCAGGGGTGCTCGAAGTACGAGGCTCGTTTGAGGCGGGGGAGCCGGTAGACGTTATTGGCGAGGGCGGCGTTATCGTCGCGCGAGGCTTCGCGGGTTTCTCCGCAGTCGAGGCGGAGCGCATGCGGGGCCTTAGCTCTGAGGATCTCGCTCGGCAATTGGGAGATGTGTACGCCCGTGAATTGGTACACATCGACCACCTAGTAGTCATGTGACTTGTGGCCCTGTGTGGCCCGTTCCCACTGGCGTACGCCTGTCCTGAGAGCCTTGCATAGGCCATTTTTGCGAACTGTTACTTAACTGTGACGTGTTCCCCGACTGTGCCCCGGAGATCGGCCTGTCGCATAACCGTCATCTATCACTAGTGTGATGTATGTCACTTTCGAGGTGGCTCAGTGGGATAGTCCCCGTTACACAGAGAGGTGTGATGTGCAAAAAAAGCAGATGATCACGTGGGCCGCAACGGCCAGCATCGCGGCGTTAGCCCTTGCGGGCTGCTCGAGTGGAGACGGGGGTGGTGACGGGGGCGGCGATAGTGATTCGCGGGCATGCGTAATCCTGCCGGACGCCACGTCGTCGCCCCGGTGGGAGAACGGTGACCGACCCGCGCTCGAAGCCGCGATTACCGAGGCGGGCTTCGCTGTAGACATTCAGAATGCCCAGGGAGACACAGGCCAATACGCCACCATCGCTGAACAGCAACTGACCCAAGGGTGCGACGTCATGCTGCTCGTCGACCACCAGGGAGCAGCTGCTTCGGTCATGGAGAACGCGCAGGCTGAAGGGATTCCGGTTATTGCCTACGACCGCCCCATCCCGGGTGCGGACTATTACGTGTCGTTCGACAACGTACGGGTGGGTGAACTCGAAGGCCAGGCAGTGGTTCAAGGCCTAGAGGCTAATGGTGTGGACCCCGCGCAAGCGGTGGTGGTGTACATCAGCGGTGACCCCGCCGACGGCAACGCTGCAATGTTCTACGAGGGCGCCACCTCGGCCATGGAAGCGGCGGGGATATCCCCGGCTGCCGAGCCCCCCGGGCTATGGGACGGCGAGCACTCTGCCACCGTGTTCGAGCAGGCGTTGACTGATCTCGGTGGAGAGGTGGACGCGGTGTGGGCCGCTAACGACACCAACGCCGCAGGCGTCATCACCATTTTGGACAAGAACGGACTCACTGTTCCTGTCTCGGGTCAAGACGCGTCGGTGGCCGGTCTTCAGAACGTGCTGCTCGGTAAGCAAACTGCGACGGTATACAAGCCGTTCCAAGTACAAGCAGAGGCTGCATCCGAGCTCGCGATTCAATTGTTGCAAGGCGAGACTCCGAGCGTGGAGACGACTCTCGATGACGGCACGCCCTTCATCGCGGTCGACCCAATCCTTGTGGGCCCCAACGAAGTCCAGCGGGTCATCGACGACGGCAATGCCGACTACGACGAAATCTGCACAGGCGACGTGGCCGCAGCGTGTGAGTCGGTTGGCCTTACAGCCGCCGAATAAACGCTGTAGCCGTTTGTCCGCGGTGGGATTTGTGCTCAAGGCATAGTCCCACCGCGGACAGCTCGCGGGTGCCCCGCAGAACTAGAGGAGAAGCTGAGGATGACCCATCCCATCATCGAACTACGTGACGTGACCAAGAGTTTTGGTCCCGTCAAAGTATTGAAAGGCATAAACTTCGCGGCCCACGCAGGTCGGGTCACCGCCCTTGTGGGAGATAACGGAGCCGGCAAATCTACGCTTATTAAAGGCTTGGCGGGCGTCCAGCCATATGACGGTGGTTCAGTGCTGTTCGACGGAGAAGAGTGCCATTTGCACCACCCGCGGGACGCAGCTCGCCACGGCCTTGAGGTGGTTTACCAAGACCTCGCGCTATGCGACAACCTGGACATCGTGCAGAACATGTTCCTGGGACGCGAAGAAATGGCGGGTGGCACGTTTAACGAAGGCCGCATGGAAGTCGAGGCTGCACAGGCCTTGCAGAGCCTGTCGGTGAAAACCGTAAAGTCTTTGCGTCAAAAAGTGGCGTCACTGTCGGGTGGACAGCGGCAAACCGTCGCAATCGCGCGCTCGGTGGTCAAGCAAGCCAAGGTAGTGGTGTTGGACGAGCCCACCGCGGCGCTTGGCGTAGCTCAAACAGAGCAAGTCTTGCATCTAGTGCGCCGGTTAGCAGACCACGGAGTAGCCGTGGTGATCGTCTCGCATAACTTAAACGACGTGTTCCAGGTGGCTGACGACATCAACGTGCTTTACCTGGGCAAAATGACCGCCAGGTTGGCGGTTGCCGACACCAACCCCGGCGACGTAGTCGGTTACATCACCGGCACTAAGACCATGGAGACTGTCGCATGAGCCATCCCAATCTGGAACTCACAGACACGAGCCCAGTGGCTCAAGAGGCGGCCACTCCCACCGACACCGTGAACCTGCTCGGTGCGGGCGTCGAGCAGGGGCCTAAGGACCACGCGAAAGCGTATATACGTCGGGTCCGAGGCGGCGAGATGGGTGCACTCCCTGCCATCGGCGGGCTTCTCGTGCTAGTCATCATCTTCTCGTCAGCTCACAGTTCCTTCATGACCCCGCGCAATATGGCGAACCTGATGACCCAAGCGGCGCCGCTCGTCGTCCTGGGAATGGCGCTCGTGTTCGTCTTGCTACTTGGCGAGATCGACTTGTCGGCGGGCGTGACGTTCGGTGTCGCAATGGCTGTCTTTGTGAAATACACGCAACCAGGAGGAATGGCGTGGCCACTAGGCCTCGCAGTCGCCATCGGTATCGGGTTCGCCGTCGGATTCCTTATTGGCTTCTTTGTGGCCCGAATAGGGGTGCCATCGTTTGTGGTAACCCTGGGGCTGTTCTTAGGGCTCCAGGGCGTCACTCTCATGATCATCGGAGCCGGCGGCACCTACCGACTCATCCCTGAGCCCATTAAGGCAATTCAAAACGCCAACTTGCCTGTGTGGGCAGGGTGGGTCATGTTGGCTGCGCTGTTGGCGCTCCTACTGGGCGTCGCGGTATGGGATCGTGCGCGCCGAGTACGGTCCGGCGCTCAGAACGCCTCGTTGTCAATTATGTGGATCAAACTCAGCACCATCGCTGTCGTCGGTGCTGGGGTGGTGGCCTTTCTCAGCGTCGACCGTGGCGGTGCGGCTAAAGCCATCGCCGGCGTGCCCATTGTGGTTCCGCTCGTGCTGGTCATTGGGCTCATCGGAACTTTTGCGTTGGACCGCACTCGTTTTGGTCGTTACATCTACGCCATTGGTGGAAGCCGCGAAGCGGCGCGCCGTTCCGGGGTTAATGTGACCGCAATTAAGTGGTCTGCGTTCATGGTGTGTTCATCGCTCGCCGTCGTTGCGGGGTTGCTTTACGTGTCGCGAGTAGGGTCTGCCGACGCGTCGACAGGCCGGGAGATCGTGTTGTCGGGCGTCGCTGCTGCCGTCGTGGGTGGGGTGAGTCTCTTTGGTGGCCGTGGTCGCCTCATTCACGCTGCCATTGGCGCACTGGTTATCGCCACCATCGAAAATGGCTTGGGCCTCTTAGGGTTCTCTGCCGGCTCTACGCTCGCTGTGAGTGGAGGTGTGTTGATACTGGCAGCCACAGTCGACGCTCTTGCCAGGCGAAGATCAGGGGGCTCAACCAACGCGTAAACGTCGGGGCTAGACTGGTTGCATGACTGCTACCACGCCTGACGTTGATGTGGAGAGCGCCGTCCTTGAAGCGTGCCGTCGAGCCAAGGTTGCCTCTCGCACGCTCGCGAACGCTCAACGGAGCATCAAGGATGCTGCGTTACACGCAATGGCCAACGCTCTCGTAAGCGAATCTGCCCGGATTATCGAAGCGAATGCTCAGGACCTTGAACGAGGCCGGGCAAACGACATGACCCCCGGATTACTGGACCGTCTCACCCTTAGTGCTGAGCGCATCGGCGTGATTGCCGAATCACTTAGGTACGTTGCGACGCTCCCTGACCCGGTAGGGGAGATCAAGCGCGGTTCGACTCTTCCTAATGGGTTGCGTCTGGTGCAAAAGGCTGCGCCCATGGGGGTCGTGGGGATGATTTACGAAGCGCGTCCGAATGTGACGGTCGATGCTGCCGCGCTTGCGCTCAAGTCGGGCAATGCTGCGGTGTTGCGCGGAGGGTCAGCGGCTGCTCGATCCAATGAGGTCATCGTTGAAGTGCTCCGGGAGGCGCTCGAAGGAGCCGGCCTTCCACGCGACGCGGTGCAGTCGATCGACGCGTATGGGCGCGAGGGCGCGAGTGTGATGATGAATGCTCGTGGCCTCGTCGACGTATTGGTTCCTCGCGGGGGCCGTGAACTTATTCAGGCTGTTGTGCGAGATTCGACGGTGCCGGCTATCGAGACGGGCGAGGGTAACTGCCACGTCTATCTTGATGCGTCCGCTCCGCTAGAGCGCTCGATCGACATTGTGGTGAACTCGAAGACCCACCGTGTGGGCGTGTGCAATGCAGCCGAGACGCTCCTTGTTCACCGCGATGCCGCAGCCAGGGTGCTCCCTGCCGTGCTGACAGCGTTACACGATGCAGGCGTGACTCTCCACACGGATGCTGCCACCGCCGAGCTCGCACCCGACTCGGTGCCCACGGTCGCCGCGACGGAAGAGGACTGGGCGAACGAGTACCTGAGCATGGATATGGCTGTTCGGGTTGTCGACGACATCGATCAAGCGCTTACGCATTTGCAGCGCTACAGCACCGGCCACACCGAAGCGATCGTCACTGACGACATTGCAGCGGCCACCAAGTTCGAGCAAGAGGTCGATGCAGCCGCAGTCATGGTGAACGCTTCGACCCGCTTTACCGATGGCGCCGAATTTGGTCTTGGTGCGGAGATTGGCATTTCAACCCAGAAACTTCACGCTCGGGGGCCCATGGGACTGGGTGAACTCACCACCACTTCGTGGACCGTTCATGGCGATGGGCACATACGCTCTTAACCTGCGGGCGCTCAATAGCCGCGAGGGCATGGAATAATCGATGGAATTCACGAGGAGAGGACCAACTGTGATCACCGAGGTAACAGAGGCGGCGGGGCACGTCGTCAACGAGTTGCCCATTCCAGCTGAGGCGTATGGGTTGTTGGCATTCGCGGGGCTGATGGCGTTGCTGTTCATCACCTACGCCTTCCGGAGTGTCGGCTCGCGCCATTAACGTGACCACGCCACAGGCACGAGTTGGCGTCCTCGGAGGGACGTTCGACCCGATTCATCACGGCCACCTGGCCGCAGCTTCTGAAGTCTGTGCTGCCCTACGCCTTGACCAGGTGCTCCTTGTGCCAGTCAATCGGCAGCCATTCAAAGAGGGGTTCGACAGCGCTACTCCTGAACACCGCCTAGAGATGTGCAAACTGGCGGTGGCTGATGACGACCGATTTGCAGTCTCTGCAGTCGACATCGAACGCGGGGGCCTCACCTATACGGTAGACACGCTGACAGACTTGCGGGCACAACTTCCTGATACAAGCTTGTACTTCATTACCGGGGCAGATGCGCTGGTGAGGCTGGACGAATGGAAAGACACCGAGCGATTGGGGGAGTTGGCCGAATTCGTGGGAGTGACTCGAGCGGGCCATTCGTTCCCACAGTTGGGTACCGCACATGCGGTGGTTGAAGTGCCTTCGCTGGCGGTATCCTCGACCGATATTCGTCGACGTGTAAGGGTAGGGGCACCAATTCGTTACTTAGTGCCGCACAACGTGGCCGATTACATCGCCCAGCATGACCTATATGCCGGAGGATTCGATGACTGACGACGAGCGTTCTCCGTCGCGCCGCGAGCGGCGCGCGCAAGAGGCGCGGGAAGCCGCGCGCCCTGCCGAAGACACCGACGCCCTCTCGCTAGGGCCCATTTCGGAATCCATACCTACGCACAGTCCTGATGGTCGAGTGCTGTCGCGCCGCGAGCGCCGTCGCCTTGAGCGGTCACGTCAACCGATGGAGACGTGGACTGCAGAAGAAGAGATGATCGCTACCGGTCAGATCCCTGCGATGACGCCCGAACGCATCGCAGAGCAAGAGAAGATCGCACGCGAAAAGGCAGAGGCCGCCCAACAAGAAGCCGAAGCGGCTTCAGCTGAGCTCGAAGGGGTAGTGGGCCGGGCCCAGTCAGTGACGTCGGCACCATACGCCGCGGCTGCACCCGACTCTGGGGCCGCACCCGACTTTGGTCACGAGGCGGCTCCGAGAGGTGGCGCTCCGGTGCATGAGGCCCCGTCGCCCTCTCCACCAGCCTCGCCCCCAGAGCGGGCCAGCCTCATTGCGGCAGTCGCCTCTGACAATGTGCCGCCTACGCACGAACCGCACCACGCCCCCGAACCGCATCACGCCCCCGAACCTCACCAGGCGTCGTCGCCCCAGGCCGGGGCCCCGCACGAGCAGTGGGCTCACCAGCAGTCTGCACCGCCCACAGAATCGACGCCCGCACCCACGTGGTCTGCGCCCCCTGCCCAAGAGCCAGTGAGCACGCAGTCCGTCCCGGCACCGGCTGCCACCACTTTCACGCCTCCAGTGTCGGCGCCCTCCGTGCACGAGCAGCCTCGCACGCAGTTTTCGCCGGGGCCAGAGGTCTCGACCTCCGCGCCAGTGGCTGAGCCCTCTGCACCGGCAGCCGCACCCTCCGCACCTGTGCCCGGCATGCCGCCGGGGATGTCTCCAGAGATGTTTGCCGAACTGTTTCCCCCGGGGTCCCTCCAGCGGCGCCTGATGGAACAGCAGGCGGCGAGTGAGGCTGCTGAGCAGCAACAAGTAGAAGATCCAGCCGCAGAGATCCGTCGGCTTACACAAGAGGCCGTCGCGGGCATCGATGCGGCTGGAGCGCGGTCTGCGCGGGAGCCAAAGTCCGCAGTATCGGCCGCGTCAAGCCCTGGCCCCGCACCTTCCGAGTCCAATCCTTGGCTGGCCGCAGGGGACATCAATCCTGGTGTGGACTCGGCGGCATCTGCGGCAAGTGCGCCTGCCACGGCCTTTGCGGCTGAGCCGACGGTTGCGCCCTTCACGTCTTCTGCGCCACAACCAACCTTCGCATCCGAGCAGCCGGCGCCATGGGGCTCTCCCGCCCCTTCGAGCCAAGGCCAAACGGGTTACTCCACGACACCGCAAGCAGCACCTGCGTTCGGAACCTATAGCGATGAGTCCGCAGCACCGGCGCAACACGGACGGCTTGAAGAAGCACCTTTCGACGCGATTATTGGAGACCGCCCAGAGACGGCGGCTCTCGACGAAGCCGCAGCCGGAACTGCCGAGATCAACCGGCCAACATTTGGCGACGTCGTGGGCGGTGACACTCAAGGCGGTCAAGAGTTCTCGCAAGCGCCGCATCACGCTGCGTTCGAGACTGTTCCAGAGCCATTGGCTGGAGCCCAAGGAGTGACGCCAGTCTCGCCCGCCGTTTCGCCTTGGGGTGAGCACCCGCTTGCGAAGGTCGACCGGGACGCACCCGAGTTGCCGCAGATGCCCCCGACTCAGGGTGTTCCTCAGCCGGACCTGAGCGGTATTGGCTCCCCTTCGCACCGGGGTGCGCCCGAGCACTTTAATGACATTCAGCCCGTTCCTACAGGCCAAATCGAGGTGCCAAAGCGTGAACGCCCCGCGCTTGAAGAGGTCGACGCTCCACGTCACTTTAAGTGGGCGCATCTGGCTGTCTTTGGCGCTGTCGCCCTCTTACTTGGAGTTGTCGTTTGGAATCTCAGTTAATGGCCGCAACAGAGCGAGCAGTTGCCCTCGCACGGGCGGCAGCCGTAGCCGCAGTAGAGAAGAAGGCGACAGAGCTGGTGGCACTTGACGTGAGCGCGCGCATGCCGCTTGCCGACATTTTCCTGGTTGCCTCTGGGAGTTCGGAGCGCCAAGTCATCGCAATTGCAGAGGCGATCGAGGAGGCCATGCATCACGAGGGTGCAAAGGCGCTAAGGCGTGAAGGAGTGCGCGAAGGGCGCTGGGCCTTACTCGACTTCAACGATGTGGTGGTGCACGTGATGCATCAAGAGGACCGGGCCTACTACGAGCTCGAACGCTTGTGGAAAGACAGCCCGGTCGTCGAACTCGACTAGGAGCGTGCATGCAGGTCTATATGGTGCGGCACGGCCAAACTGACTGGAATGTTGCAGGGCGACTGCAGGGCTCAACGGACATTCCGCTGAATGACACAGGTCGAGCCCAGGCGGCTACCGCAGCTGCAAGGTTGGCGGATGTATTGCCTGGATCTGCGACTGTAGTCACATCTCCGCTCCTGCGGGCGCACCATACGGCCAACGCGATTGCGCAGGCCATTGGCACTAAAGCGGTAGTCGACGACCGTGTGCGAGAACGCTCGTGCGGGCACTGGGAAGGCTTTACCCGTGCAGAGCGTGAGGCGCGGTGGCCTCAAGAAGCGCGCGACTGGGGCATCAGCGGCTACGCAGAGGTGCCGGGCTTCGAACACGACGACCTGGTGCGTGAGCGCATGGTCGTCGCTATTGAGGAATGGGCGGACCGGGTTGCTGGCCCGCTGGTCCTGGTATCTCACAGCAGCGCAGCCCGCGTGGGAATGCAAGGCTTGCTCGGGGCTGCGCTGGCACCACGCGCGCTCATCAACCTGGGTAACGGGGCGTGGTCGCGCCTGACTCGACGTGCCCGTGGAGATTGGACACTCGAGCGTCACAACGTTGTCGCGGCGAGCGTGGGGGAGCACGCATGAGTGCGCTCATTATGCTGCGTCACATACGCACCTCTTTCAATGTTGAGGGTCGCTTGCAGGGTTCGCTTGACATCGCCCTCGAAGATGTGGGGCATGCACAAGCTGTTGAGGTGGCCCGGCGGCTTGTCGCCGCTCATGGAGATGTCCGGGTCGTGTCGTCGCCACTTGCTCGTGCCCGGCAAACTGCGCAGGCGGTTGCGGCCGCAGCTCACACCGACTTCGCGATTGACGAGGCGTTCACGCAACGCACGTACGGGGTGTGGGAAGGCCTCACGTGGGACGAGGTGCGGCAACGCTGGCCGGAGGAGTTCGCTCGACGGCAGAACGGGCTCGAGCCCCGCATTGATGGCTGGGGATCATCAGCCGATGTCGCTGCCCGAGTCCTTGACGGCATGGAGCGCTGGTGGGATCCGCAGCGTCCCACCGTCGTGGTGAGCCATGGTGGAGCTATCCAGTTAGGCGTGATGGCTTCAGTTGGCTTAGAGCCCGCGTCGCGGACGCTTGGCAAGGTGGCTCACGGCTCGTGGCATGTAGTGTCGCGCAGTGACATAGGTACGTGGCATATCAACCAGTTTGGGGTGGGGGCGGATTAGCGTCGCTCGTCCCGCGTGCGTTACACTGGCGTTCGCTCTTTAAGAGTGAAAGTCAAGGGGCTGTGGCGCAGTTGGTAGCGCACCTGCATGGCATGCAGGGGGTCAGGGGTT
>CAZHTO010000062.1:0-12318 GCA_964535845.1 uncultured Demequinaceae bacterium | reverse complement strand
GTGAAACTGTCCATGTCGGGGCAGTGGTTCTTTGGCCTCGTCACCGTGATCATGAGTTCGGTCCCTGCGGTGATCTATCTCGCCTCGGGACTGTTGATTGCCCGCGCATCAGACCAAGGTGTGGATCCCGCGATCACCGCCGGTACAGTCGTCGCGTTCACAGCAATCCAGGCGCGACTGCTGTTCCCACTGATGGCGCTCATGAGGGTCGCACTCGAAGTGCAAACATCGCGTGCCCTATTCGCGCGCATTTTCGAATACTTGGACCTTGAACCCGCCATCGTGAATGCGGCCGATGCGCGTGACGCCTCGACCGCACCCGGCCCCGAGGGCAAAATCGAGTTTCGCGACGTGGGGTTTCGGTACCCAGACATGCAAGCCCAGGCGCGGCCCACGTTGGACGCCGTGAGTTTTATTGCGGAGCCAGGCCAAACGGTCGCCTTTGTAGGCCCGTCGGGCGCTGGCAAGACCACGATCGTTTACCTCGCCGCACGGCTTCATGAAGCGAACTCGGGAGCAGTCATGTTCTCTGGCGCCAACGTGCGGGAACTTACCCACGAGTCGGTTGTCGAACGCGTAGGGGTAGTGACTCAAGAAACGTATCTGTTCCATGCCTCAATAGCGCAGAACCTGCGCTACGCAAAGCCAGACGCCACGGACGAGGAACTGGTTGTCGCCTGCCGCGCTGCCAATATTCACGACCAGATCATGACCTTCGAGCACGGCTACGACACGCTTGTGGGGGAGCGAGGCTACCGGCTCTCAGGCGGCGAAAAGCAGCGCATCGCAATTGCCAGAGTGTTACTGAAGGACCCGCCCGTGCTGCTCCTTGACGAGGCCACCAGTGCTCTCGACACCGTGAGCGAACGCACCGTCCAAGCGGCCCTCGACCGTGCTGCTGAGGGCCGCACCACCTTAGTGGTGGCGCACAGGCTGTCGACCGTGGCAGCAGCGGACATGATCCACGTGGTGGATGGCGGGCGCATAGTCGAATCCGGAACCGCTGCCGAGCTCATCGCGATGGGCGGACTATTTGCGGCGCTCGCGGCGCAACAAACGTGAGCGATGCGGGAACGCAAACGGCGGGACCCGGCCCGTAGGCCAGATCCCGCCGTCTGTCTCGTTGTTAAAGGGTCGACAAGCCCCGAGGGTGCTTAGTTGCCGCAGCCGCAGCTGCTACCGCAGCAGCCGCCGGTGTTCTCGGCAGCTGCCTCTTTCTCGTTCTTGTCGATCAGTTCGATGTTCTGCTTCTCAGCCATATGTGCCTCCCAAAGTCTAGGTTCGGCGCCACACAGCGCCTATGTCCAGGGTAACCCCGCGCGGGCCGTCAGGGGTGCCACCCCGCCTAGCCCGCGCATCGGCTATCTACCAAATGCTCACACGTTGCTCAGGAGCAAGCCAAAGTTCGTTGTCTTCGGTAACGCCGAACGCGTTGTACCACGCGTCGAGGTTACGAACAATGCCGTTGACACGGAACTCGCTGGGTGAGTGTGGGTCGGTTGACAAGCGGGTGATGAGGGCCTCGTCGCGGATGACCATGCGCTCGGTGAGTGCGTAGCCAATGAAGAACCGTTGGGTGGCGGTGAGTCCGTCCACCTCAGGGGCCTCTTCGATGGGGTGGCCGAGTGCGATCTCATAGGCCTTAAGCCCGATCTCAACGCCAGCTAGGTCCCCAATGTTTTCTCCCACGGTGAGGGCACCGTTGACTTGGTGTGATCCATCAAGTTGCTTGGGCGAGTAGCCGTCGTATTGCTCGATCAGCGCGTCTGCGCGCTCCATGAACGCAGCCCGGTCCTCGTCTGTCCACCAGTCTTCGAGTGCGCCCAGCCCGTTGTACTTAGACCCCTGATCGTCAAAGCCGTGACCGATTTCGTGGCCAATAACAGAGCCGATGCCGCCGTAGTTGATCGCGTCGTCCGCATCCGGGTGGAAGTACGGTGGCTGCAAGATTGCTGCAGGGAACACGATTTCGTTGGCCATCTGCAAGTAGTAGGCGTTGACGGTCTGGGGTGTCATGAGCCACTCGCTGCGATCGACGGGCTTGCCGATCTTGGACCACTCCCAGTCCTCTTCGAACTCATTCGCTGAGCGGACATTGCCTACCAAATCATCAGCAGAAACCGTGAGGCCGCTGTAGTCGCGCCACTTGTCGGGGTAGCCAATCTTGGGAGTGAACTGTGCGAGCTTGTCGAGCGCTCGCTGTTGGGTTGCCGGTGACATCCAGTCCAAGCCGACGATGGACTGGCGGTACGCCTCGATGAGGTTGGCTACCAGAACATCCATGTGTTCTTTGTGGCTGGGAGGGAAGTGCGCCTTGACGTACTCCTGGCCCACGAGTTCGCCTGCCACCGCCTCGACAAACCCGACGCCGCGCTTCCAGCGCTCACGCTGCTCGAGTGCACCAGACAAGACGGTGCCGTAAAACTCGAAGTTGGCCTTGGAGATTTCTTCGGTGAGGTACGGGGCACGTGCACTCACGACGTGCCAGCGCAGGTATTCCTTCCAGTCCGCCACGCTCGTGTGTGTCCACTGGGCCGCAAAGGCCGTGAGGTAGCTGGGCTGGCTCGCGTTAAGTACGTCGTGTGCTTTTTGGGGCATACGAATCGCGTGTGCCCACGCCTGCCAGTCAAAGCCGGGCGCATCGGCGGCCAAAGCGTCGAGAGTGGTGGGGTTATGGCTGAGTTCTGCCTCGCGGGTTTGCACTACGTCCCAGTGGTGCTGGGCGAGCGCCGTCTCAACAGCCATCACACTCGCTGAAGAGAAGTTGGCGCCGGTCAACGCGGCCATACGGTCAATGTGTGCGACGTACTTGGCGCGTGTTTCTGCGTGTGCGTCGTCACGGTAGTAGGCCTCGTCAGGCAGCCCTAGGCCGTACTGAGCGAGATACACCACGTTTGAGTCTGGAGCGCCCTTGTCTGCAAACACGTAATAGCCCACCGGAGCGCCCACGCCGGTGCGCTGGAGGTGTCCCATCGCGGTGATGAGTGAAGCGTGGTCACTCGCCTTGTCGATTACGGCGAGGTCGGGTGCGATGGGTGTGACGCCTAGATCGTTGACCCGCGCAGCATCCATAAAGCTCGCGTAGAGCGCGCCAATGTGCGAGGAGGGGTCAGCTGCCTCGATGATCTCGCGGGTGTGCTTTTCTGCCTCGTCACGGAGTGTGTAGAAGGTACCGTCAGCTGCGCGGTCATCCGGGATCACATGGGACTGTTCCCATGGCCCGCTCACGTAGCGAAAGAAGTCGTCGCCTGCGCGAATGGTGGGAGAAAACTCGGACTGGTTGATTCCAGAATGAATTGCCATACTCTCACCTTAAGGCGGCCGATGCGGGGGCTGGGCATGTTTCGCTGTTGGCGAGGTATCGGTGCTTGAGCGTGAGTGCTGGCAAGATGTAGCCATGCGCATTCATATCGCCGCCGACCATGCCGGATTCGAACTTAAAGAGCACCTCAAAGCCCACTTTGCTGAGGGCGGCCACGATGTGGTCGACCATGGCGCCCTCGAGTACGACGCTCTCGACGACTACCCGTCGTTCTGCATCTCTGCCGCTGAAGGCGTGTACGCAGACTCGGGGTCGCTTGGGATCGTCATCGGTGGCTCGGGCAACGGCGAGCAGTTGGCTGCGAACCGGGTGACAGGTATTCGTGCAGCTCTGATCTGGTCAGAAGAGACTGCCCGCTTGGCGCGTCAGCACAATAACGCGCAGGTGGGTTCCATCGGTGCACGTATGCACTCTTTGGATGAAGCTGTTGCAATCGCCGATGCGTTCGTCGCCGAGCCTTTTAGCGGCGAGGAACGTCACCAGCGACGTATCGACGAGATGAGCGCCTACGAGGACAAGCGCAGCTAGAAGTCCCAGTTAGTGAGCGGTGCCACCGGGGACATCATGGCGACGGCGAGTTCGCGTGCCTGACCCGGAGTGTTCTCAACCAGCAGCCCTGCTGCCGCGAGGGACTCGATGCTGGTGCCGCCCAAATATGCGGTGGCGAGGTGGCGCACGTCCATCTCAAGGTCTGCGACTCCGTCGCTGAGTTCCGACTGTTCGATGCGCGTGACCTCCGCGGTGCCCTCACGCACCGTCATGCGCCACGTACCCGCATTGTCGGGCACATGCTTGTCCGTCAACGCGAACGTCACATCGCACTCGTGGAAGTACTCGCGAGACTCGAGTGCCTCAGAAACATCCAGCAATCGCACCCACAGGTTGTCAATCACCTTCGAGCGAGCTCCGCGAGCATCTTTCAACTGGTGGAGCAACGGATCATCGGTAGCGAGGTTCTCCGTATACGTGGTTCCCACGAGATCAAAGTCCGTGAGTGTCTGCCACAGGCGCTGAGACGCTGCGGGTGTAAGGGAGCCATGTTCGCGAACCTGGCAGATGCCGTCGTGGATGCCAATGTCTGAATCTGCTTTACGCCTAAAGAACGCGTATGCGACAGGCTCACCCTTGTCTTCCACAATGGCGATACGCCAGCGCTCGTAACCTTTGCGATTGCCCACCGGGTCCGTGAACCGTGCGTTACGGCCCGAACCCTCGGGGTTAAGGATTGTGCCCGGCCGAGTGAGCTTCGCCTGTAGGTCCGCTACCAGCTGGTCATGAGCGGCGAAGTCAGCGCGCTCGAGCCGCACCGTGAGCTCGTCCGCACCAGGAACCTTCCACATCTGCTGCCCGCGAGGGATCGATGCCTTGACGGTTTGTGAAGCCTGGCCGTAACCAAACCGTGCATAGATGGGGGCTTCCATGGCGTACAACACACTGACCGCCTCGCCGCGCTCGCGGCAGCGCCCAAAGTGGTCGTGCATCATTGCAGTCATGAGGCCGCGGCGGCGGTGGCTGGGGTGGACGCCAAGCCAAGAGAGCCCGGCGGTGGAGACCCGGCGGCCCCCTGGAGTGATCATTTCTGTGCCAAAGCTGGCGTGCACTGCGGCAATTTCGCCGATTGTGCCCCGTCGTTCGTCGGTGATCTCGAGAGCACGAGCTCGTTCTGTGGGGAGCGCGTCTACGTAGTCTTGCCGGTCCTCAATCAACCATTCGCCTACGAACGCCCATTGAACGACCTGAAAAAACTCGTCGAGCCGGGTCTCTGGGACGGATATGGACTTGTAACCCTCTGCCTTCTTCATCCGTACAGGGTTCCAGGTTTTGCGCTGTCATCCAAACGACAGGTGTGGTGCACGGGCGAGCGAGCGTGTTGCTGAGCTACGGATTGGTGTTAGAAACCGAAGTTTCCGACGGGCTTCATCTCGGACGCCATGGCGCGGGATAGTTCCCCAGCGGCACCCTGTCGGACCTCTTCGACCAGCCCGGCAGTGAGGAGTTCCGCCACTGTGGTCCCGCCAAGGTAAACCGCTCCAAGTTCTTGGATGTTTAGCCGCACGTCCGCTGCTGACGTGGCGGTCGCATCGGCCCTTGTCACTTGAGCCCTTCCGTCCGTCACGCGCAATCGCCACACCCCCGTGTTACCAGCCAGCAAAGGGTCCTCGATGCCAACAAGGACGTCACAGTCAGCTACATAGCCGCGCGCCTCGAGCGCCGCCGGAACGTCCAAAACCCGTAGCCACAGGTTGTCAGTAATCTTGGGCGTCGCTGCGCGGATGTCTTCCAACAGCAGTAGCAGTGGGTCGTCGAGAGCGAACCGTCCTGAGTGAGTGGACCCCATGAGGTCAAAATCCACAAGCACCCTCCACAGCCGTACGGAGGCAGCAGTGGTGAGCGCTGCCCACGACTGGACTTCTACTGTGCCATCTGCGTTGGATCCTTGTTTGCGGCGGAACAGGGCCCAGGCCACTGGGGTGTCGCCATCGCGCACAAGGGCAATGCGCAGTTCTTCCTGGTCCACGCGTTCAGCTTCGAGGTCAATGAAGATGTCTCTTAGCGATTCAAGCGCGAAAGTGGTCGCAGTGCCGGGACGCATCATGCGCTTTTGGATCGAGCGAACCGCGTCCCCGTGGCGCTCGAGCGAAGCGGAGTCGATGTCTACGATCAACTGGTCCGCGCCCTCAACTGGGCGAAACGTTGCGCCCTTTGCCAACTGCACTCGTGCCTCGAGAGCAGCAAGTCCGTAGCCAAAACGCGGATAAATCTCTACCTCGGCGGCTAGAAGTGTCGAGATCACCTCGCCCCGTGCGAGCGCACGTTCAAAGTGGTCGTTCATCATCGATCGCAAGAGCCCGCGCCGCCGGTGCCCGGGGTGAACGCCCACCCACGAAAGACCAGCAGTGGGAACTTCACGGCCGCCAGGGACCCGGGTGGTGAACTCAAAAGACGCGTGTACGGCCGCGAGGGTGCCCGGCGTTCCCCGAGATGCGTCCGCTACCTCGATGGCGCGCGTGCGGTGCCAGGGGAACGTCTCAGACAGCAGTTCGGCGTCGGCTTGGGACGCGGTAAACGCGAACGCGAAAGAGTCGACGTGGAGCGCCTCGTGTGCCCGTGATGGGTCAACGGAAATGGTGCGATATCCCTGAGGTGTGTTCACTACGTGATTATGTCGCGGTCGTCGCCACAACGTCTAGCGAGGGTGCCTGATCCGTGAGTGCCAGTTCAGGGGACAATCGTTCAGGCGGCGGTGGCCTGCTCGATCCGATCGCGAAGGCGCTCGTACTCCACTTTGATGCACCGGTTCTGGATGACGTCCATGCCCGCTTGGTGCGCCTTCGCGGCGGCCTCCCCGTGGACCACGCCTAACTGGAGCCAGAGCGTCGAGGCATCAGAGGCAATCGCCTCATCTGCCACCGGCGGCACATGCTCGCTCCGGCGGAACACGTTGACAATGTCCGGTGTCACGGGCAGGTCCGCGAGGCTCGCATAGAAGCCGTGCCCACGAATCTCTTGGCCGGCTGCAACGGGGTTCACCAAGTAAACCTCGTACGGTGTGCGGGTCATCAGCCACGTAGCGATCGAATAGCTAGTGCGATGATCGCTTGGCGAGGCACCCACGACGGCGACTGATCGCGCCTTCGCAAGCAGGTCAACGAGTAGGTCATCTTCTGGTGCTTGTGCCGCCAGGGGAGCAGGGCAGGCTTCGCCTGCGAGGCCTGCGGGAATTTCGAGGTTCATAACAAGGGAACGTAGTTCCCCGGCAAGTATTCCGCCACCTGGCTCTGCGGCTCGGCGGAATGATTCGACCTGGGGCGAGGTTGTTCACAGCGAGACCATCGAAGCTCGAGTCAAGGAGGAGCATATGACTACGGAAACCACTCCGGCGATTGGCCTAGAGGAGTCTGACCTTAAAGGGATCAACACCGGGCTCGCCAAGGTTTTGGCTGACACGTTCGTGTTGTACCTAAAGTCGCACGGCTACCACTGGAATGTCGTTGGACCTCATTTTCGGTCCCTACACAACATGTTTGAAGAGCACTACACCGCGCTGTTCGAGGCCACTGACGAGTTGGCAGAGCGTATGCGTGCGCTCGGTGCTCTTGCGCCTGGGTCCATGGGCGAAATGCTTGAACTTGCCTCACTCAAGGACCACGAACCGACTGACGATGCCATGACGATGGTGCGCAACCTCCAGCGCGATCACGAGGCGATTGCTACGACCATTCGCCCACTTGCCGAGGCTGCGGAAGAGGCAGGCGACGGCGCGACCGCGGATCTTTACAACGCGCGGCTTTCGTGGCACGAAGAGGCGGCATGGATGTTGAGGTCTTTCGCCTCGTAAGCCAAGAACTTTCACCCAGAAATGACAATGGGCCCCACGCGGAATGCGGGGGCCCATTGTCATTGGCGTGGCTGAGGGGACACGCCAAGCTTTTAGGTTTAATTTCCTGGGAACACAGTACCGCCTCTTGGTGCCTGACGGAACCCCTTTTGGCCATTTAGATGTAGTACATCGCTGGCTCACGGAGCTCGTACTCCGCAGCGGCCTCTTCCGGCAAAGCATCAAGGTTGGGGTGGCGGTGCGAGTCGCCGGCGTCGATGGACGATGCGGCAGTGCCGGCTTCGCGAGGGCTCGGGTGTTCACGCACTTTCGCAGGTATCCCAATGGCTGTAGCGCCGTCCGGCACGTCTTTCACTAGAACGGCATTAGCGCCGATGCGCGCATCAGATCCCACATGAACGGGCCCCAGCACTTTCGCACCAGCACCGATCACTACCCTGTCGCCGATGGTGGGGTGACGCTTACCGGGGCTCATGGTCGTGCCGCCAAGGGTGACGCCATGGAATAGCAAGACGTCGTTGCCAATGACAGCCGTCTCACCAATGACAACGCCCATGCCGTGGTCAATGAACACGCGACGCCCCAGCGTCGCACCGGGATGAATCTCAATCCCGGTGCGACTACGGGCGTACTGCGACCACAGCCGGCCGTATGTTTTGAGTCCGTGGGCCCAGAGCCAGTGAGCGACACGGTGGTGCCAGATGGCATGGACCCCCTGATAGGACAAAGCGATCACCAGCCTTGAGCGCGCAGCTGGGTCGCGCTTCATGGCGGTGCGAATGTCCTCGAGCACGAGGCTCCAGGTCCGGGGGCGTGGTGACATACGACGTAGTGCCTTTCGGGTTTTCTTAGTCCATCAGGTCGGCATACAGCACCGACGAGAGGTAGCGCTCACCGAACGAAGGGATGACGGTGACGATGGTCTTACCGGCGTTCTCAGGGCGCTTAGCAACCTCGACTGCGGCGTGGATAGCAGCACCCGACGAGATTCCGACGAGCAGGCCTTCCTTGCGAGCGGCAGCGCGGGCAGTTGCGAGCGAAGTTTCCGAGTCCACGTCGATGACCTCGTCGTAGATCTCGGTGTTGAGGACCTCGGGAATGAAGTTCGCGCCCAAGCCCTGGATCTTGTGTGGGCCAGGCTCGCCACCGTTGAGGATGGGGCTCTCGGCAGGCTCCACGGCGATGATCTGAATGCCAGGCTTGCGGGCCTTGAGGACCTCTCCCACACCGGTGATTGTTCCGCCGGTGCCAATGCCTGCGACAAAGATGTCAACTTCGCCGTCGGTGTCGTTCCAGATTTCTTCGGCAGTGGTGCGGCGGTGAATCTCTGCGTTTGCCTCGTTCGCAAACTGGCGGGCAAGAATCGAGCCGGGACGCTCCTCGGCGATCTTCTCGGCAGCCTCGACGGCACCACGCATGCCATCAGGTCCAGGGGTCAAAATCAGTTCGGCACCAAAAGCGCGCAACAGTCCACGGCGCTCCTTGGACATCGTCTCAGGCATGGTCAGCACCACGTTGTAACCGCGGGCCGCGCCGACCATCGCCAAGGCAATACCGGTGTTGCCGGAGGTGGCCTCAATGATGGTGCCACCCGGCTGGAGCGAGCCATCCTTTTCTGCAGCGTCGACGATGGCGACACCCAGACGGTCCTTCACCGAGTTGGCGGGGTTGTAGAACTCGAGCTTGGCGAGCACCGTCGCACCCGCGCCTTCAGCAAGCGCGTTGATCTTGACTAGCGGGGTGTTGCCAATGAGGTCGGTGGCGTTTTCGTAGATCTTGGCCATGAATGTTCTCTTTCGGTGAGGGCGCCCTGCAGGCGCGTCCAATGGGGGTTAACACAGGTGTATCGCTTTCGATACCGGGGCGAGCGCTGGCGAGGATCGTGCCCGTGGTCAACGGGCGCGCGGCAGCGCTCTACAGACAGCAGCTGCACATGCACATAGAAGTCGCACCAGCCAGCGGGGCAGGCAAGAACTGCGCAGGGGCGCTGTTCTCGGTGCTCATCTCGCTGACCTTTCTGTGCGGACTTGGCCAGAGTAGCGCTCAATCCCGCCCCGGGGCAACCAACCGACACCAGGTTCGCCACTTCTACGAGGCCGCGGGCGAGAGTGTGACAACTCAACCCGCGCATCGGCCCTATGCAAGCCGCGACTCTTCCCCTACGGTGAAGGCGCCAGTATGGCCACGACCTGATTTGGAGAACTACTCGCGATGACGCCCACCGAACCGCTGCCGCCCGCTAAAGCACGCGCCGCAGGTCAACCGAAACGCAGTGGGGCTGGACTGCTGCCCATCGTCGCGGGCTCTTTGTTGTTGCTGTTTTTGGCCTTGATCGGGGTGCTATTGGTGCTGAACATTCAGCAACCTGAAGGCGCGCCAACCACCCCGGCGATGAACATCACTGCCGCTGCACTCGTGGTCACCACCGTGCTACTGGTGGCGGCGCCGATCGTGGGGACTCGCATTCTCGGTGGTGGTACTCAGGTGCCGGCGCATTTGCGCAAGAACGGCTGGACGCTCCGCATGGAGCCGCAATTGGCCGAGCGCATTTTGCATGACTTCACCTTCGATGAAATCCACGGCATGAGCGAGAACCGCCACAACACGCCGCAACTACGCACTGGCGGTAAGCAACCTCTGAAGACGGTTGCTGGGCAGAACGTGCGCTGGCGAGGGGTGAGCGAGGTCGCCACCGGGAAAGTGCAGGGGCGCGATGCGCTGTCGTTCAAAAACGACTACCTCTACAACGAAGGCGGCGTTCCTGGCCGGACACTGCCGCGGCCCGAGTTCGTGGGCTTGAAAATTGTGATGCGCAACGCAGGGATTGTGGCGCTGAGAGCCGAGCCTGCCATTCCGTACATGCACCTCATCCCGAACATCCCCGCCTACAAAATCCCCAGCCTCAAGGTGGAATCCCACGACTTCAACGAGCGGTGGAAGATTCACACCGAACGCCACGACCCCCGCTACGCCCACGCATTGCTCACGCCCACGCTCATTGAGAGGTTGCTGAGTGACGACGCGCGGGTGGCTGGCAACGTGATCTTCCACCAAGGTTGGGTGATCTCCGTGGTGCCGGTAGCCCAGCACAGAGTCGAAACCCTAGATGCTCGGTTGCGGTTCTTGGCGGCCGTCGCAGACGCGATCCCGGCGTTTGTAGCGGACGCGTTCGGTTACGCACATGTGGACCCATCGACGCCGCAATGGAAGCAGCCACGGCAATAGTCGGGTCCACCGCTCAGCCCCTGAGTGCTCACCGGTAGTCCTGCGCGCATAGTCCCGCGCGCATAGCCCCGCCCGCAAGGTCGAATTCGAGAATCGCCTGGACCACAAGGTCTTTGGAGCGGGTGACGAGAATCGAACTCGCACCATCAGTTTGGAAGACTGAGGCTCTACCATTGAGCTACACCCGCGTGCTGGTTCGTTCGTACTAGTCCCAAGAATGTCCAGCGCGTATAAGAGTAGCGGAGCCCAGCCAGTGCTGGGAACCCCACGCGCTGCCCGGTGCGGATCTGCTGTGATGCTCCCTACGCGTTGCCGGACTCTGCTAGTTCCTCTTCCATCTGCTTGACGAACTCTTCATCCACTGTGATGCCCAGCTCAGCAGGGGTGGGGAATTCGTAGCCTTCGGATACCTCGATACCTTGCGACCTGAACGGGTCGTCACCATAAGGGTCTACGTAGCGCTCGCAAGTTTTTTCTTCCGTGCGAGCGATGGCGGCCTCGAGCGCATCTAGCTCGGGGCTAGTGGTGGACGGCAGAGATAGCCCCCTCAGGCTCTTGTGGTGAACTACGACTACCTTAGAGCGAACCTCGGGGACTTTTTGTGTGCGATCGCTACCAGGTGTTTTAACGCTATCTCAGATGCGGGTACAGTTGACCCTTGGAAAGTACGGTGGACTTTCCAAACGGGGTGTAGCGCAGCTTGGTAGCGCATCTGCTTTGGGAGCAGAGGGTCGCAGGTTCAAATCCTGTCACCCCGACGTTGAGAAGGGCCCGGTTTCCGTGTGGAAACCGGGCCCTTTGTCATGTTGGAACTAGCCTCAATCGGAACTAGCCCCACGATGAGCTACTACACCGACACCTTTTCAGGCTCTTCTGTCTGGATGCGCTCGCGGCGCGGCGCGGTAGTGGCGCCCTGCGTATTGCGCAGCAGGCGCATCGCGTTCGCAATCACCACGAGTACCGAGCCCTCGTGAACGAGCATTCCGATGGACATAGTGACTGCTCCACCAAAGACGCCAACCAGCAGGACTGCCACGGTGAGCAGCGCGATGGCGATGTTTTGGCGCATGACGGCTCCGGTGCGCTTGGCCAAACCAATGGCCTCGGGCAACTTGAGCAGGTTGTCGCCCATGAGCGCAATGTCTGCGGTCTCAACCGCAACCGCTGAGCCGGCCGCACCCATCGCCACCCCAATGTCGGCAGTAGCCAAAGCGGGCGCATCGTTCACTCCGTCGCCCACCATTGCCACGACGTGACCCTCGCGTTGGAGCTTGGTGACCGCATCGAGTTTGTCCTCGGGTAGCAGCGACGCGTGAATCTCGTCAATCCCAGTCTCCTTGCCAATGGCCTCAGCCACCAGGCGGGTGTCCCCGGTGAGCATGACTACCTTCTTGACGCCGGCCTGGTGCAGGCGGGCGACCATCTCGGCGGC
>CAZHTO010000061.1:3486-12347 GCA_964535845.1 uncultured Demequinaceae bacterium | reverse complement strand
TTCTCACCACCACAGTCTCGGCGCCCATCTGACGGAGGTAACCCACGATCGTGTAGACGAACGAGTCGTAATTGTCGATAACCAGAATGCGTGTCATGTCCCCTCCACCGTCGTCTCTTGGATGTTGAACTCCGCAGACACCCAAGGAAAAACGTACTCAAACAAACCGTAGACAGCCGCCGCGATCACCACGAGCAACAGTAGCAACCGCACGATTGCTGGGCCAGGCAGCGCGTTCCATATCCATGACGAGATCATGACGAGAACTCCAATAGCTCTTCAGGCACACCGTGGCCAACGGGAGCCCAATAGTCGAGCCGTCCGTGGACAATCCAGCGTTCAGCGGCAGAAAATTTCGGGTGGCACGTGGTCAGCGTGATGTAGCGGTCGTCAGGTGCGACACCTGGCTGGTCTGGCATGGGCGCAATGACCTCGTTATCCCGTGGCAGCACGATCTTCCAGCGCTCAACCTTGTAAACAAACCACGCTTGGTCCGTTTGGAAGATGAGCGAATCGCCTTCCTCCAACTCGGAGACGTCTGCGAAGGGCTTGCCGTAGGTGGTGCGGTGGGCCGAGAGCGCGAAGTTGCCGGTCTCGCCCGGGAGCGCGGCGTCTTTATAGTGCCCAATACCTAAGGGGTCCAGCACGTCCGGACGGGTGGTGCCTTCGTGGACCATTTTCACGTAGTCCTCACCCCAACGCGGCACCATCATGGAAGCAAATGCCTCGGTGAATTCGGGGTAGTCCATCGAGGGCGGGTCAACGCCGCGCATCTTCAGTTCGTCAGGGATGGTGGCTATCCCATCGTCCGCAGCGCTGATGCCTTGCACGACGTCCTGGTCAACCCACTCCGTCTGTTCGACCTGCTCACGCTGAGCCCGTTCGCCCTGCACGTCGGTCCAGAACAGCTGCCACACCACGAACAGCGCCAACAATATTCCGGCAAAAATGAGAAGTTCGCCGAGTATCCCGGCCACGCTGACACGCCTGCGTGCACGGTGTGCTGGCGGGGGCGCGGGAGTGTCCGCGCGAGTGTCCGAAGCGATAGACATAATGACTCAAGGGTACGCGAGCGCGCGGTGCGACAGAAGACCCCCGCACACATCGGTACGCTAGTGCCCAGTCAACCCCGCACCGGCGGGTCGAAAATCAGCACAGGAGTTCTAACCGTGGCCGTCTCAAAGAAGCGCGACAAGGACAAGAAGGCCTACAAGGCCCCCCGCGATATCGCGAAGCCAAAGAGTGACAATCCCCGCTGGCTAGTGCCCACGGCTGTGACTCTCTTGGTTCTGGGGCTGGTGTGGGTTGTCGTTTACTACATTTCGCGCGCGCAGCTTCCTGTCCCCATCGGTGACTGGAACCTCGCAGTGGGCTTCACGTTCATGGCTGGTGCCATGGTGCTTCTCACGCGCTGGAAGTAGTTTCTGCTCAAGTCACACTGGTGTAGTTTTCCCCCGATGTGGAGAACCCTGGGGATAACTACACCAGTGTTATTCACAGGTAAATCCCCAGTTGTGGGTTTCGGCTTGTTACTGCAGACGGCCGATGCGCGGGCGGCTCTTACGCCGACCACCAGTCGTGCTGTGGTGTCCACGGGCACGTGGTGCCCACAGGCAAGTGGGGACGGCGGATATCGCTGAGGGCGACAGTTGTGGCGAAGGATGGTGGGGAGGGGTTGCGCTACGGAGTGTTAGCGCGCCGGGCTTGTTCCCGCCGGTCGAGGCCCTTGAGCATCGCCAGCATCAGGACCGCGCCAACGACGGCGCCGCCCAGGTGACCCTGCCACGACAGGCCCGACAGGAACCCGATGGCGGGGACCAGATCTGACACAAGTGGCCCACCAATAAAGATGGCGGCGATAACGAGCACCCCGGTATAGGGAAGTCGCAGGCGCTTGAGGACGATTCCATATGCTGCTAGTAGGCCAAAAATGGCACCCGATGCTCCTGCGTGGACTCCCGAGTTAGCCAGCAGCATCACCGCTACGGAAGACCCCAGCAACGACGCGGCGTACAGGCCTAGGTAGCGCCACCGGCCAAGTGCCGGCTCAAGGGTTTGACCCAAGCTCCACAAGGCGAACATGTTCATGGCGAGGTGTAGCCACCCGAAGTGCGCAAAACCGGCAGTAATCCAGCGGTACCACTCGTCGCCCACATTCAAGTACCAGGCGATGTCGGCCTCGGTGGCACCGGGCCATAGCCCTAGATAGGTGGGCCAGTCCCCGCTGAAGGCGAACGTGGCCACGAAGAACACCGCGGCGTTCAGGCCAATGAGCACGTAGGTGATCAGGGGCGGGCCCGCAGACATGGTGAATCCCAAGCGTGAGCGCACGGGGCGCACTCGGGATTGTGCTTCTTTAAGACAGTCGACACACAGCACGCCCACCGCTGCCGGGCGTTGGCATTCGGGGCACGCGGGGCGTTCGCAACGCTGACAGCGCACGTACGAGACACGGTCCGGGTGACGCGGGCACGTAGGCGCGTCAGCGGTGGGCGGCTGGGTCACTGTTGGTGAGGTTTAGGAAATGGTGACGTTGGTGATCATCACGTCTTCGAGCGGACGGTCACGGCCGTCCACAGGAGTGGTGGCGATCTTGTCGACGACGGCCTTGGACTCCTCGTCTGCGACCTTGCCAAAGAGCGTGTGGCCCTGGTTGAGGTGCGGGGTGGGTCCCACGGTGATGAAGAACTGCGAGCCGTTGGTGCCGCTGGGCTTTCCAGTGATGGGGTTCATGCGCTTGCCGGCGTTGGCCATGGCGAGCATGTAGGGCTCGGAGTAGTTGTTGTGGGGGTGAATCTCGTCGTCAAAGGTGTAGCCGGGGCCGCCGGTGCCGGTGCCTTCGGGGCAGCCACCCTGGATCATAAAGCCGTCGATGACGCGGTGAAACACTAGGCCGTTGTAGAAGGGCTCGTTGCTGGGCTTGCCCGTCTCGGGGTCGGTCCACTCCTTCTCACCAGTGGCGAGGCCGACAAAGTTCTTGACTGTCACGGGGGCATCATTCGGCATGAGTTCAATGCGGATGTTGCCTTCAGTGGTCTCAATAGTTGCGATCATGAGCACCATTGTTTCACGGGGATCGCGCATACGTGCCGATAGTGACAAGATGGAAGGTAGTTAGACCCCAACGACGAGACGGAGGCACCACAGTGAGCCGCAGGAAGAATCCCCTCGATGACGTCGATGTGGATAAGTACCGTAAAAATGCCGAGCACGCCGCGGCGGTAGCGAAAGAGGCTGCCGAGCAGGCTGCCGGTCATGCCAAGGAAGCCGCGATTCGTGCGCAAGCTTGGGCCGGGCCACAGTACGGCAAAGCGAAAGCATGGGCGAAGCCCCGTGCGAAGAAGGCCTACCACCTGGGCGCCCGCAAGGCTGAACCCTATGTGCGCAAGGCAGGCGACGCAGCAACCCGGTGGGCCGACGTGGCGCACGCCGCAATCGTCACCGCCGCGATTCCCGCTGCCGTCAACGCGGTTGGGCACGCTGCTGAAGACCCGGACGACCGGGGCCGCAGCTGGGGCAAGACACTCATTCCGCTCGCGCTTGTAGGCGCTGCGACGGCTGCCGTTGTGGTGTGGGCACGCCGTGACCCGGGCCGCGATGCTTGGGCTGGCGAAGACGACGAGTGGGAGTTGGCAGGCGACGACGACTTCAAGCAGCAGTTGCGCGAAAAGGTCAACAAGGCGACCGATGCGGCAGTTGACGCAGCGAAGCGGGCCAGTGAAGCTGCGGCCTCGGCTGCAGCCACTGTCAAGGAACAGGCCGGTCCTACGGTCGAGAAGGTTAAGGAGCAGGGCAAAAAGCTCGCCGACCAGGCAAGTTCGCAAATCGACGGGGTTCGCGCGTCTGTGGACGGGGTTCGCGACCGGGCTACCACCGCCGCAGAAGATGCCCTCGACGACGCAGCCGCTGTGTGGGACGACGACGACACTGGCGCAACCCCTATCGCTAAGCCGTCAAACAACGAGCCGTCAAACAACAAGTCTGCAGACAGTAAGCCAGACACCGTGAAGTCAGGTGCAACTAAGAAGACGAACCCCACACCGTCTCCTAAGAAGCCCGCTGGCGCCAAGAACGTTCCCGCCACTAAGGCAGAACCTAAGAAGCCTGGTGACGCCACCGCATAGGTGAGAAGTTCTACAGCGCAATGCCCCGGCCATGCATATGGCCGGGGCATTGTGCGTTCTGGGCCCGCGCATCGGCCGTATGCCATGGTGCGGTCATGAGGACGCTGTAATGGCATGATGCGGTGAGGGACACGAAGGAGTGGCATTGGCGTACGTCATCGCGATCGATCAGGGCACCACGAGTACGCGAGCCATCGTGTTTGATGAGGGCGGCCAGGTAACATCGACCGGCCAACTTGAGCACCAGCAACTGTTGCCCGCGCCCGGCTGGGTGGAGCACGACCCACTCGAAATCTGGGCAAATACGCGCGAGGCCATTGGGGCTGCCCTCGCCCGTGCCAACCTCACGGCTGCAGACATCGCGGCGGTGGGTATTGCGAATCAACGCGAAACGGTGGTGGTGTGGGACCCGCGTACCGGGGAGCCGGCGCACCCTGCGATCGTGTGGCAAGACACCCGCACGCAAGGAGCCATTGACGAGCTTGAGGCGAGCCACGGTGGGCGCGATGCCTTCTCCCAGATCACCGGGCTGCCGCTTGCCGCGTACTTTTCGGCATCAAAAGTGCGCTGGATCCTCGACCAGATCCCCGATGGACAGGCGCGCGCCGAGCAAGGCGAATTGTTGTGCGGCACGGTCGACTCGTGGCTGTTGTGGAACCTCACTGGCGGCACCCGCGGTGGTGTTCACGCGACCGACGTCACTAACGCGTCGCGCACGCTGCTTATGGATATTCACACGCGGCAGTGGTCACCACGCATGCTTGAGGTGTTTGGGATTCCCCAGGCGTGCCTTCCTCAGATCCGGCCGTCTAATGGCGCTTTTGGTGTGGTCGCGTCCCCGTCTTTGCTCGCTGGCGTACCGTTGACCGCGGTCCTGGGTGACCAGCAGGCCGCGACCTTTGGCCAAGCCGCTTTCCATGCCGGCGAATCGAAGGCCACGTATGGCACCGGCAATTTTGTGTTGGTCAACACGGGGCCCGCGCCGGTGCGATCAAGCCATGGCCTCATCACGACCGTGGCGTATGAGCTCGAAACCGGCGAGTTGGCCTACGCACTTGAGGGATCAGTGGCTGTGACCGGGGCGCTTGTGCAGTGGCTGCGGGACTCCCTGGGGCTGATCACCAGCGCCGCGGAGGTGGAGACGTTGGCGGCCGCTGTTCCCGACTCGGGTGGAGTGGTGTTGGTTCCCGCTTTTTCTGGGCTACTGGCTCCTCACTGGAGGGCCGATGCGCGGGGGGCTTTGTTGGGGCTGACCCGTTTTACTGGGCCAGGGCATATCGCGCGGGCCGCTCTTGAGGCGGTGGCGTGGCAAACGGTCGACGTGCTTGACGCGATGTGTGCCGACACCGGGGTCCAGCTCACCGAGCTCAAGGTTGATGGCGGCATGGTGGCGAACGATCTGCTGCTGCAGATTCAGGCCGATGCGCTGGGGGTTCCCGTAGTGCGGCCAGCAGTGACGGAGACGACGGCGCTCGGGGTGGCGTTTGCGGCAGGGCTGGCGGTGGGATTTTGGTCGAGCCTTAATGAGCTGCGAGGGTTGTGGCGCGAGGCTCGCCGGTGGTCACCTGCTGTGGATGAGGGATCGCGAGCTCGTGCGCGGGCGGCGTGGAACATGGGCGTCGAGCGATCGTTGGGTTGGGTGCCTTAGGCTTTCCTGATGGTGACAATGACGCCCATTACCTTGGCCGACTACGAGGCCTGGCTGGAACTGTGGAACGGCTATCTCGAGTTCTACGAAGCGAATCTCGATGAAGAGACCACAGCGACCACGTTTGCGCGGCTGGTGGACCCGGCATCCGGCATCAACGGCGCCCTCGCAAGGGATGACGATGGTGCTGCGGTTGGTCTCGTTCACTGGCTCATGCACCCGGCAACCTGGAGCGCCGCCCAATACTGCTACCTCGAGGACCTTTTTGTGGCGCCAGATGTGCGGGGCGGGGGTGCGGGCAAAGCGCTGATCTCCCATGTTCGCGAGTGGGCTGAGCGTGAGGGTTGCGCCAAGACGTACTGGCTCACCGCAGAGTCCAACACCATCGCGCGCGCCCTGTACGACCGCGTGGCCACCCGCTCCGGGATGATCCACTACCAAATCCCGCTCAACTCGTAGCTCCTGACAGTATCGTCGCGCTGTGTTCCCTTAAGGACTGTTCGCTTTTAAGTGCTGTCTTCCACAAAGCGGGGCCGGCATGCGTACCAGCCGGCAATAACTCCTGGCACGCTCGTCGCGGCGAGTACCAGCAGCGGGACTGTCCAGGTTCCGGTCGCTCCATACAGCAGACCAAGGCCCATGGGGCCAAAGCACGCTAATGCGTAACCGATGCCCTGGACATAGCCCGAGGTAGCCGAGGCCGCCTGCGAGCTCCGAGTCCGTAGGTTGATAAGCGTTATGCACAGCGGGAAGGTGCTCATGCCCACGCCCAGTGCACACATCCACAACACCGTGCCGTCAAGTGGGGACACGATCAGGCCCACGTAGCCGGCGACCATGAACACCGCGAACACGGCCACCATGATGAAGGGGTGCCTCATGCGAGTGGCAAGTTGCGGCACCACGAATGCTGCGGCAACTCCCCACGACGAATACAGCGCGACCATGGTGCCACCCATGCCTTCGCTCCCACCAGCATCGGTGAGCACTGCAGGAACCCACGTGATGATGCAGTAATTGGCTAGTGATGTCACTGCGAACAAGCCCACCAGGCCCCAAGCGGTGGCTGACCGGCTCATCCTGATCCGTTGGGCACTTGGCGCTGTGACGACTGGTGCATGGTGGTTGGCGGGAAGCCTGATGGTCACCACGAGCCACACCAACGCGGCAATCGCTACCGGTCCAGCCCAGACCCCCACGGAGAGCCGCCAGGTTCCCGCTGTGGCCAGTGGCACTGCGGCAAGTGGGGCGATGAACTGGCCGGTCTGCATGAGGATCAAATAAAGCGAGGTCCAGAGCGCCAGGCGGTCAGGGAACCAGGCCTTCACGAGCGGCACCAAGACCACGTTCGCGGCTCCGATCCCGGCCAACGCGAGCACCGTCGACAAGACCAGAACCGTGGTGTGCGGGGCGAAGGCCCGGAGTACAAGCGCGGCCGCGGTCAGGCTGAGCGCCACGGCAGCCGTCCGCTCAAGCCCAAACTTTTTGGTGACGGCCGGGGCGATGAACCCAAAGACGGCGAAGGTCGCAGCAGGCACCGTCCCGAGCAGACCTGCAACGGCAACACCGTAGCCAAGGTCAGCTCCAATGGTCTCCAGCAGCGGCGTGAAGCCGGTGACGGCCGTACGGAGGTTGATCGCGGTGAGCGCAATGGCGAGCCCGGCCCATACGGCCAAGTTCACGCGCCGCAACCGCACACCTGGGGGCATAGGGGCAGCCACGATCAACTCCAATCAATTCGCGGGCGCCACAATCGATGTCTACGACGGTGCGCCAGGCCAGTCACGAGTTCAGCTCGGCGGCCAGGCATTCGCGGCCTTCGATGCTGAGTTTGCGGAACACGTTGGACAGGTGGAACTCGACGGTGCGTTCCGATATGAAAAGCCTGCGAGCCGCATCGGCATTACTCAGCCCCGTGGCTACCTCACGCGCCACTTGAAACTCGCGGGGCGTAAGGTCCGCCAACGCTCCGCCTGCAGAGAGCTCAGGAACGTCAGCCCTGCGCACCCCGCACGCAGCGAGTTCCGAAGCGCACTGTTGCGCCCACACACTCGCGCCCAGGCGCACAAAGATCTGGTGCGCGCGGGCCAGCTTGTGATGCGCATCCGCCTTACGCCGCGCACGCCGTAGTCGCTCACCCCACAGCAGGTAGGTGCGGGCAACTTCAAAACCGTCGGGCTCGGCGCTCAGCAACTCTACGGCCTCACCAAAACGCTCATCCATGTGTTCCGGTGTCGCAACCAACGCGTGGCAGCGGGCAGCTAGCCCCAACATCGCCTGGTGGTCCATCGCCCGCATGGCGTCCTCGAATTGCGCAAGTTCGTCGCTCCACGATTGGGCATCCCCCAGTCGCCAAGCGGCCTCGAACGCGTCCGCTACCCGGGTCAGATAGCCACCCGGAGCCAGCCCAACCTCGCGCTCAAGCCGGCCTGCATGATCAAGATGCTCCAAGGCGGTCGCAAAGTCACGCGTCGCGAGCGCCAGGAGTCCTGTCACCGCGTGGTCAAGGTGCTCCAGAATTGGCACCCACTCGGGGGCCCGCTCACGTGCGCGTTGGCGCTGGGCCTCACATGCTTGAGCATCGCCACGCGCGGCCAACAGGTGCGCGTGGCGCAGTGCGATGAACGGATAGGGCGCCGCAAAGTCTGAGTCGATCACGATCTGCTCGAGAGTCTCGAACTCCAGGAGCGCACGGTCCCAACGGCCTTGGTGCCGCTCGCGACTGGCAGTCATGGAGTTGGCGATATAAAGGCCCGATGCGGAGGGGCCATGTTCCGTAGCGGCACCTATGCATTGGGTGATCACCCGGTCGAGGGTCTCGTATTCACCGAGCCAGCCGAGCACTACGGTAATAAACCCGGCGGGGCTGGCGGGATCAAGCACATGGCTCCAGGGGTATGAATCCACCCAGCGCTCGCCCTCGCGCAAGATCGCACTGCCATGTGGTTCGCCGACCATGACCGCGACCACCCCACACAGCAGGCGCTGCTCCATGTTCAGTTGCTCATCAACCTGGGTCGTCAGCGCCTGGCATACCTCGTGCGCGCGCTGGTAGTCGCCTGCGCCAAGCATGGCGGTCGCGAGCGCAG
>CAZHTO010000061.1:0-3386 GCA_964535845.1 uncultured Demequinaceae bacterium | reverse complement strand
ACCTCGTGCGCGCGCTGGTAGTCGCCTGCGCCAAGCATGGCGGTCGCGAGCGCAGCCAACAGCTCTTGGCCCAGGAGCCGAGCCTCTGCGTCACCCATATTCAGCAGTTTTTGCGCGTGGGCCTCGATTGTTCGGTGGTGCGCCGGAGCTACCGACCTGGTCCACAACGACACCCATGTCAGGTCTCGCAGCACGTGCGCCCGCTCGGTCACTTCGGTGGTCTCGGCGAGCAACCGGTCGATGAGCGCCCTGGCCTCGGGCCCTGCCCCCGCGAGCGCCAGGCACCGCACAGCTTTGCGAAGCAGCGTTCGGCTCACCTGCGCATCGGCCGTTAATTCGGCCGCCGCTGCCCACAGCTGTGCAGCCTCGTCGTAACTGAGCGCCGCTCGCGCCACCTCGGCACCCTCGCGCAACACGCTCAGGAGCCTCTCGGGGTCGACGTCGGGGTCCTGCCGCAAATGAAAAGCGAGACGAGTGGGGTCGGATGTGAATTGGCGAGCAAGCGCACGGTGAACCACCACCCGCTCCTGTGCCCGGCTCTCCGCCCGGACTGCTACCGCTACGAGCGGGTGTCTAAAACCGCATCGGCCGTCTTCAATCCGTGCCAACCCCGAGCGCTCTGCGGCGTCGAGGTCCGCCAAATCACATCCAAGATCGCTGAGCACGTCGCGGTACGCGTCCGCAGTGAGAGCGTCAAAGGACGCCGCCAGCAAGCACAGTCGCGTGGCGTCCGGCAAGCTGGCGATGCGACCTGCAAACAGCGGGGTGAGCGAGCGTCCCAACGGCAACTCGCCCGGTAGCGGCGTGATACCGGACAACTGTGCAGGAGTGAGGTCGGCTGGAATCTCGCTGAGAGCGAGGGGCAACCCGTGGGCCGTCGCAGCGACTCTGGCGGCGACCCGCGCGCTCATGTCGGGGTGCGCGTGGCGAAGCAGCTCGGCGGACTCGGATGAGCTCAAAGGGCCCACCTCGACGCCATCTCCCACCATCAGCCGGTCCTCATGCGGGGAGCGGGCTCCAAACAACACGCACACCGCATCAGCGTCGAGCCGACGGGCCATAAACACTAAGGCGCGGTGGCTCAAGCGGTCCAACCACTGCGCGTCGTCGATGACCACGAGCACGGGCTGCTCCCGCGCCATAGAGGTGAGGCCTTCCAACAGCGCCGCCGCATCCCGTAGCGGGTCCGCCGTATTGCCCGCCCTCACGATTTCGCCAAGCCCGGCCTGGTGCACAAACTGATGCACACCCGCGTAGGGAAGATCTTGCTCGGCGGGGTGGCCTTCGACCCGCAACACGCGCATGGTCCCTTCGACGTGGGACACCACAGCGTCGAGCACGCTGGTCTTACCGCTACCCGCCTCCCCAAAAACTGTGAGCGTCTGCGCGTGGCCCGCCTTCGCACGGTCGGTGGCGTTGATGAGCAGGCGCACGTGTGCGTGTCTCCCCGTCAGCGCCCTCGCGTCCATTCCCTGACAATATCGGCATCAGCCGCCATCAGGCGGGTACTGGCGCGCGCTGCCCGCACCCCACACACTCCCGTGGTGACCACGGGTGACTTCCACCTGGGTCCCGGTCACGCTGGGGAAATGACTACTCGAGAAAAGACTTCTGCCCGGCTCACCGCGACGCTGATCACACTTGTGTGTATCCCCATATTTGCTTTGGGACCGTTGGCGACCAGTGCCCACGCGGCGTTGATCGACGGCACAGAAGGCGACGACGTCCTGGAGGGCACGAATGACGACGACACCATCTTTGGCCTGGGAGGCAACGACATTTTGCGGGGGCACGGCGGGGATGACGCGCTCTGGGGCGGTGCGGGCGACGACCAGCTCTACGGCGGCGATGGCAACGACCTCGGAATGGGAAACGAAGGCAACGACTACATCGAGGGCAATGCCGGCAACGACAATCTTTATGGCGGCGAGCACGACGACGTGATCTACGGCGGTGACGGTGACGACGTGATTGCGGGCGACGGTGGGGAATTTGGTGACACCGGCGCCGACGGAGACGACGAGCTCTGGGGCGAGGCCGGGAACGACATTATTCGGGGCGACGGTGGAAACGACTTCATCGACGGGGGCACTGGACACGACACGCTGTTTGGCAACCAAGGTGACGACATCATCTACGGCGGTGACGGCGACGACGTGATCTTTGGAGGAGAAGGTGACGACCTGATCTATGGGGATGCGGGCGACGACATCATCTACGGAGACGAAGGTGACGATGCGCTCTTTGGCGGTGACGGCGACGATCGCATACACGGAGGGGATGGCTTTGACATCATCGTCGGTGGCGCTGGCGACGACGACCTACGGGGCGAAGGAGGCCGGGATCTCATCTCCGGTGGCGCAGGCAATGACCGGCTGAGCGGCGGCGCGGGCAATGACGACTTGTTTGGTAATGAAGGCGACGACATCCTCTTCGGCGACGACGGAAATGACCTGCTGTGCGGCGGCGGCGATGCCGGAGACCAGCTCTACGGGGGCGCGGGCAGCGATCTCGCGTGCGCACACGACGACATCGCAACCCTCACGCTAGGAGTCGTCGAAGTCTTCGATCCCACTGTCAACGATGAGGTACTGCTGGATGAGGGCGTTGACGACAGCCCGAGCGTGTACTCCCTTATCTCCGTGCCGACGCAAATAGACGCAAGCATCGCACCCGATACCGGCGTGATTACGCTCAGCGTCATAGACCCCACCTACGCCGGCGGGACCATCACGTACCGCGTTCAGCGCGATCACCCTGACGGAAATCTGTACTCGGATGCTGACATCGAAGTGACAATCTTGGGCGTCACCTACACGGTGACGTTCGAGACCAATGGAGGCAGCACGGTCCCAGATGCGACCGTCGCCCACGGTGACGTCGTTGCGCCCCCAGCGGACCCCACGCAAGAGGGGTACGCCTTCACGGGCTGGTACAGCGACACCGCCACAACAAGCACCTACAACTTCGCCGAGCCGGTGTTGTCAGACCTCAGTATTTACGCCGGCTGGAATGAAACCGAACTGGGTACAGGACCGGTGCTGCCAGGTGATTCGGGTGCCGCTGGCACGGATGAGCCCGCGGGGCCAGCTGGGACGGCTCTGGACGCCGGCCCAACGGGCGGGTCCAGCCCAATTGACACTTCGAGGATTGAGGCCCTCGCCACGACCGGCACCAGTCTCGCGAGCACCGGCTTCATAGTGATACTCGCGCTTCTTAGCGTGGCTGGCGGACTGGTCCTCATCCGGCGACGGACCACCCACGAATGATGTAGCCCGTGAGCAGCAAAGAGGCCCCGCCAGTTGAACTGGCGGGGCCTCTTTGTGTTGCTAGTGGAGCCTGTGGGAATCGAACCCACGACCTCCTGCTTGCAAAGCAGGCGCTCT
>CAZHTO010000060.1:8351-12469 GCA_964535845.1 uncultured Demequinaceae bacterium | reverse complement strand
TTTCTCGCCCTGAGATGAACAGAAAGCCGTCTTCGTCTTGGTACCCCAGGTCTCCCGACTTGAACCAGCCGTCTGAAGTAAACGCATCGGCACTTTCTTGGGGTTTGCCAAAGTATCCGGGCGACACGTTCGGACCCCAAATCTCGATTTCCCCTACTTGGCCTACGCCAGCCGGCCTTCCCTCTTCATCCGTCACCCGAATATGCGTAAAGAAGTGTGGCAATCCCACACTTCCCTGCTTACTACGCGTCTTCGCAGGTGCCAGCGCAGTCACGCCAGGAGAAGCTTCAGTCATGCCGTAGCCCTGCGAGAAGTGCAGATCTCGCTCCTCATACGCTTCGATGACTCGCATGGGCGCCGGTGAGCCGCCACACGTGAGTTTCTTCAACGAACTCACGTCGGTCGAGTCCCAATCGGGGTGCTCACACAGCATCTGAAAGGTAGTGGGCACTCCGCTCAGCATGGTCACCTGGTAGCGCTCAATGTGTGCGAGTGCACGGCCCGGTACGAATTTGGGTTCGAGCACCATGGTGGCGCCCTTGAGCAATGTGGGTAACGCTCCCATGCCTAAGGATGCGACGTGAAACAATGGCGAGATCATGAGCGAAACATCGGTACTGGTGACGTCATAGTCGACGATGCAGTTGATTGCTGCCCAGGTGAGGTTGCCGTGGGTGAGTACGGCACCCTTGGGCTTGCCTGTGGTTCCTGAGGTGTAAATGATCGCGGCAGGGTCTTCGAGCGTGTTGGCGTGGTAGCTCCGGCGCTTAATATCGGCGTGCCCATGGTCACGGAGGCACCCCTGAGCCGTTCCCGTCGAGATCACCGCATCGAGATCACATTCAGAGCGGGTGTGGTCGAGCCTGTCACCCAACTCAGCATCGTGGATCAGCGTTCGCGCTCCGCAATCAGCGACGATGTAGGCGATTTCTGGGCCCGCGAGCCGGGTGTTAATAGGAACAAACACTGCTCCCACGCTTACGGCGGCAAACAAGGTTGCGATAAAGTCCGGGCTGTTCTCGCCTAGGTATGCGACAGTTTCACCGGCTCGAACCTCGAGCGCGTGCAGCCGCGCAGCGATGAGATCTGCCGCATCAGCGAGCTCACGATACGTGAGTACCTCGTCGCCACAAATGACTGCCGGTGTTTCTCCGGACCGCTCACGCCGCCGCGCAAGCCAATGTCCTAGACCTTGGTCGACCATCACGCTCCCTTGCGTTCAGCTACCGCGTAGTCATCTATGCGTAGAAGCGATAGATCCCGCGCGCCACCACGGCGGGCTTGCTCCCACCTTCGACTTCAATTGTTTGGTCAACTGCGAGCTGATAGCCACCCTTCACTTCAGTGACTTCTACGACGACGGCGTTCATGCGCACGCGGGATCCTGCGGGAACGGGAGCCACGAACCGTACTTTGTCGAGCCCGTAGTTGACCTTCGCACCCACGCCGTCCACATCGAGCAACTGGGTCCACATCGGGACAGCCAGCGACAACGTCAGGTAACCGTGAGCAACCGGCCCCCCAAAAGGCCCGTCCTTGGCACGCTCAACGTCGGTGTGGATCCATTGGTGGTCGTCAGTCGCATCGGCAAAAGTGTTAATTCGCGCTTGGTCGACGTCGATCCATTCACTCCACCCCAGGTCGGTCCCAGTAAGCGATGGAAGGTCGGCATAGTTAACGGTGGTGCTCACAGGTATTCCTCCAGGTAGAAACGTTAAACAAGGTTGATGTGGTGAATGCTAAGTGTCGAGCCCTAGTAATCGAATGGCGTTGTGACGCAATATCCCAGGCATGACGTCAGCCGAGAGATCAATGCGCTCGACATCCTTCAGCCACTTGTCGGGGGTCAGCAGTGGAAAGTCGGTGCCAAAGAGAATGCGGTCTTTAAGCAAAGTGTTCGCGTATCGCACTAACTCTGATGGGAAATACTTGGGGCTCCAACCCGACAAATCGATCCACACATTGGTTTTGTGGACCGCAATCGAGAGCGCCTCGTCCTGCCAGGGAACGGACGGATGAGCCATGATCACATCGAGATCAGGAAAGTCTGCGGCCACATTCTCGAGAAGTAACGGCCGTGACAGGCCAAGGCGGAGCCCTCGCCCGCCGGGTGTGCCTGCCCCGATCCCCGTTTGACCAGTGTGGAAAAGTGCCGGCACGCCAGCCTTGCTCATCCGCTCGTACAGCGGGTACCAGCGCTCATCGCTCGGGTCGAAGGCCTGAACCGTGGGGTGGAACTTGAAGCCCAGCACCCCTGCGTCCTCTATGAGTGCGCTCACGCGATCGAGAGCATCGGGCCGATGAGGGTCAACAGAACCAAAGGGGATCAGCACATCCGAGTTTCGCGCAGCACCTTCCGCTACGTCGAAACTCGACAGCGGTGGGTGCCCTAAGCCGTGTTCAGCGTCCACGGTAAACACCACCGCGGCCATGGACCGGTCCCGGTAGTACTGGGCGATGCCGTCAATATCGGGACGCGGACCGTCCGTGCGGAAATACTTCGAGGCCGCCTCGTAAAGATCTGGAGGTAAAGAGTGATGCCCCTGCGCATCGATCTCGACATGCACGTGCACATCGATGGCGCGAACTGCGCTCGCATCGACCTTTAGCTGGTAGGTCATGGCCAACTCGCCTTAGTCTCGCGGCCGCTCATGCTCAGGCGGTAGTGGCGGGAACTTCTCCCCTACGCTTTGGAGCTTTCCTTCCAATAGCGCCGGTAGGCGCTCCTGGAGTGCCTGGTACGTCCATCCGCCGTCGTTGAACTCTGTCACAGCCGGCTCTGGGTGCGTCCACAGTTGCACCCGGTCACCGCCAATACCGACCACTTGACCGCTGATCTCAGCTGCCGCATCGGACGCTAAAAAGGCAATGACGCCACTCGCATCTTCAACGGTCCCAAATCCTAGGTCTCGCCTAAAGAACTCAGGAATTTGCTCATCGGCACGGTCTGCCTCAATCGCTGCCGCAAAGTACGGGACCGTCGCGGTCATTTCGGTTGCCGCGATTGGCACCACAGTGTTGACGGTGATCTTGGCCCGTGCGAGTTCCTGTGCCCAAGTGCGCACCATGCCCACGATCCCGGCCTTGGCTGCGGCGTAGTTGGTCTGACCAAAGGTGCCGCGTTGCCCGGTTGGCGAACCAATGCAAATGATGCGGCCGCCCTCACCTTGCTCACGGAACTGGTGGACTGCCTCCCTCACCGTGGTGAAGGTGCCGCGTAAGTGCACATCGATGACCGTGTCAAAGTCATCGTCGGACATCTTCCACAGCACGGTGTCGCGGAGCACTCCGGCGTTGGTGACGACGATGTCGAGTCGCCCAAACTCCGCGACCGCTGCCGCAACGAGCTGCTTCGCCGTTTCGCTTGGCCCCACTGCTGCAACGACAGCAGCAGCCCGCCCGCCTGCGTCCGTAATGGAGCGCACCGCGTTTTGCGCCGCATCGGCGTCAATGTCGTTGACGACCACTGCCGCCCCTTGTCGTGCGAGTTCCTGGGCATACGCCAGGCCAAGCCCTTTGCCAGAACCGGTGACGATGGCAACTTTGCCGTCGAGTGACATAAAAACGCTCCTTTGCGGTCTTGTTCACATTCAAGCCAATACCGTTGACAATGTCAATCATTCACATGTTCCATTGCATCCGCTAGCATCGAGGCATGCTCGATAGGCAACGTCGCGACTCACGAGAGAACGATGCTCGCCTGCCCTTGAGCGATGACGCCAGTTTTCTACTCGCTCGCGCGAATGCGCTCTCGCTCGCCACGACTAACGAAACTCTGGGCCCACTAGGCCTCAAGGCGCGGTCCTACTCCGTACTTGCGCTCGCAGCGAGCGAAGACCGTCTCTCTCAACGCGACCTCGCGTCGTATCTACGGCTGGACCCGAGCCAGGTCGTGGCGCTTGTGGACGAATTGCAACAACGTGGCCTCGTGGACCGCCACGCGAACCCTCAGGACCGCCGCACCAATGTCGTAGTGGCTACCGAAAACGGGGTCGCTCTTGTAGTTCAAGCCCGCGATACCCTCCGAGCAGCTGAAGACACCTTGCTTGCCGCGCTCGACACCACAGAGCGCAACACACTTGCCGCGCTCTTGAGAAAGATCGCCTTCCCTCAATAGC
>CAZHTO010000060.1:0-8251 GCA_964535845.1 uncultured Demequinaceae bacterium | reverse complement strand
GTGTAGGACTCGGCAAGCAGCCGACGGCCAGACTCCGATTCGACGATCGTGCGTAATTCACCTTCTTGACGCTTGCGATCAAAATCGCTCGAATCAGGTGCGGTGTGGAGCATGTGCGTCATCCACCACGAGAAGTGCTGGGCCTTCCATATGCGATGGGACACTTCACGCTCATAGCGCTCCATCGCAGCGCGGTCGTCCGCGCGAATGAGTGCATCAAGGGCAGGTGCAAGCGCGACGACATCCGCCATGGCGAGGTTCATCCCCTTCGCTCCCGTGGGCGGCACCGTGTGCGCGGCGTCCCCCGCGAGCACTGCACGCCCTCGAGTGAGCTTGCTCGCTACAAAGCTCCTAAAGCGCAATACATCTCGTTGGAAGATCGGGCCGGTATGGAGCGTGGTGCCAGGCACCCTCAGTTGCAGAAGTTCCCATAGTTGCTCTTCCGTATACGCCTCTGGGTCCGCGTGAGGGTCACATTGAAAATACATACGTTGCACGGTGGGACTGCGCTGACTGATCAGAGCAAAGCCGTGCTCTGAGTTCGAGTAGATCAGCTCCTCCGAACTCGGCGGCGCTTCGCACAAGATCCCAAACCACGCGAAGGGGTACTCGCGAAAATAGTCAGGCGTGTCTGCTGCCGTCACTGCCTTACGCACTACTGATCGCGAACCGTCTGCCCCCACCACCGCATCGGCCGTAATCTCGAGTAATTGCCCATGCTCATCTAAGCAACGCACACGTGGACTACTACTGTCGACGTCCTCAACGACTTGAGCTGTCGTAGAAAAACGCACATCTTGACCCGCGCTCAGCCGCGCGGCGATGAGGTCTTTCAGTACCTCGTGTTGCGGGTAGAGCCACACCCCACGCCCCACTAAATCTGCGAAGTCAATGCGATGACCCTCACCCGCAAAGCGCAATTCAATGCCGTCGTGGCGAGACCCTACGGAATGCACGCGAGCACCTGGCACATGCTCGGCAAGGAGGCTCACGGTGCTGTGCTCAAGAATGCCTGCCCGGACGGTTGACTCGATGTCTTCGCGGCTGCGCTGATCAATCACAATGCTGTCAATGCCCCGCAACTCAAGTAGATACGACAACAGCAACCCAGCTGGGCCTGCGCCCACGATCGCCACTTGAGTGCGTTCCACAGTCATCTCTGGTCTCCCTTGACGTCTCGCGGCTTTGGGGACGGCCACGACTCCCGACAGTGTGGCGCGCACGCCTGCGTTACGCATGCAGGCTCCTATTGAACGGGAACGTGACTGGCTACACAGACATGGGGGCGGCTAGCGCAGTCCCAATCGCAGTGGCCGCACCGCCAAGGATCTCCACCGCGGTGTTCGCTCGCTGCGACTCGCGAGGAAGCACCACTGACAGCGCCGCGACCACTCTGCCTCGAGACGTCACCGGCACCGCCACCCCGGTCGAGTGCTCGGACACCATGCCAGGCGCGATTACCCACCGGCGCTCTCTCACCGATTTGAGCACTTCAGTGAGCCGATGCGGGTCAACGATGGTCTCAGGGGTGAGCGCCTCGAGCGGGCTCGCGGTGACCGCGGCGAGTACTTCTGGGGGCGCATAGGCCAGGAGCACCAGCCCGGCAGACGAGGCGTGGAGCGGTAACCGGCCGGCAACGCGAGCGACATTGAGCCCGGCGTCAGGGTGGGACAGTCGCTCAAGGAACAAGACGTCACCGTCTTCAAGCACCGACAACTGGGTGTGCTCACGCAAGCGCGCTTGAACCTGCTCCATCGCCGGTAGCGCCGCCTCTCTGAGCCGCAATGCCCGCGAACCGCGGTGCGCAAGTTCCCACAACCTCATGCCCAGCACCACGAGGCCACGTGCGTCTCGTTCGAGCAGCCCCACCCGCACCAGGTCGTCCACAATTCGGTGGGCGCTCGACGCAGGAAGGTTGGCGCGGCGACCAATCTGGGCAGCTGTCTGCGCGGTGTGCTCATCATCGAAAGCGGACAACACTCTGATGATGCGATCGGTCATCGAGTCGCCCGAACTTGAGTTGGCCATATGCCCCTGCCTGTTTTGCCGTGCGGCACACGCCGCACTCTCATTGAATGAGAGTACCGGAGGGCGATGTTGAATTCCGATGCCACACTGGCGACGCAACGATGCACAGTGAGGGAGAACATATGCAGCGTCCCATCAACCAGCATGCCCCCGCGCCAATGACGCTGGCCTCTGCTGACATGCCAAGCCAAGCAGCCATTTCGCAAGAAATTGCCGACCGGCACGCGCAGCTCGAACAACAAGCCGCGACTGGCATCCATGTCCCCCGGACCGTCCTTGATTTTGCGCCATACCGGTCAAGCATCTTGCGCCATCCCACCAAGAACCCGGAGCCTGTCGACCCTGAAGGCGTTGAGCTACTGTCACCGACCTTTGGTGAACGAGATATCGCGCCCATCGAGTCAGACCTCACTGCCCACCACACCGGCGAGCCTCAGGGTGAGCGCATTACTGTGAGCGGCACAGTGCGCGACTCACGTGGTCACGCGCTCCCCTATCAACTCGTGGAAATCTGGCAAGCGAACGCGAGTGGCCGCTACGTCCATCAGAGAGACCGCCATCCGGCCCCTCTCGACCCCCACTTCACCGGGATGGGCCGTGCGATTACTGACGCCCACGGCCGGTACCGCTTCACCACCATCAAGCCCGGGGCATACCCATGGCGCAACCATGTCAACGCTTGGCGACCCGCCCACATCCACTTTTCTGTGTTTGGCCGGTCTTTTCTTCAACGGCTCGTCACTCAGATGTACTTTCCTGACGACCCACTCTTCCCACTGGACCCCATCTACAACAGCATCCGCAAGCAATCCGATCGCGACCGCCTGGTTGGCGCCTATGACCACGATGCCGCGGTGCCCGAGTTCTCCTTGGCCTACCGTTTTGACATCGTGGTTGATGGCCCAGACGCCACCTGGTTCGAGAACGAGGAGGACCCCGCATGAGCCCCGCACCCGATGCCGCCATTTGGGAGCCCACACCTGGTCAAACCGTGGGGCCCTTTTTTGCCCTCGGCCTCGACTTCGACCGTATGGCAGAGGTTGCACACCCCTTTAGTCCTGACGCCATCACATTGTCGGGAACCATTACCGACGGTGATGGCGTCCCTGTGCCCGATGCCGTGATTGAGATTTTTGGGGCCAATACGGACGGCACCGTGCCCCGGGCGCGCGGCTCGTTCAGACGCGACGGCCGCACATTTACGGGCTTTGGCCGGGCCGCGACTGACGACGAGGGCCGCTATCAGTTGTGGACGCGACAGCCAGCTTCTGTTGCAGGCAGAGCACCTTTTTTTGCTGTCACGCTCTTCGCCAGAGGTGTGACGGATGCGCTACGCACGCGGATATACATTCCGGACGATGCGCTGCTTGGCTCAGATGCTTTCTTGTCGCGACTAGACCCCGACCAGCGGGATACGCTCGTAGCAACGCGACTTTCCGACGGCCACCTGGTCCATGACATTCGCCTTCAAGGCGAGAACGAGACGGTTTTTCTTGCCCACAGCTCACAACGTGGCTGAGCCTCAGCCAGAATCGCGACTGCTTGTCCCACTCGGGGCGCAGGTTCCTGACCTGGCCTCTGACACGGCAGTGGTCAATGCACTGGTCTTAGCTGAGGTGGCCCTGGTGCGGGCGTGGGCGCACGTAGGTGTAGCACCCCAAAGTGTGGCGGACGAGGTATCCCAGCAGTACGGGTGGGACCACGAGAGCCAGCGACGCGCTACGCACTCGATTGATGCGGATGAAATCGCTCGGGGGTCGGCGCTCAGCGGGACGGCGGTCATTGGCCTTGCCGCTGCGCTAAAAGAAGCCTCCACGCCAGAGGTCGCCTCGTGGATTCACCGGGGTGCTACCAGCCAAGACATCATTGACACTGCGTTGATGCGCGTGGCAATGGACGTCGTCTCCGTCATCATTGACCAACTTGATGCCACCTGTGCCGCGCTGGATGCGCTCGCGAATACGCATGCGCACACTCCGGTAGCCGCACGCACCTTGACCCAGCACGCGGTGCCGTCCACCATGGGCCTTCGCGCCCGTCAATGGGGCCTTGGCATTTCCCGGGCGGCAGTGCACTTGCGACGGGTGCTTGCTGACACGCCTGCCCAGTTGGGTGGCGCAGCGGGCACTCTGGCTGCTTTTGTTGACGTAGCCCAGGCTGCAGGTGCCGACCGCGCGCGTGCCACGTCGATCGCGCAACAACTTCCCGCCGCCTTCGCCGAGCAGATGGGTTTACGCCCACCGGGCGCGCCGTGGCACACGCAACGTTGGCCAGTCACCGAGTTGGGTGACGCACTAGTGCAAGCAACTGACGCTTTAGGGAAGTTCAGTTCAGACGTCACAATGCTGATGCGCACCGAGGTTGGTGAACTCAGGGACACGCAAGCAGGCGGATCGTCGGCAATGCCCCACAAGCGCAACCCTGTTGACCCAGTCCTCGTGAAGTCTGCCGCAATACGCGCTCCCCACTTAGGGGCCACGCTTCACTCGTGTGCAGCGCTCGCCGTAGACGAACGCCCCGACGGCGCCTGGCATGCGGAGTGGCCCACTCTTCAGGAATTGTTGCGACTTACGCTCGCAGCGTCAGCCCGTGCTGCCCAGTTCGCGTCCCGACTGGAGGTAGACACGGAGCGGGCCGCGGCAAACCTTGCGCTCACTGGGCCCGCGATTCTGAGCGAGCGGCTCACGATCGCACTCACTCCACTGTTGGGCGCTCACGCTGCCGCACAGGCCATCGCGCAAGCCACCGATATTGCCGAGCTCCGTGAGCACCTGCTGGCGAACAGCGAGCTCGCCAATATCGACATCGACAACCTGTTGGATACGGCGGCCGCTACTGGTCTCGCTTCTGACCTGGCGCGTACCGCTGGAGACACATGACCCTGCCGCCGATTGCGACGACGGTTCCGGTGGGCCCGGCGGGCGCTCCCCTGTTAGTTCTTGGATGCTCGCTTGGCACTCCTGCTGGGCTGTGGGACGCGGCCTTGCCGGCGCTCGCCGCATCCAGGCGGGTCAGCATTTGGGAACTGCCGGGTCACGGGCAAGCGCCTGCAACGAACGAGCACGTGTCAATCGAGACTTTGGCCGATGCGGTGGCGGCGGCTTTCGATGAGCCCTTCGACTATGCGGGGGTCTCCATTGGCGGTGCCGTTGCACTCGCACTTGCCGCGCGGCACGGCGAGCAGGTGCGCTCGGTAGCGGCAGTGTGTTCGGGCGCGGCGATTGGCACCCCTGCTGGCTGGGCTGAGCGGGCGGCGCAAGTGCGCGCCTCTGGCACCTCTTCGCTTATCTCTGGCTCTGCCGGGCGATGGTTCGCTCCTGGCACGATCGCCCGCGAGCCCACTCACACGAGCCGGCTGCTCCATACTCTCAGCTTCACCGACGACGAAAGTTATGCGCGTTGCTGCGAAGCGTTGGGTGAGTTTGATGGACGGTCTCTCTTGAGTTCCATCAACGTGCCTGTCCTTGCCGCATGGGGCACCCACGACCAAGTTGCGCCACAGGCTCTCTCGGAGGAGATCGCAGACACCGTGCGGGATGGCCACGTCGCTGAAATCACCGGTGCATCGCACTTGCCTCCCGTTGATGATCCGGACCAGACCGCTCGCCTGCTTCTACGATTTTTGTCCTCACTCGAGAATGGGTCCACATGACTTCTGCTGACGAATCTCCCACCGATCGCGAGCGCCATGCCTCAGGCATGCGGGTGCGCCGTGCCGTGCTCAGCGACGCACACGTGGATCGGGCACAACAATCAGCGACCTCTTTTACCGCGGACTTTCAGGACTTCATCACGCGCACCGCTTGGGGCGACATCTGGTCGAGGCCAGGGTTAGACAGGCGGTCAAGGTCGGTGGCCGTCCTCACTGCTCTTATTGCTCATGGCCATCTTGACGAGTTTGCGATGCACGTCGCTGCCGCACGCCGCAATGGCCTCTCGGTGGACGAAATCAAAGAGGTCATTCTTCAGTCCGCGATCTACTCAGGTGTGCCAGCCGCTAATGGCGCCTTCCAAGTAGCGCAACAAGTGCTCGCAGACGAGATTTAGCGCTTTCTCAGCCCGCGCATCGGCCGCTTGCTGACCAATCCGAGTATTATGGACGCATAGCGCACAACTGTTCGCATAGCGAACACCCGGATGGTTCGCAAAGGAAGGTCCCCTTATGGTCGACAAAGAAGTCGCCTCCGCAGCTCAAGCGGTCGCGAGCGTGACGGACGGCGCAACCGTGCTTATAGGCGGGTTCGGTCGCGCGGGCCAGCCCGTCGAACTGATCGACGCGCTCATTGATCACGGGGCCAGCGATCTGACAATCGTGAACAACAACGCCGGGAATGGCGACACGGGTCTTGCTGCACTCCTGAAGGCTCGCCGCGTCAAGCGAATCGTGTGCTCCTTCCCCCGCCAACACGACTCGTGGGTGTTCGACGAACTGTTCCGCGCGGGCGAAATCGAACTCGAACTGGTCCCGCAAGGCACTCTCGCTGAACGGATCCGCGCCGCAGGCGCCGGCATAGGTGCGTTTTACTGCCCCACAGCAGTAGGGACCCCACTGGCAGAAGGTCGCGAGACCCGGGTTATTAACGGCCGGGAGCACCTACTCGAGTACCCCATCCACGGTGACGTCGCACTCATTAGCGCTCTTCACGCAGACCGGTGGGGCAATCTGGTCTATCGAGAAACTGCGCGCAACTTTGGCCCCATCATGGCCACCGCAGCGCGCACGGTCATCGCCCAGGTCGACTCGATGGTGCCGCTGGGCGCACTCGACCCAGAATCAGTGGTCACTCCGGGCCTGTTCGTCGACCAGGTAGTCGCGGTCGGTGAGCGTGCATGGCTACGCAACGGCACTTTCGTGGGCGGCGTCGACGTCACTGGCGCCCCGCTCGCCGCCACTGCCACGTCCCAAGGAGAACGAGCATGACCGGCGTCACAAGAGAACAGATGGCACAACACATCGCTGCCGCGATCCCTGCAGGGTCGTACGTCAACCTCGGGATTGGCGCGCCCACCATGGTGGCCAACTATCTAAGCGACGGCGCTGAGATCATTTTGCATACCGAGAACGGCATGCTTGGCATGGGCGGCTCCCCTGCGCCCGAGCACGTAGACCCCGATCTCATCAACGCAGGTAAACAGCCCGTCACAGCAGTCCCAGGAGCCGCGTACTTTCACCACGCTGACTCATTTGGCATGATGCGGGGCGGTCATCTCGACGTGTGTGTGCTCGGGGCCTACCAAGTGTCTCGCGACGGCGACCTTGCCAATTGGTCGACTGGCAAAGAAGGCGCAATCCCCGCTGTCGGTGGAGCAATGGATTTGGCAATTGGCGCCAAACACGTGTTCGTGATGACCGACCTCTTTACCCGCAGCGGCGAGCCCAAGATCGTGGCGAACTGCTCTTATCCCCTGACCGGCAAAGGGTGCGTGAGCCGCATCTTCACTGATTATGCGGACTTCGAAATCACCTCAGACGGCCTCGCTGTCACTGACATCTATACCGAACACGGGGTCCCATGGCTCGCCGAAAAGCTTGGGTTCGAGCTCATTGACGCCACGTCCGTAACCGCAGAGGAGAAGTGATGGCACTCGCCGCCATTTACGACGCCGTCCGGACCCCGTTTGGTCGCCATGGACGTGGGCTCTCGGAGGTTCGCCCTGACGACCTTGCTGCCACAGTGGTGAAGGCTGTGGTTGAGCGCACGGGGGTTGATCCAGCACGCATTGACGATGTGATTTTGGGCGACGCTAACCAGGCAGGCGAAGACAACCGCAATGTGGCCCGTTTTGCCGCCCTGCTCGCTGGCTTGCCATCAAGCGTGCCTGGAGTGACGGTCAACCGACTGTGCGCCTCGGGCCTCGAGGCGGTCATCCAAGGCAGCCGCGCCATTGAGACAGGCGATGCATCCGTCATCATCGCTGGTGGCACTGAGTCGATGACCCGCGCTCCCTGGGTCCTGGAAAAGCCCTCGCGCGCCTTCCCCGCGGCTAACCAAACTGCATGGAACACGTCCATCGGGTGGCGAATGGTCAACCCAGCACTGCGCAAGGACTGGACGATCTCGAATGGTCAGAGCGCAGAAAAGCTGGCAGACATCTATGGCATTAGCCGCGAGCGCCAGGACGAGTTCGCGGTGCGTAGCCACAGACATGCGGCCGATGCGTGGGCTAAGGGAGTATTCGACGCCGAGATTGTGCAGGTTGCGGGGCACGAGCTTGAGCGCGA
>CAZHTO010000059.1:10734-13022 GCA_964535845.1 uncultured Demequinaceae bacterium | reverse complement strand
CCCCCCCGGGTGCTACAACTGTCGCCCGCAAATCGTACGTAGAGTTCCTCTTAGGGCCATCTGTGTACGGTTTGCGGGCCTCAGTTGTCTACAGTCGCTGAAAAGGTAGCGGAGCAGCTACAACCTTTCGCGCGCACGGGCCGTTCATATGGCGACGAAAGGGGCCACCGTGAACACGGACCACGAACTGATGGGCGAGATGCTCGATCGTGCGTCTGCGCGACTGGCGGCCTATGGGTATCTGCTGACGGGCTCGCAGCATGCTGGCGAAGACCTGGTGCAAGACGCAATTGTGAAGGTGTTCGTGCGACGGCGACGTATCCCCAACGCGGCCGCGGCCGAGGGCTATGTGCGCGCCGCAATGCGCACCCTGCACCTGGACGGGCTCCGCCGCGACAAACTGTGGCGGCGGCTCGCGCCAGGCCAACTGGTGCGTGACGAGTCACCGGATGCGACCGATCACATTGCCGTGGCGGACGCGGTGGGCAGGGCGCTCGGTGCGCTGAGTCCGCAGCAACGCACTGCTGTAGTGCTGCGGTTCTATGACGACCTGACCGTTGTGGACGTGGCACAGCAGATGGGACTCGCAGTAGGGACTGTGAAGAGATACCTCTCAGATGCCTTGGACCGGCTGGCGGCCGAGGTCGGTGATGATGCGACGTTCAATGTCGAGCGCGTTGCAGTAGTGGACACGGAGGGTCGGTCATGAATCTTCACGACGAACTGGGGCGGTTTGGTGCTGATGGCGCCTCGGGGTCCGCGGAGCGATTGAGCTCTGATGATGTGCGCGAGTCGCTAGGGGCGCGGGTGCGTTCCGGCCGGCGGCGGCGTGCGGTGGGTGGCGGCATGGGAGCCGTGGCCGGTATTGCCTTGGTCGCGCTGGGCGTGTGGGCCGCGGTGCCATTCTTTGGCGTTCAGGAAGTGGAGCCGGCGGAGCCTGACAGTGCGGTGAGTGCTGGCCCGTTCCGTTACGACATCGTGCCTGGTGCGGATGTTGTCGATGGCCCGCCGCAAGTGGTTTTGACGGGTGACAACGCGGTGATGTGTGGCGACGAGTTGTCTCTCGCTCCCGGCGTGACCGTCCACGATCCGGTGGCCTATGAGCGCGCGATCTGGGTCGCCGCAGAGCTCACCACCAGCGAGGCGCTTGGCGTGGGGGAGGAGTCCCGGCGATATGCGGACTATGCGCCTCCGGCCGATGCGTTCTTGCAGTCGGACCCCGAACCAGCCTTGTGGCACATGGGACTAGGGGGCGACACCGTGCGCTGGGAGGTGGTGCCATTGCTGATGGACGGCGGTGTGGTCGCAGGAACATCGATGGTCGCCGGATCAGAAAGCGACGTTGAGCATCCGGGCATGGAAGAGGCGTCGGCCATGATGCAGGTGCCAGGGGACGGGCAATGCGGGGCTCTTCTGGGTGGTGACGGTGCGGAGCGCGGCAACCCGATGGACAGCGTCCTAGTAGTGCAGTTCTGGACTCTCTCTGAGGGAGAAGAGGCCGTGCTGGCGGCCACGGTGGTGATTGACCCAAACGGGCCCGTATACGACGGAGAGGGCCCACAGCTGCCTGAGGATTTTGGGCCCGAGGTTGAGGCGCCTGCCGACTTCGCGGACCTCCCCGCCCATGGGACTGATGACTACCTGGCGAGCCCCGTGGCTGTTCGTGAGTGGATGGATGGGTTGAGCTGCTCCGCGATTCTGGACGGGGTGGGCGAGGGTGCTGACCTTGGTCCTGAGGTTGGCGAGGCAGGACCGTTGCCGCCCGTGCCCAGTTGGATCGAGACCGGACGGCTGTATGGGTGGGGAGATGACGTGCTCGTGGGCGGCTACCCGATCCCAGTTGCCACCGCCAGCGAAGGGTGGGAGTTGCCATGGGCGGACCCGGCGCGGCCTGAAAGCGCCGACCCGGCCGTGCTGGTGCTGTCTGCGGGCGGGGAGTACTGGGTGTTCGACGTGAGGTGGCTTGAGTTGGGCGACCCCGAGCACGATGGGCCTGGCTGGTTCATCGAGCTGACTCCGAACTGGGAGTGCGGCACCGCGCAGCTCATCACCGAGGGCGTCTATGATGCACAACTGCTGTTTGGCGGGGCTGGCGACCAGCTGGAGGTTGAACTTTCGCCCATCAGTGTGCTTGCGGGTGTCCCGTCTTTGCCCGAGGTCGACGCGCAGGGCTGAGGCTCTTCGCCACTGGGGTCCTGCACAACTAACGCCATAGACAACTGACGCCCGCAAACCGTACGTAGATGGTGATTCTGGGTCACCTGCGTACGGTTTGCGGGCGTCAGTTG
>CAZHTO010000059.1:0-10634 GCA_964535845.1 uncultured Demequinaceae bacterium | reverse complement strand
CTAGGCACGGCGAGCGCCCACGCGAGCCGCTCGACCCAGTTGCGATAGGGAGCACGGCCGGTGGCGCCCCAGACATCTTTCACCAGGAGGGTGGGCGACGGGAGTATCTCGGGGTAGCCATAACGCATGACTGGAAGTTTCTGCAGGAGCAGGCCGCGGTCCCGAGTGCGGTCGTATGCGACGGCCCCGGGTTGCTCGTGCTGTGCACCATCGGTCTCGACTATCACCTTGCCTTCGACCACGAAATCCACGCGGGTGTGCCGCCCAAACCACACCTGGGGCTGGACGTTGTAGCCAGCAAGCCGCAGGGCGCACCGGCCAACGGACTCGAGAATTGACTCGGCGCTCGGGTCGACGTGCTTGATGACCCACTCGCGGCGCCGGCGGGGCCCGACAGTTAGTGCCCGAGCGTCTTGGGGGGCTACCAGGCCCAGGGCAATCGCACGGTCGAGCAACGCGACCTGGCCAATGGGTGACGTGCAGCGCGCTGCTTGGTCGATCGCGTCGAGTGGGTTGGCGTACAGGTCGCGAAGACAATGGCGGTCGGAGCGATGAACGACCGCCCCAATGTTGCCGCCCGCGGTGAGCGAGCCCCCACGGCTGCGGCCCATCACGATGTGCGGCCGGAGCGGCCTGGTGATCAGCGGAAGCTCCCAGTGAAGGCACGCGCTCACGCACCCAATCTGGGCATTAAACCTCCGGGCGGCGAGCACCTCTGGCGGAGTCTGGGGCAGTGCGAAGACTCCTGGTGCCACTCGTTGTGCAGGCTCCCGGGGCGATCTGAGCCGTCCGGCTGGAACGCCAGCAGCCACCAGGTCTGAGAATCGCGCGGCACCACCCATTGCCGCGAGTGCTCCAGCGAGTTCCATTCCGCGATGGTGACGCACCTGCAGGCCGGCGGCTAGGCCGGGGTCTGCAATCTGTGGATAGCGGCGGGCCTGTGCCCCACCCCTGCACACAGTTTGAGCCGTGTCTGACCCGTCACCGCGACGGACAACTGGATGAGCCCTACAACTCTCGCCCGCAAACCGTACGCAGATGGCCGTTTGGGCCGGTTTCGGTACGGTTTGCGGGCCTCAGTTGCATAACGCGCACCCCCAGGCGCACATGGGGCACAGCCACCAGGTCGTAGGCTGGCGCTATGACTGCCACGGAACACATGTTTGCGCCCAACCCCATGTCTGCTCCTGCCTACAAGTGGGGCATTCTCGGAGCCGGCGGTATCGCCCGCAAGCTCACCGACGCGGTGACTAAGTACACGCAGTCCGAGGTGCTCGCGGTCGCGTCCGCATCGGGTCTCGACAAGGCGCAGCAGTTCGCTACCGAGAAGGGCATCTCCAAGGCGTACGCGACGTATGCGGAGCTGGTGAATGACCCCGAGGTGGACATCGTCTACGTCGCCACCACTCACAACAACCACCACGAACCTGCGCTGCTCGCGATTGAGGCCGGCAAGCACGTACTGGTTGAGAAGTCGTTCACGCAGAACGCCGCCCAGGCACAGCTCATTGTCGATGCCGCTCGCGCTAAGGGCGTGTTTGTGATGGAGGCCATGTGGTCTCGTCACTTGCCTCACATGTATGCGATCCGGGCCGCGATCGCCCGCGGCGAGATTGGCGACATCGTCTCGCTCCAGGCGGATCACGGCCAGATGCTCACGCACGTCCAGCGCATGGTGCGCGCCGACCTGGCGGGCGGTGCATTGCTTGACCTGGGCATCTACCCGATCTCGTTCGCGCACGACATTCTGGGTGTTCCCGAGCGCATTTATGCCTCAGGCAGGCTTCGTGACACCGGGGTTGATGACCAGGTCTCGATGGTCTTCGATTACCCGAACGCGCAGGCCTCGTTGACCACCACGATGGAGGCCCGCACCTCGTGCACCGCACACATTGGCGGAACCGAGGGAGCCATCACCATCGACGGCACGTTCTATGCACCCACGACGTTCACCTTGCTGCGCCTCGACGGCACCACGTGGACCTATGACGGCCGCTTCGACAACGGCTTCCAGTGGCAGGCCGCCGAGGTTGCGCGCCAGGTTGCAGCCGGTGCAACGGAGAGCCCGCGCCACACGCTTGACGACTCACTTGAGGTGATGCGCATCATGGATGAGGTCCGCACCCAGATTGGCCTCATCTACCCGAACGAGCGCTAGAACAAGCACCAGAACAAGCCCTAGAACAAGCACCAGAACAAGCCCGCACAAAACCTATTCGTTCGCGCTGATCACGTTCGATGTGAGTTCGGCGATGACTGCGTGCCCGGCAATGTTGGGGTGGATTCCGTCGGCGGTGAGCAGGTCGGGGCGGTCTGCGAGCGGTTCTCCAATGTCGATGAAGGTGGCGCCTGCGTTTTGAGCCTGGGTGGCGATGATGGTGTCGATTTGCTCGAGGGCCGCGCTGTTCTCGTCGTTTGCGGCGTAGACCCCGCCAACGGCATATACGCGCGCTTTGGGGAACGTGGTCTGCAAGGTGACGAATGTGGCGTGTGCGGCGGCTTCGATTTCGCCTAGGGGGGCATCGAGGTCGTTCATGCCGCCAGAGACGACGATGATGTCGGGGTCTGCGTCGATGAGTGCGTCGATGCTTTGGCGGTAGGTGGTCATGCAGACTTGGCCGGCGTTGGTGTAACCGGCGCCTGCGCAGCCTTCGTTGAGTTCGAGCCAGCCTAGGCTTTCGGACACGCGTGTGGGCCAACGTTCGTGGAGGTCTTGCGCGGGCAGTTCGACGCCGGCGGTGTACGAGTCACCCAAGAATAGTGCGGTGGGCTCGCTGGAGGAGCACGCGCCTAGTGGCATGACCGCTATGAGCGTGACTATCGCTAACTTCAAGCCTGTGCGTTTCATATCCCCTCACGCTTAGATGTACTCGGTTTCGAGGGTGATGACCAGGGTGGTGTGGCGAGTTCCACGCGGGTGTTGGGGTTTGGCTCGGCGGCGGGTGTCGGAGCGCGCCGGTAGGTTGGTTCTATGAGCGGATTTTTTGTGGTGTTTGAGGGTGGCGATGGTGTGGGTAAGACCACCCAGATCGACCTTCTGGCTGGGAGTTTACGCGCGCCTGCGGGGGGTGCTTATGACGTGATGGTCACGCGTGAACCAGGGGGAACGCCGCTGGGTCAGGAGTTGCGGCAGGCGATTATGCATGGGGGTCATGTGGCGCCGCGAGCAGAGGCCCTGTTGTATGCCGCTGACCGTGCGCATCACGTTCACACGAAGGTGCGGCCGGCGCTTGAGCGGGGAGCCGTGGTGGTGCAGGACCGCTACTTGGATTCATCGATCGTGTATCAGGGTGGCGCGCGCGGGTTGGGCGAGGAGGTTGAGCGCATTTCGCGGTGGGCGACTGAGGAGTTGTTGCCTGATCTGACGGTGCTACTCGACATGGAGCCGGTCGCGGGCAGGCTTGACCGTGAGCTTGATCGGGTGGAGCGAGAAACGGAGGAGTACCGCACGCTTATCCGCCAGGCTTTTGTGGATTTGGCTGCGCGTGAGCCTGAGCGTTATGTGGTGGTGGACGCTGCTCGTTCTGTTGAGGATGTTGCGGCGGATGTCGCGCAGGCGGTTGCCGCCCGTATGGCGAAGGTGGGTTTTGGTACGGCCGATGCGCGGGCTGGTTCGAGCGCTATGGCGTCACCGGGGGGCGTGGAGCCATGGGGTACGCCGTGAGTGTGTGGGATGAGGTTGTAGGGCAAGATGCGGCGATTGCGCCGTTGCAGGCGGCGGCCTCTGACTCGGGGGCGATGACGCATGCGTGGCTTATTACTGGCCCGCCTGGTTCGGGTCGGTCGTATGCGGCGCGCGCGTTTGCGGCAGCACTCCAGTGCGGGGAAGGGGGCTGCGGCGAGTGTCAGGCGTGTGTCACGTCGCTTAGCGGCGCGCACGCGGATGTGACGCTGGTGGCTACGGAGAAGGTCACCATCAGCATCGATGAGGTGCGTGACCTCATTGGCATTGCGCAGTCGTCGCCGAGCGAGGGCCGGTGGCGGGTCATCGTGGTGGAAGATGCGGACCGTATGGCTGAGCGCACGTCGAACGTGTTGCTTAAGTCCATTGAGGAGCCGCCCCCGCGCACGGTGTGGTTGTTGTGCGCACCGTCTGCTGAGGATGTGGCGGTGACTATCCGCTCGCGCTCGCGGCAGGTGAGTTTGCGGGTGCCTGACCCGGAGGTGGTGGCACAGTTGCTGGTGGACCGCGATGGTGTGGAGCCTGAGTTGGCTCGTCACTGCGCGTATGCGGCGCAGAGCCACATCGGTATTGCTCGGCGTCTAGCGCGGGATCCGGCGGCGCGGGCTCGGCGTGATCAGGTGCTTGCGCTTGCGACTGAGATTCGCGGGGTGGGTGATGCGGTGCTGGCGGCTGCGGACTTGGTGGCCGTTGCTGAAGAAGACGCGAAGGCGTCCACAGAAGAGCGCGATGTGGAAGAGCGCAATGCACTGTTGCGCATGTTGGGAGCTGACGACGGTGGGCGGCTGCCTCCGGCACTGCGCTCGCAGGTCAAGCAACTCGAAGAGGACCAAAAACGACGGGCCACGCGGGCCAAGCGTGACGTGTTGGACCGCGCGATCGTGGACCTGATGTCGCTTTACCGTGATGTGTCTTGTATCCAGCTGGGTGCTCGCGTTCCGCTGGTGAACGAGTCGCACCGGGGCCATATCGAGGAGTTGGCGCGGCGCACGTCGCTGGTCGACACCATGCACAGCCTCGATGCGCTTACGCAAACCCGCGAGCGGCTCGCCGGCAATGTCGCACCAGTGCTCGCGTTAGAGGCGATGACACTGAATCTTCGCCCTCGATCCGTGGTTTAGGCTCAAGCCCATGACTCGTCCCACTTTGTCCGCTTTCGTGACTGCCGCATCGGCCGTAGTAGTGCTGGCTTTGGTCGCTTGCACCCCTCCTAAAGAGCAGGTTTCGCCTGATAACGAGTCCACCGCGGCGCCGGTCGAAGAGCCGATCGTGCCGGCCGAGCCCGTCGATGATGTGTACGACCAGGACCTCGTGTGGGAAGAGTGCGGAAACCTCGAGTGCGCTTACATCCAGGTGCCTGTGGACTGGTCGGAGCCCGACGGCGACCAGGTGACGCTCTCGCTCAACCGCCACCTGGCAGAAGACCAGACCCAACGCGTTGGCTCCCTGCTGACGAACCCTGGTGGGCCGGGGGCCTCGGGGCTGGAGCTGCTGGAGTACTTTACAGTGACCGCCGGTGCGGACCTGTTGGAGCGGTACGACATTATTGGTTTTGACCCGCGCGGGGTGGGTGCGTCGACGCCGGTGCAGTGTGGCACTGACGAGCAGGTTAACGAGTTCTATCTCACTGACTTCCTCATCGAGTCCCAGGAGGACATGGATGAGGCTGACGAGATTGCTCGGGCATTTGCAGAAAACTGCCGGGTCGAGTCAGGTGCGATTATCGAGAATGTCGACACCTCTAGCGCGGCGCGTGACATGGATGTGATCCGGGCGGCAGTGGGTGACGAGAAACTCAACTACCTCGGCTTCTCGTACGGCACTCAGCTGGGCGCCACCTACGCGGAGCTGCACCCGGACAAAGTGGGGCGCCTGGTGCTCGATGGCGCTGTCGACTTTTTGCTCCCCGGAATTGAGACGGCGCGTGGCCAAGCCGAGGGCTTTGAGAATGCGCTGACCAACTTTTTGCGGTGGTGCAGTGCCAGCGGTGATTGCCCATTGACAGGCGGCCTCGCTGCGCAAAAGGCACAGTTGAGCGAGCTGATGGAGACGAGTCTCACCAACCCATATCCCACAGGAACCGACTGGGGCCTCAACGGCAACCTGTTTGTGTACGGCGTGGTCGTGACTCTGTACGACGAGGCCTCGTGGACGTTCCTCCAGATGGCGCTCGAAGAGGTGATCGAAGAAGGCACGGCTGGGTTCTTGTACGAACTCGCGGGCTTCTATCTGAGCCGCGACGGCGCGACTGGCGAGTATCTCGATAACTCGACCTGGGCCTTCACCGCAATCGGCTGCTTGGACGGAGATCCAAGCGAGGAGTGGACCATCGAAGACCAGCTCGAGTTCCGCGCCGAAATGCAAGAGGCATCGCCCACCTTCGGATGGTGGTTTGCGTCCGGTGTGGGCTGTGGGGACTGGCCGTGGGCGGCGAAGGAGCCCATCACATCGCTCGACCAGGCTGCGACGGCGAGCGACAACATTCTCATCATCGGGACCACCCATGACCCGGCGACGCCGCTGAAGTGGTCGGAGTCGCTCGCGGACCGCTTGGGTGCCACCCTGCTGACATATGACGGCGAAGGGCACACGGCCTACGGCCGCTCCAACCAATGCATCATCGATGCGGTCGACGGCTTCTTGGTGGATGGCGAGATGCCAGTTTCCGGAAAGCAGTGCTGATTCGCTACGATGTCTAGGCGCACCGGCTCTGCTGGTGTTTGCCGCCTTAGCTCAGTCGGTAGAGCGATTCACTCGTAATGAATAGGTCAGGAGTTCGATTCTCCTAGGCGGCTCAGATAACGGCCCTGGTATCCCTGCGGATGCCGGGGCCGTTTCTATTGTGGGTGGGCGGAGCGGGTGGGGCCGGGCTGAGCTGGACTGAACTGCGCTGAGCTGGACTGAGCTGGACTGAGTTGGACTGAGTTGGACTGAGTTGAGCTGAGCTGGACTGGGTTGGACTGAGTTGAGCTGAGCTGGACTGAGCTGGGCCGGACGATCCTGTGTCAGGGCATGAGGGTGTACTTGGTTTCGAGGTACTCATGGATTCCCTCGGCGCCACCCTCGCGGCCCAGCCCTGACATCTTCCAGCCACCAAATGGCGCGGCGGCGTGAGAGACGACGCCCACGTTGAGCCCCATCATTCCGGTCTCAAGCTGGTGGATCATCCGTTGTCCGCGCTCCATGGACTCGGTGTACACGTAGCTGACGAGCCCGTACTCGGTGTCGTTGGCCCGCGATACTGCCTCGTCTTCGGTGTCGAAGGTCGTGATCGCCACCACGGGCCCAAAGATTTCCTCGCGCAAAATGTCCGAGCCGGGAGCCACATGAGCGAGCACCGTCGGGGCGTAGAAGGTCCCTTCCTTGTCGAGAACATGACCGCCGGTGAGTAGCATTGCTCCGCGCTCGATCGCATCGGTGACGAGTGCGTGGGCCTTAGCGACGGCATCGGCATTAATCAGTGGACCAATGTCGACGTGCGGCTCGGTGCCGCGGCCCACCTGCATCGCTTGGACGCGCTCGGCGACACGCTGGGTGAATTCTTGAACCATCGACGTGTGCACAATGAACCGGTTGGCAGCCGTGCACGCTTGGCCGATGTTCCGGAACTTCGCGGCCAACGCGCCGTCGACCGCGGCATCCAGGTTGGCATCTCCAAAAACGATGAACGGGGCGTTGCCGCCCAGCTCCATCGAGGTGCGCAACACGCGTGCGGCGGCCTGCTCGAGCAGCGTGACCCCCACGGCAGTGGAGCCGGTAAACGACAGCTTGCGTAGTCGTGGGTCCTGGATGATGGGCGCGGAGATTTCGCTCGAGTTCTCTGTGGTGATGACGTTAACCACTCCTGCGGGCACGCCGGCCTGTTCGAGGAGGGCCGCAAACGCGAGCGTTGACAGTGGTGTGAGTGAGGCGGGTTTGATCACGACGGTGCACCCGGCCGCTAATGCGGGGGCGATTTTGCGGGCCGCCATCGCGAGCGGGAAGTTCCATGGCGTGATGAGGTAGCTGGGGCCTACGGGGTGTCGAGACACGATCGCGTGGCCGGTGCCTTCGGGGGTGGCGCTGTACCGGCCTGTAATGCGGGGGGCTTCTTCGGAGAACCAGCGCAAAAACTCGGCGGCGTACGCGACCTCGCCTCGGGACTGTTCTAGCGGCTTACCCATTTCGAGTGTCATGAGCAAGGCAAAGTCGTCGGCACGTGCAGTAAGCAAGTCGAAGGCCCGGCGCAGAACCTCGCTGCGCTCGCGGGAAGGTGTGGCAGCCCATGAGGGGAAGGCGTCGCACGCGGCGTCGAGGGCGGCAGTGCCGTCGGAGGCGTTGGCATTCGCCACAGTGTGGAGCACGTCCCCAGTAGCCGGGTCGCGCACGTCAAAGCTGGCGCGGTTGGCTGCGGGTCGCCATGTGCCGCCAATGAGCAGTCCGTGGGGGACGGCCTCTAGCACGTGGGCCTCGTGGTCGACCATGGCGGCTCCTCTTGTTTACGGGTACTTATGGGGCTGTTCTCAAGTCAACCGCGCGTTGAGCAATAACAGTCCTTTGGCACGCCATCAGCTTTATTGGCCTCGCGCGCACACACGCACACGCGCGCACGCGCCCTCGCACAGCCGCCCCCGCCCTCGCACAGCCGCCCCCGGAATAGCACAACGCCCGCCACTGCACGCTGAGGTGCGCAGTGGCGGGCGTTATGTGTCCCGGCTAAGGGTGGGCTAGCCGGTGTACGTGGCCTCGGCGAGGACCGGCACCGCTACGGGTGCGGCCTCTAGAGGCGGAGCAACAATGTCCAGCGGAGGTGCACCGAGGACCTCTTCAAAGACCTCCGGTGGAGCAGGGTTGCACTCGTCAGTTGCGGGCGGGTAGCTGACCGTGAACGAGATGCTGGGTGACACGTCGACGCGCACGTCGACTCCGTTGCGAGTCCAGCCAGCGTTCGCCTGGGGGTCAGTGTCTTCGACCCAGTCCCCGTACTCGTCCTGGTGCCATCCGGGCCAGCCGGTGGCGACGAAGGTGCTGGGGTCCAATGGATCCATGTCGGCTTCGGTCAGGCCGGGTGCGGGTGACACGGCGCCGCCGGGCCACAGCAGGGTGCCTGCGCCGAGGGCGAGGCTCGAGATGACGAAGTCTTCGCCATCGGGGTTGATGAACGTGATGGTGGCTTCGGGCTCTTCACCTGGAGCGACACCGTCGAGTTCAACGCCATCGGGGTTGTGAACCACGATGTTGTATGCGAGCCAAGGCGAATCTGCGATGCAGATTCCGCTCAACTGCGACCCTGCCAACGTGGGTGCCTGGGGCTCCGCGCATCCGCCTGCGAACAAGTCATCGTTCCAGTCGGGGTATGGCCAGTCCGCGTGTTCAGCTGCGGGGATCTCGGTCTTGGTCCAGCCGATGTTCTCGCCGTTGTCGTCCAGGACGGGGCCGCAGACGTCTAGGAAGACCTCTGGCGGGTCGCATGCGCCCTTGGGTGCCACGGGGAACTCGTATTCGCCGTCCTTGCGGACTTCGATCATGGTGAATCCGTCGGGGGTGTCAAAGCACAGGGTCTTGAGCTTGGGCGTGCACTCTGAGCCGTCAACCCACGGAATGTCGTGCTTGCCGACCTTGGGTGTGTACTTCTTGATCGGGCTGTCCGTTGCGCTGTCCCAGACACAGATCTTGCCGCCCTTGGAAGGCTTGTTGGGCTTGTCGGGTGCCTTACCGCACTCGATGTCGCCTTGCCAGTGATAGTTGGTGCCTGCAACCTGGATCCAGGTGACGGACCACTGCGACCACTTGGGCCATGACTTGTGGGTGGTGAAGTCGAAAGTCTTGGTGCCGGACCAGTCCTTCTTTGAGTGGAAGTTAAGCGTGACGGTCTTGCCTGCGTCTGCTCCGCGTCCCTCAAGTTTGACGTTGACGTGGTTGCCCTTGGCGTGCTTGGGGTACTTGACCGTCAAGCTCGTGCACGTGGGGTCCGCGTAGGTCCAGTTGTGCTTGTCGTGACCCTTGTCCGGCTTAGGACTTGGCTTAGGGCTCGGCTTGGGGCTCTTCTTTGGAGCCTTCCAGTCCGATCCCTTGTCGTGCTTTTTGTCTTGCTTCCAGTCGTACTTGGTATCGTGCTTCTTGTCGTTTTTCCAGTCCCAGTTGTGCCAACCTGTGGCTTGTGCGGCAGGTGCCACACCGCCAACCAGTACTAGTGCTGCAGCCGCGAGTGCGGTTGCAAGTCTTATCCCCAGCTTTTTCATTTGGTACTCCCCAGTTTTGACGCCACGGACGCATGAGTGCGTTACCGTGCCCTTCGCGAGGTCAACGCTAGTGACTTTTCTCACACTGTCAACGGCGATTTGTTACTGGTGTGACTGATGTGACACCAGTAGCCTGATGTGACAAAAGTCACAGGGTGATTCTTAGCACGAATCGTTTCGACGTTTTTCTGGGCACGCCGGCTATGTCCGTTATGTACGCTTCGGGCCTAGATCTTGTGTGATGCACACCGTGGAACAATGAATGCGTGACCAGCATCGCTCCCGAGACGGCTAATCTCGCCGCCCATTTGCGCGACTCGGTCGCTGGCGACGTCGACACGAGCCCGCGCCGCCGCGCCGAGTACTCGACCGACGCCTCTAACTATCGCGTGCCGCCAGCCGTGGTCGTCTTCCCGCGCGACACTGACGACCTCATCGCCACCCTTACTGCTGCCCGCACGGCCGATGCGCCTGTCACCATGCGTGGGGGAGGCACGTCGGTAGCTGGCAACAGCATCGGCCCTGGGGTGGTAATTGACGTGAGCCGTCATCTCAACCAGATTCTTGAGCTCGATCCGGATGCGCGCACCGCGCGCGTGCAGCCGGGCGTAGTGTTGTCGACTCTTCAGCAGGCTGCGGCGCCGCACGGGTTGCGGTTTGGCCCGGATCCGTCCACCCCTCACCGGGCGACCTTGGGCGGCATGATCGGTAACAACGCGTGCGGCCCTCAC
>CAZHTO010000058.1:0-13032 GCA_964535845.1 uncultured Demequinaceae bacterium | reverse complement strand
TACCGCTTCAACCAGCTCTAAAACTACTCACACAGCAATGGGGCCCACGGCAACGTGGGCCCCATTGCTGTTCCCGCGCATCGGCCGTAGTGGTAGTCCCACACCGCTACCGCTCAGGGCGACTAACCTGGTACGTGTGAACGCACCAATCGATCCCACGTCCACGTCCGCCTGGGCCGAACTCACCGCCCACAAGCAGACCTTCACCCCCGACTTACGCGGCTGGTTTGCCGATGACCCCGGCCGCGCTAAGCGAATGAGCCTGCCACTAGGTGACCTGCACGTCGACTTGTCCAAGAGTCTTGTGACCGACGAGATTGTTGGCTCGCTCGTGCGCCTTGCCGAGCAAACAGGCGTTGCTGCGCGGTACACCGCCATGCTCGCCGGTAAGCACATCAACACCACAGAAGACCGCGCAGTGCTTCACACTGCGTTGCGCCGCCCTGCCGATTCCCAGCCCGCGCTCAACGTCGACGGCCAAGACATCGATGGGGATGTTCACGAGGTCCTCGACCGCATCGACGAATTTGCGGAACGCGTTCGCTCAGGCCAGTGGCGTGGCATCACCGGTAAGCGCGTTACGCACGTGGTCAACATCGGCATTGGTGGCTCTGACCTAGGCCCAGTGATGGTCTACGAAGCCCTCGAGCCCTATGCGGACGCAGGCATTTCCGCGCGTTTTGTCTCCAACATCGACCCCACCGACATGGGCCAAAAAGTCAAAGGCCTGGACCCCGAAACCACGCTCTTCATTGTCGCCTCGAAGACGTTCACCACCCTCGAGACGCTCACGAACGCACGCCTCGCGCGCGCGTGGCTGTGGGAGCAATTGGGCCTCGCTGGCGTCAACGTGTCTGACGACGTGAAAAGAGCCGATGCGGTGGCACACCACTTTGTCGCAGTTTCGACAGCACTCGACAAGGTTGAGGAATTTGGCATCAACCCGGCCAACGCTTTTGGATTCTGGGACTGGGTAGGTGGTCGCTACAGCGTTGACTCCGCCATTGGGCTGTCGCTTGCGATCACGCTGGGGATGGAGCCGTTCCGCGAGCTTCTCGCTGGGTTCCACGCTGTAGACCAGCATGTGGCGCAGACGCCCCTCGAGCAGAACGTTCCGGTTCTGATGGGCCTGCTCAACATTTGGTACGTGAACTTCTTGGGCGCGCAGTCACACGCCGTACTCCCCTATGCCCAACAGTTGCATCGCTTCCCCGCTTACTTGCAGCAGCTCACCATGGAGTCAAACGGCAAGTCAGTACGGTGGGACGGTAGCCCTGTCACCACCGCGACCGGTGAAGTGTTTTGGGGCGAGCCCGGCACCAACGGTCAGCACGCGTTCTATCAACTCATCCACCAGGGAACGGTGCTCATTCCCGCGGACTTCATTGCCGTGGTGAACCCTGCTTACGACCTCAAGGACGGCGACCAGGACGTTCACAGCCTGTTTCTCGCCAACTTCTTGGCGCAAACGAAGGCACTCGCCTTTGGTAAGACTGCCGAAGAGGTTGAGGCAGAGGGCACCACGGGTGCGCTCGTCGCTGCTCGCACGTTTGCAGGCAACCGGCCCACCACGTCGATCTTTGCGCCGTCACTCACCCCTGCCGTGCTTGGACAGCTGATCGCGCTGTATGAGCACATCACCTTTGTTCAGGGGGTGGTGTGGGGCATCAACAGCTTCGACCAGTGGGGCGTCGAGCTCGGCAAGCAGCTCGCTCTGCAGATTGCCCCGGCAGTCGAGGGTGACGCCAATGCGCTAGCTGCGCAGGATCCATCGACGCAGGCGCTCCTCGAGTACTACAAAGCGCACCGGTCATAGAAAAGCGACAGCAGAGGGGCCGGGTGCGTGATGCACCCGGCCCCTCTTTTCGTATGCGGCTGGGTCAGTACGGAGGCTAGTTTGCTTGCGGCGACGGTGTCAGGCCACTGAGTTGAGTGTCAGTGTGCTCAATTTGCGGGTGCCTAAATAGATTGCGCCTGCCGTCGCTAGCGCGAGCAGAATGAGCCCAGTGACCATTCCCACCTCAGAGGTAAACGACCACTCCACGGCGCGGGAGCCGAGCATCTGCTCCCCCACAGACATCGCCCATTGGCGGACACTCACGGCGCGAATCCCTGGGACATAGCCGCCAAGCACGTTCTCCCACAGCAATGCGTAAAGCAGGCCAATGACTACCGCGTTGCGAGAGACGATGCTGAGCATGACAAAGATCGCCGTATAGGCAACCGCAGCACACAGTGCGGTAACTCCGAAGGCAAGCATCAACTGCCCACCCTCGTCCCCAGCGATCATCACGGCGAGCACTGTTGGCAGCACCGCGAACACGATCACCGCGGCGAGCCCCACGACCACCTTCGACAACACGATCACGCTGCGCTTGAGCGGTTTGGCGAGCATGTAGACAATCGACCCATCGTCGATCTCCGCTCCGATCACACTAGTGGCGATCAGCAAGCACATCAGTGGCAACAATGTCCCCAGTGCGAAGCCGTTCGCCAGAGCACTCGAGGCGCCCGCTGACCCACCGGACGCCCACCGAGTGAGCCCTGCCAACACAAGAAGTAGCAGCGGCAAAATCACCAACAGCACAGCGCGGCGTCTGCCCAGCAGGCCGCGAGCTGTGAGTCCTATGACAGTCGCGTTCATCGTGACAGCCCCATTCTGTGTGCGCTCATTGCGCCACCAAGTATGCGAAGACGCTCTCGAGCGATTCATCAGCCGGCGTGACCTCCAGAAGGCGCACCTGGCGCTCTTGCGCAACCTGGGGCAGTGCCTTGACAAAGCGGCCGTAGTCGGAGGTCTGGATAGCGAGTGAGCCACCCGTCAAATCGACGCTCGTCGCCGAGCCATTCGAGATGATCGCGGCCGCGAGCGCGCGGTCGTCGCTGGATCGAACTGTGTAGTGGTGTGGCCGCTGCGTCATGAGTTGGCGAATGCGACGGTAGTCCCCTGATGCTGCGTGCCGGCCTGCGACCACCACCTCGATCGTGTCCGCAATTTGCTCAACCTCTTCGAGGATGTGACTGCTGAACAGCACGGTGCGGCCCTGGGCTGCGAGCGTTTTAAGGAGCTCCATGAGGTGCATGCGCTGACGCGGGTCCATGCCGTTGAAGGGCTCGTCGAGTAGCAACACCCGGGGGTTGTGCACCAGGGCGGTCGCCATCTTGATGCGCTGCTTCATGCCCTTTGAGTACCCGGAAATGTCGCGGTCCTTCGCGTCCATCATGTCGACCTGCTCGATCGCTGCACGTGCGGCTTCGACCGGATCTGGGAGATCGTGCAAGCGCGCATTGGCGAGCACGAACTCCCAGCCCGACACCATGTCGTACATCGCTTCAGTCTCGGGAACCATGCCTATTGACCGGTATGCCTTCGTATTGCGCCATACGGGAGCGTCGTCGAGGGTCACAGTGCCGGCCGAGGGTGCTAAGAAGCCACCCATCATCGAGATGAGGGTCGACTTGCCTGCACCGTTAGGCCCAAGAAGCCCGGTGACACCTGGCCCCACAGTCATGGTCACGTCGTTAACGGCAACCACGTCGCCATACCAGCGCGAGACGCCAGTGAGTTGAAGCGTGCTCACGCCACACCGACCTTCCTGTATCGGAGTACCAGCAGCCCGATGCCGCCAGCGACCACTCCCGCAACGCCCAACGTGAAGATTGCGCCACCCGCAAGCCCTAGATCTATCTCCACCCCAAAATCGGAGCTGACTCCGAACCACGAGACCGCGACCGCGTCGACGAGCGCAAACGGATCGAGCGCCGCGATGTAACCGCCGAGCATCTCACTGCCGTGACGTGAGAGTAGAAAGTTCACGGCGGCCGCGAAGCCGCTCAGCACCACCAGGACGGTGATGATCGAGGCGACTCCGAGCCCACGGCGGGGTGTATAGGCAGCAAGGACTAGTCCTATGGCGCTGAGTACGAGCGATAACAGCACTGCGACGGTGAGCCCTTGGAGGTAGCCGGTGATTTGAGCGCCCAGCGGTAGCTTTGCGAGTAGAGCTCCGACGAACAGCAACGTTTGCACCGCGGCGAGCACCGCAAATATTCCGAGCGCGAGGCCCGCGAACTTGGCAAGCACATAGTCGGTGCGGCTAATGGGCCGCGACAGGTAGAGCGGCATGACTCCGTGGCGCAGGTCTCTCGACACGCAGTACGGCGCTCTGCTGGCAACAAATAGCGCGATCACGATCGACATTCTGGGGGCGTAAGCGGTGTACGACAGTGGCAATTCATCAAGCCCCAGGAGCACCGCGACCAGCGCGAACACCAGAGGAGGTGCCATGAGAATTCCCACCAAAATCCACGGCATAATCTTGGCTTTCGCGGGGCGTCCAAATCCAAAGACGCCACGGAAGGTTTCTACGAGCAGTGAGCGAACAATCCAACCTCGACCTAGACGCGGCCCGTCGTAGTGGCGGAAGCCGATGTCGTGGATGACTCCGCCTGAAGGCGGGGGTGCGGATGCGGCGCCAGGCGCCAAAGATGGGTCAGCCATGGAGGGCCTCCTGCGGCGTGGTGAACATTTCGGTGAGGTGGTGGCGACCGCGCTCCATGCGGACCAGGCCCACACCGTGCTGGACCACGATGGTGCAGAGCTGGTCGAGTACCTGCTCGTCCTCCATTGCGAGCACAAAGCTGTGCGGCTCGGCACCGGTAGTCACACCGGCGCCGAGGGCGCGGAGCTGTTCGGCAATGTCGGGCCCCCGGTCGGTGACTTCGACGAGGACAGTTCCGCTAAAGCCGGTGGCCGCTGCTGTGGACGTTGAGTGTTGCAACACCCCTGCCTCGATCGACACGATGTGATCGGCAATGCGCTCGAGCTCCCCGAGCAGGTGGGAGGTCACGACAACGGCGATGCCAAAGTCGGCGCTAATGCGCGCGATGAGCCCCAACATGTCGTCACGTCCAGCCGGGTCGAGCCCGTTGGTCGGTTCGTCGAGCAGCACCAACTTGGGGTCGTGTACGAGTGCCTGGGCGAGTTTTACCCGCTGGCGCATGCCGGTCGAGTATCCACCGATCGGGCGGTAGCGCTCTTCGTATAGCCCTACGTGTCGCAGAGTGTCGGCGGTGCGTTCACGCGCTACAGCGGTAGGCAACCCGGACATGCGCGCCATGTGCACGATGAATTCGGTGGCCGAGACGTCTGGCGGCAGGCACTCACTCTCGGGCATGTAGCCAACGATCTCGCGAATGCGCAGGCCGTCTGTGAGGCAGTTCATTCCCAGGACGGACGCGGTCCCGGACGTGGGCGGGAGCAGTCCTAGCAGGATCTTGATGAAGGTCGACTTGCCGGCTCCGTTGGCGCCGACCAGTCCCACGACACCGGCGGGCATATCGACAGTCAGGTCGGTCAACGCCCTGACAGAGCCAAAGCTCTTGGTAAGGCCTTGCGTAGCGATTGCGGGCATGCATAAAACGTAGCGGTTTGTCCTCAATATCCTCGTCGGCCGCGCGGACGAACATGCCCCCGGACTCTTGTCAGGGATTACCCCCGCCTTACGTGAGGGCTAGAGAAAATCAGGCGGCCGATGCGGTGGTTGCGCAACGACACACGCCACCGCTGCAGCAGACAGGGCGACTGCGTCGCCTGAAAAGCCACGCTCGGCAAACGGGCAAAGGGATATTCCTCTTTTTTAGGGTATTGACACCCTTTGGGAACAGGAGGACTATGCGTCATACAGGTCCCTCCCGATGTCGAGAATGACCTGGCACTACGTCGTACCGCAATGCCGGAAGTTTTGTGTCAAGTCACCTAAGTGGAGGTCCTGTAATGTCGCCGTACCCAAATGAACTCGAACGCCGCACCTTTTTGCTGGGACTTGGAGTCTTAGCAGGCGCCGGCCTCAGTGCTGGAGCCCTCACAGCTTCGCCGGCACAAGCGACGGATCGGCTGTCACCACGGGTGCCCGATTGGCGCCGCGCTCTCGCCGACCAGTACCTGCCTACGGGCACTCCGTTCGATACCCGCGGGCTCCAGGACGGGCTCGAAGTATGGGAAGCCGCCACGGGCGGCTATCTGGTCGTCGAATCCTCGCAACAGTCTGTTCTCGAGGCGTCCCCCACGGCGCTGAGCCCCTACCGAGCACTCGATGGAGACCTCGCGTATATGGGGCCCGGCCAGTACTACCGCACCCGCGGTAGCCTCAGCACGGAGATTTTTACTGGTAAAACATCGCCAGCGCGCGAGCTCCAAGCCATGGCCCCTGATACCGCCCAATTTTTCCGGGAGACCTTGGTCCGCGAGACCACAGTGTCGTCACCGCTGACGAACATGGGCACGGTCACTCCCTTCGCCGCCGCTCCGGCGGAGCTCCCTCGCCTGAAGTCAGGCGATGCCAAGAGCCGCGTGCCGAACTACAGCTACATCACCGGGAGCCGCGTGTACCCAAACCACTCAGGGATTTGCGGCTGGGTCGCGGGTTCGATCGTGACTCGCTATTGGCACGCGCGGTCGTCGGCACGCAAGCTCCTTCCCTCGAAATATCGCAGTGGCACCAACATGACGAGCTCACCCAACTTCGCGACTTATTTGCAGGGCAAGTCAGGCAATAGTTCGTGGGCCCGGGACGTTAAGGACCGCCTGAACTGGAACGCCAAGAACCAGGGGGTCAAGTACGCGAGTTCGTGGGCGCTCGGCAAGATTAATGCCATGTCAGACATCCGCAAGGGCTATCCCGTGATCATCTTTGGCAAAATTCCCACTGGTAATAAGAAAACCGGTGCGCACGCTGTCGTCGCATATGGCGAAACCAAAGGCGGCTTTTTCATCACCCATTATGGCTGGTCGAACCACACCAATATCATTTTGAACTCGGGGCTCGCGGGCTCCAACACCAAGTTCAGGTTGACCTAACCTTGGCCGCTCAGCGGAGCACGACCCGGCCTGGCCGAGCGCTAGCGCACAGGTTCACTGCCGTAGGCGCAATGTCGATCCTCGCCCTAGTTGGGTGCTCGCAATCGGAAAGCTCCATCGCACTCGATGCTGCCGACGTCGAGACGATCGAGTTGTACTTCTATGACTACCCGGGTGAAAGCTCTCCGGTGTCACACACCACCATTGATGATCGCGCATTGGTGACCGAACTGGTGGAGGCGTTCACAGACATGCCCGTGGGATCGCTCGGCGACCTCAAGGACAAGTTGGCAGGGTCGCCGGCCGCTGGAGTTCGGTTTGTTCTTGAAGACGGTGGGCAGGTGGATATGACACAAGTGTTTGTCTCCCCCAAGAACGTCGCGATCTTTTGGCCCGACGGTTCTGTGGAGCGAACCACATGGGGTGTGCCGCTCGTCGATTACTACTCGGACGTGGGTAGCGAATTAGAGGAGGTGGGGGTATCTGAGGCCCCTACAGCGACACTCCCTTAAGCCCCTCAGGGTTTAAGTGAACGAACCTTGAGTGCCCCGGAGTGCACGCTGAACGCCATGCGCGTGCACTCCCCTGCCTCGTCACCGTCGAGTTCTAATATGCGCGGCTTATCAAGGTCAACAGTGACGGTGCTGAACTGTCGATTGGTGACCGAGTCACTGCTCTGAGCCGTGCCCCCTCGCTTGACCAGCCGCTTGATCCCGTTGTCCCACAACATGGTTCGCAATGTGTCGAGCCAGCCGGTGATGCCCTCCGCGCTCAGCACAAGTAGGTCCAGCTTTCCGTCCGCAGGGTCTGCGTCCGGCAACAACGTGATGCCGCCCTGCAGCATGCCGCAGTTGCCAACTATCAGTGTGTGAGCCTGCTCATGTGCGACTGGGTCGTCGTCAATGCTCACATCCATCTCGATAACCTCACTGGCGGCCAACGCCCGGCCTAATGACTCGATGTAAGCGAGCCAGCCCACCTTGTCCTTGAGGCCCTCAGCCGTCTCAATGATCATGTGCGCATCTATGCCTACTCCAGCCATCACCGTAAAGGCTCTTCGCTGAGTGTGCGCTCCCTTGCCAGTCTCGACCCACCCGATGTCAATCGTCTGTGTCTTTCCACTCAATGCGAGCGCCGCGGCCTTGGACACGTCGCTAAGTGGCAAATCCAAGTTACGGGCGAGAAGATTACCGGTGCCCTGAGGAATGATCCCCAGCTCAACTGCGGCCCCGTTGTCAGCGAGGTACTCAGCTACCACTCGTACCGTGCCATCGCCGCCCGCTACCACAACGAGGTCCGCGCCGGCCTCGACAGCATCGCGCGCTGCACCGCGACCCGGGTCGTCGACCGTCGTCTCGTACCAGGACACCTTGGTGTCAGGGTAGGGCGCGAGTAATGGCACTATGGCTTTTTCCAAATCCGACTTCTCGGTTTTTGCTGGATTAAGGATGATGCCTATGCGCGCTGCGCTCACTGCGGGCCTCCTTTCGCGGATGTGGGCCCGGAACAATCGTCACTCTTACGATGAACCCCGTCAACACCACTTAGCACCTTCCGAGCCAGCCACCGACGCAAAGCCGCCGATCCTCACGCCCTTGGCCTAGTCCGTGCCATAGCCTTGATCGAGACCACCGGCGCACCAGCCAAGACCGGCACGACCGGTCGATGTAGCGGTGCGGCCTGCCACAAGGAGGCCACCATGGGCAAAGCCCTGCGACTGGACGTCGCACGCACCCACGTGTGGCTGATGCTGGCGCTCACGTTCTCGACTGGCGTGATCGATGCGGTGGGGTACTTGGGGCTTGACCGGGTATTCACGGGCAACATGACCGGCAACGTGGTGATTTTGGGTATGGGTCTGGCGGACGTGACTGACCTGCCGGTGCTGGGCCCGCTGGTGGCGCTGCTGGGCTTTATCACCGGCGCCGCGTTTGGCGGGCGCGCTCTGCACCGATCCGACGCCGGGTGGTCGCTCAAGACCACCCGCCTGTTGCTTGTGGTGGCATCTGTCCAGGTGACCTTGGCCGTCGTCATCCTGATCGAGCCCTCATTGTCCAGGCCCGCGACCACGCTACTCATCGCCACCCTTGGTGTCGCCATGGGCCTTCAGGCAGCAACTGCCAGGCATATCGCCGTCCAAGACATTACTACGGTCGCGGTGACGTCAACCATTGCGGGGTTAGCGGCAGACACGGCGACTGGCCGTAGGGGCCTCTCATATTGGCGTCGGCGCATCAGCGCGATCTTGCTCATCGGGCTGGGCGCTTGTACCGGAGCACTACTGGTGCAACTACACGTTGCTGCCGGGCTAGTGCTGGCCGCGCTCATCACGGTGACCGTCACCACTGTGGGTCACCGCAGCCGTCCCCCCGTAACCGACATCACGGGCCTGGCCGCTACGTAGGGCTGTGCAACCATCTGCCACATCGACGGATGTTTACACGAGTCACCCCTCGGCTTCACCCAAAACACCCCAGTTTTGCGGGCAGTTGACGGAACTTCCGAACATTTCGCGGGCCGTTCACCGCACAACGGCGCGACCTAGGATGAGAACCATGGACGTCACCGGACTCGTGCTCGCAGCCCACGCTCCCGTCACTGAGCTTGCCGCCCAAGTGGCCACGCTTCACGAGGCGGGTTGCCGCGAGGTCATTGTGGTCTTGGGTGATAGGGCCGATGCGGTGGCCAGGCAGGTACCCCGTGGCGCCTTGGCGGTGGTCGCCACCGATTGGGCTACAGGCTCAGCGGCCGTACTCAAGGTCGGGTTGGCAGCCGCCGCAACCTCGAGCGCCGACGCCGTGTTGATCACCCCCGCAGCTCTGTCACCACTCACGACTGCCGTTGCCCGCGCGGTGATCGCTGCGGGTGCCACGGACCCCCGCAGCACCCTGGCGCGCGCTCACTACGGTGACCAGGCCGGCTACCCCGTGCTCATTGGCCGGGACCACTGGGCCGAACTCGCGGAGTCCGCTCACGGCGACACCGCTGACAACGAGTACCTGTCCCGGCACCTCACCGTCGAGGTCGACTGCACCGATCTCGGGGGCCCTGCAGCCTTAAGCACCTAGCCTCTGACACGAAGAAGTTCGCGCTCGCCTCAGGGAACTTCGCGTCGACCGGCGCGTACCGCGAACGCATCAACTGCGGCTAGGACCTCATCCGCACGCCAAAAAGGCCCCAGCCGGTGCTCGTTCTTTGACTTCACGATGCCGGCCTCCGCGAGAGCGCGGAGCGCGGGATAGACATTGGGTTGCTTAACGCCGAGTTCTTGCGCCGCAAGCGCTGCCGTCAGCACGGGGCGCCGAATGAGTACATCGAGGAGCGGCCACGCCTTTGAATTGCTCCGCACCCGCAATCGCAACGCCCATGATGCGCGCACGTCCTCCAGTTGTGCGACCAGCGTACGAGTGTTGCGAACTGCTCGTGCGGTGGCCTCCGCAAACGCCATCACGATGGGTTCAACGTGGCCGGCTCGGTAATCAGTGAGCGCAGCGTGATAACCCTCAACATTTGCGAGCAGACCCGCGGAAACCGGCAATGCGAGGTTGCGCGTCACCCCAGATCGCCTGAGCATGGCCTGCGCTAACGCTCGCCCCGTGCGCCCATTGCCATCAGTAAAGGGGTGGATGGTCTCAAACTGCGCGTGAGCGAGCGCCGTCCTCACTAACGGCGCTACGTCCTCACGAGCACAAAATTCCAGAAGATCATCGATAAGTTCCTGCACTCGTGAGTGATGTGGAGCTACGAACTCAGCCCCCGCCGGACTTTCGGCACTCATGCCAATCCATACGGCCTCTTGACGCCACTGCCCTGGCGAGTGCCGTGGCTGGGTTTCCATCAGCACTCGGTGCATCTCGAGAATCGAACTGGGCGACAGTTCGTGTGCCAACGTAATCGCAGCCTCCAGGCTCCTGGTGTGAGCGCTGATCAGTTGCGCGTTGCCCCCGGTCTTTGCACCTAGTTCCGCACTGAAGATTGCACGTGCCGACGCGGTCAAGTTCTCGATCTGTGATGACGACGCGGCTTCGGAGCGCAGTAGCACCGGGGCAAAGGTAGAGATGCGCGAGCCAAGCTCTGCATCTAAGCGACTCAGTTCATGCTCGGCTAGTCGAGCAGCAGTTGACGTGTCTTGGCTAAGAACCGGCATCGCCTCTGAAATAAACGCAGGCACCGCAGCCTCATACCTCACCACACCGGCATGCTGGTCTGCGTTGACTCCCCACGAGGCGGAGGATTGCCACGTACGCGGCTCCCAAGTGAGAGCAGGCCATGCTTGCGATGCCATAACACCACCTTCAACAGTTATGACATAAACTCTAACTCATAATTTAGGAGCTTGGGGTTATGGGTTTCGCATGCGCTGGTAGCACCGACGGCAACGTCCGCACCCCAACAAAGACTCAAGGGTCGGGACCGCTCCTCACAAGCGGTCCCGACCCTCGCCGGCTGGAGTGGCCTCGCGGTTAGACCGCGGACCAGCCACCGTCCGACGGCACAATCGCGCCGTTGACGTTGTGCCCGTCGTCCGACAACAGGAACGTGATGGATGCTGCGAGCGACTCGGGACCCACCGGATCCGGCATGGCTCCCATCGCCCGCTGAATGCGGCCCTGGCCTAGTTCCGAGTCAAACGACGCCTGAATACCAGTGATGACGCCACCGGGGGCGACTGCGTTGACGCGGATTCCCTGCGGTCCGTACATGAAGGCCGTGGACTTGGTCATGCCCACCACCGCGTGCTTGGACGCCGTGTACGCCAGCCCCGCAGCGGAGCCACGCAGGCCAGCCTCGGAGGTGATGTTCACAATCGATCCCGCGTGCACCTTGAGCATTGCCGGTAGCACCGCCCGGGTGAGCTTGAACAGCCCGGTCATGTTGACCGCCACCACTCGGTCCCACACGTCGTCGCTGACCTCATGTAGCGGCGTCATGTTGTCCATGATCCCCGCAACGTTGGCGAGCCCATCAATGCGCTCCCCTGCGGCCTCGACAATGGCAGCGATGTCCTTTTGCTGGGTGACGTTCGCGACCACAGAAACAATGTCGTGTCCCTCGTGTTCCGCCACTAGTTCGAGCAGGCCCGCCTCGTTAATATCTGCGGCGATGACCCGGCCGCCCTCACGCGCAATGCGCGAGGCCGTCGCGCGACCAATCCCAGAACCGGCACCGGTGACAATAATTGTCTTGCCGTCAAAGCGGCCCGGCGTGATCTTCTCGACGAACTCAGGCAAATCAAAGTCGTCCTGCCCAGAAGGCGCGGCAGAAGTCTGCCCCGCCCCCGCATCGGCCCTATCCCCGGGTACGGGGACGTGCGCCTCTGCCTTGGCGACCAGGTCGTCAATAATCGCCTCGGAAAACCTGCCCTTGCTCATAGGGATGAGCCGCTTCATGGCGAAGTTGCGGACCGGGTTGAGTTGCGACTCGTCTTGGCCGGCCTCGGCGAGCATTTTGCGCAGGACCGGGCCTCCTTGCGGGTGCGCGAACCAGTCCTTGATCTTGGTGTCGCCGGACAGCCCGGTGGCGCCGCCTTGCGGCTGCTCCACAGCGGTATCTTCAGCGGCCGATGCGGGGGCCACCTTGTCTTTCTTCTTACCAAACATGCTGGTCTCCTTGAGTGTCGCTTAGGCGTCGCTCGCCACACGGCCAGCGGCGTGCTTGGCTCCAAGGAAGCCGAACACGGTCGCGGGACCAATGGTCGACCCTGCACCAGGATAGGTGCGTCCCATGACCGCTGCCGAGGCGTTGCCAGCCGCGTACAGCCCTTCGATGGGCTTGCCCTTGGTGTCGAGTACCTGTGCGTGCTCGTCGGTCAATAGCCCACCCTTGGTGCCGAGGTCCCCGGGAACAACCTTGAACGCACGGAACGGGCCGCGCTCGATGGGTCCTAGGTTGGGGTTTTTGAGGCTTGGGTCGCCGTAGTAGTTGTCGTACGCCGTGCGGCCGCGGTCAAAGTCCTCGTCCACACCGTTACGGGCAAACTTATTGAAGCGCTGAATAGTCGCCTTGAAGGTGTCCTTGTCCAGCCCCAGCTTCTCAGCCAACTCCTCGAGCGTGTCTGCCTCGACCACACTGCCAGCTTCGCGGAGCTTCTTGATCCCCTGCAAAGCAGTGGTGTTGAGGTAGCGCTTTTGGTGGCGGCGGTCCGTGACCATCCAGCTGTGGATGGCCGGCAC